>JAFSCG010000107.1 GCA_017436885.1 Clostridia bacterium | reverse complement strand
TGAGGGAGCCTTAACGAATAACGCGCGGGTCTATACAATCTTTTCCCCTCTATACGGGTATAATGATCGTTACACCATCAGCGGGAAGGTAAACAGCAGCTTTCTTAACTTGAAGTAGATCCTTGCTTCGTCGGATAATGGCAGGGGATTTTCGCCTTTTCCGCATTCAAGGGTGAAGGCGGGGCGGTCGTATTCGGCAATGAACCAATCTATACGCCCGCCGTAGGCGGCGCTTCCCGAGGGGGCGCTGATCTTGTAGCCCGTCATCTGCGCCATTCGGTTTGCCACGGAGCGCGCACCTACGGGACAGCTTTGCAGGGAGGAGAAGTATATCTCCTCGCCCTGTGTATGCAGGGATATAAGGGAGCGAACGTTGTGGTTGCGCAGGTAATTGCAAACTGCGGCACATTCGGGCTCCGATTCGGGGCTTGGTCCGCTGTATTTCGTGGGGGCACCGTTTTCAATTCCGTTTTCCGCTTCTATTGCCTTGTATTCTATCCAGCCTGCGTTATAATTGTGGTTAAGGTCCACACCGCGGATATTTGCCTGCCAATGGGTAAAGTCGGTGCTTTCGCCGTTCATACGCAGGATGCGTTCTTTTAGCGGATTATTCTCCTCTATGCCGTGCTGCTGCAGCTCCGCTCCGTCCACGTTCAGCAGCGGCACCACCACAAGCCGCTTTTCGCGCATTATATAATCCGTGTCGGTGCCGTGGATGCGCCGCTTTGCTCTGTGGGCCTCGCACAGCTCGTACAGAAAGCGTAAAAGGCACAGCCCCGTTATCCATTCGGAGCCGTGGTGTCCGCTTATATACAGATACTCTGTTTTTCCGCGGCCGAACACGGCGGCACATATTGGGCGACCCATTATTGTGTCGCCGAGATATTCAATATTGAGAAAGGGGTAATTATCGGTCAATTCCTGCAGGTAAGAGTTCAGTGCGTTATGATCCAGCGCCTTTGGGCGGAAATCGGGTCTTTCCATTTTGTTCTCCTTTCGGTGGGCATAGTAAAATATATTACCGAAAGTGGGGAAATATTTGCAAAAAGACTTTTGTTTTTCACATATATATGTTAAAATGATTTATCAAACAAAAAGGATCGGAATATGGATATCAATTCTGCTTGTGATAATAAAGTTAACGGCAAAAAATATCTGCTGTTCATAATCGCTACTTACGTGGGTGTGTTTCTTCTGAACGTGCTTAACTCCACCGCAATGAATATGCTTTTGCAGTCGGTTTCCACCAACGTGCGCTTTTCCGGCACTATTCTGCCTCACGTGTTGTATTACACTATGTCCGTGCTTGCGATAGTGTGGCAGTTTACGGGGGTGGCAGCTATTGCGGATTGTATCAGCCGCCGAAAGACTGCGCTTGCCGCTGTATCTGCGCTGCTGTTTTTTGCGGCAATGATGTCAAGCTCGATGCTTCCCATTATCGTTGCGGCGTTTCAGTATAGCTCCCAGACTCTTTCCACCCTTATGACGGCAAATTCCGCCGCGCTTCTTGCCGATGCAATTTCCGGCATTGTGCGCGTTCTTTTGGCGGTATTGATCTGCCTTGGCGTTTGTGCTATCGCCCGCAGAAGAGAAAAAAACCGCATCTCCGCGGCTCTCAGCTCCGTTGCGTGGTGCTCTGTGATGCTCACCCTCAGCTCTATGCTGATAATCTTCACGGGAAGCACCCTGCCGTTCCTCCAAAGCGCTGGTCGCAACGCCCTCCAAAGCCAGCTCCCCACAATAATCCTTGAGTACGTTATCCTCGCGGTGTACGGCGTTCTCGGCTATGCCGTCGGTGCAATATACGTCCGCGCCGCAAAAAAAATATGAGTTGCACAAAAAGACAAACGGCGTGTTCTCCTACACGGAGAACACGCCGTTTGTTATACGTTATTTCAAAAGCTTCTTTATCAGATCCTCCATCAGTCCGTCGCGCCATATATGGTAGACGTAGCGCATATCTGTGCCCGTGTCATCCTCGTAGATATGCTCGTAGTTGGGGAGGCGGGTCTTTTCTATGCGGGAGAGCATAAAGCGGTCGCGGTCGTTCAGTAACCAAGCAACGGCGGTAACGTCCCAGATAACGCGGGTCCAGGGCTTTCCCTTTGCGTAGGCGTTTGCCTCGTTTATGGTGTTTGCGGCAAGGTAATCGGCAAGGGGATTTTTGCCCTTCAGCCAATATTCAAGCTCCGGTGCGGAAACGGTAAAGGAGCTTACCACGCCCATGCAGGGGAGCTGGACGAAGGGCGCGCCGCTTTGCATGACAACTCTTGCGGCGGCAATATCCTGCTTCATGTTGAATTCGTTTGTGTTATGGTAGTGTCTGCCGTTACCGCCCAGCCACACGATAACCACGTTATCGGCGATCTCGGGTGCCATCAGCAGGGCGGACGCCACGTTGGTAATGGCTCCGATGGCAACCACGTACAGCGGGGCATCGGGGCTATACTGCTTTGCTCTGCTTATCAGATCGGTTGCGGCAGGGGAGGGCACGGGTGAGCTCTCGTTTTCAAGATATCTGTCGCTGCCCTTGAATACGGGGTATTCCTCTCCCATAAGGGTGAGGATCTTTTTTATCTCCTCGTAGCTTCTCTCCATTCCGTCGGCGGGACCCTCGGAATGCTGATTGAAGAATGGGGCGGCGTAGATCGCCTTAGTGTTGAGCTTTTCGGTGGAGCGGAGCAGATACGCAAGAGCAAACTGGTCGTCTATCTCGTTATAGGTATCGGTGTCCAGCACCACGTCAACGGGTCCTGCGGGAACGGAAAGGTTTTTAATTCTTTGTTCTGCTGTCATTTCTCAAACCTCGCATAAAGCTTATTTACTGCCCAAACGGCAAATACCGCAAGCAGGGAGCCGAGAACGATGGACGCGATAACGTCGGTGGGGTAGTGAACGTACAGATAAAGGCGGGAGAATGCGATAAGTGAGGCAAGCACCGTTGCGGGTATGCCGAAGCGCTTGTCGCGGATAAGCAGCACGATCGCCGCCTCAAATGACGCAATGGTGTGTCCCGAGGGGAACGAAAAATCGTGCATCGGCTCGGTTATCATATTCTCCACGGGGCGCAGATCGTAGGGACGTACGCGGGCAACCAAGGGCTTCAGGGTCAGGTTGCACAGCACAAGTCCGCACACAAGGGCAAGCCCCATCATAAGCCCCGTTTTTCTCGTTCTCTTGAAAAAGAGCATAACTACCGCACAGGCGATCCAGAACCAGCCGCCGTCGCCGAGAAAGCTGAAAAAGGACATCAGCACCGTAAGAAAGCCGCTGCGGAGATTTTCGGCAATGAAGTCAAGGACTGCAAAGTCCATATCGTATATCTTGTCGATAAAAGAGGTCAAAGCCAACATAGCTCCTCCTTATTCATGGGCAAAGCTGTCGAATATGAGATATTTGCCGTTAACGTTGCGCAAAAACAGAGTCATATCGATATAGTCGACGTAGTCCTCGCGTGCCCAGCGGTGCAGGAGATGGGTCATGGATACGCGGCAGCTGAACATGTCGTCGTTATAGCGGTAGAATTCCGTTGCCTTCTGATCCTTGAAGCTGTAGCTGCTGTGGTCAAGCACAAAGTAGTTTTCCGTGCTTATAATGTTCTTCCAAAGGTCGGAGTCCGTGTCGTAATAGTCGATAAAATCGGCTCTTGCGCCGTCCATCTGCATATAGGCGGCGTAGTTTTCAATGGCGTTTATAACGTAGGCGGAGTACTGCGCCGCAAGGCTGTCGTCGTAAAGGAAGCCTGCGGAGTAGTAGTTGTCGTTTTCGATATACTCAAGCTCAATGCTCTTGCCGTCCTTGTCGGTAACGGCGAGCTCGGGCTTAAGATAGAGCTTATCCACCGTGTAGGCAACGTACACTATTCCCTCGATGCCGTCGGGCAGACGCTTGTTGTTTTCGTCCTCCTCGTAAACGTCGGCAAGGCGGTATTTTTCAGATACCTTGATGCCGTTTACGGTGAGGGTGGAGCTTTTCGGCAGCTTAACGGTAACGCTCTCGTGGGGGAAGAAGAACAGCTCGATATCCCCAAGCTCGTACTGCTTGAAGCCGCTCTTGCTCTTTTTTGCCTCGCTTTCGGAGTGGACGAGGGTGAATTCGGCTATCTTGTCCTCTCCTGCCTTGACGATGTACTTGATATCGCCGCGGGAGTTGAACTGATCCACAAAATACTTGCCAAGGTTTTTTATATCAAGGCTTACGGTGGCCGTGTCGGCGGCACCGGTGGAGATACTGTAATAAGTGATATCCTTGCCTGCGTACATGGACTTAAGGTAAGTGATAAGGTCTTCCTTGCTTTCAAATTCCGTAAGGTCGGAGCCGTCTCCTCGATCCGCGGCCTTCAACAGAAGATCGTAGTCGATGCGCTTGAAGTAGGTGTCGAACACCTCTGCTTCAACGTATTTGGGCTGTACGCTCTCGTATTCCTCGAGAAAGGCGGTAACGTTTTTCAGTACGTTGCTTATTGCAAAAACGGAAATAAGCACGAACAGCAGTAAGCATACCCAAAAAACGGGGAAGCGGCGGGGTGCGGATTGCTGTGCCGCAAGTCTTTGCTCGGCACGTATATTTCTGCGGGTGTTATTCATTTCGTTGCCTCCCGTCAGTCTGCGTTGGTGGCAGGTGCCACTATAAAGTAGGTGGGCATCTTTCGGGGATTGGTGAATGCCTTGTACTTGTTAACGATGCCAAGACGCTGATATTCGTCGAGGCTGTTAAAGTCAATGCCGAGAATATCCCAATAATCTCTGTAATACATCATGGAGCTGGAGCCGCCGTCAAGCATACCTGCGGTAACGGCACCGAACTCGCGCATTACGTCGATAATGTCGTTATGCGTTGCGCCGAGGCTGGATGCGGAGCGTCCGTCCGTAACTACCATAATAATGGTCCCGTCCTGACGCTGTCCGATGGCGGTGCGCTGTGCCGTGCCCGTGTTGCTGTCCGCGTAATGGGTGGTAACGTTGGTGCCGTCGTTGGTTATAAGCACGTTGCCCCATTGGAAGCATACGCCGTCGCGGATGGCAAGGTCGCGTCCCTCCTGGGGCGTGATGCCTTCCTTGACAACGAGCTTGTTGTCCTTATTGATGCCGATAAAGGTGCGGTCCCAATACCAGTCGGAATGTACCTCAACGCCCTTGGAGTAGGTAAGACCTATGGGCAGGTCGCCGATGCCCTGACCGCCGTTATCGTGGTATTCTCCCGCATTGATGGCGGCAACGGCTTTCTCTCTTTCGGCTATCTCATAGATACGAATGCCCGCGCCGGTGGAAAAATCCGTGGTTCCCACGTAAACGCGGCCGGGATCCTTAATGAGCATAACGTAAGCGCGGTAGGTAGGACCGCTGATGGTGGTGTAATATATACCGTCCACCCACTCGATCTCCTCCTCGGTCTTTCCGCCGATATTTCCCTTGTTTGTTTCGGTAAAGGAGTCGATGGGGGTAACGTCGGTGCGTACAACGTGGCTTGCGTCAACTATGGCCTGTACGGTCTCGTTGTCAAGGAACAGCCCCGGCACCCATTTGGTGGCACTTGCCTGCATTGCCATGAGCACCAGCTGGTCGCGCATCGTTGGGCTTGGACCCTTTGCAACGGTGTTTACCGCCGCAAGCACTCCGCCCACGACAACGCATACGACTACAAGCAGGGCAACGAAGCATTTTCCAAGCACCTTGAAGAACACCCGAACGCCGCTTTGCTTGCGGTGGCGGCGTGCTCTCTCCGCGGCACGCTCCTTAATAACGTCGCTGCGGATGCGTGTGCCGCTTTTTCCCGTGCGAGGAGGGTATGAGGGCATTATTATGCCGCCGTTCTGCTGTGCTGCATTCGGACGGCTTTGGGTGTCGTTCTTTGCAGGCACTCGGGACCCTGCGGGTCTTGCCTGCGGATTGTTGCGGTTTTCGTTGGGATTCATTTATCCGATCCTTTCGGTAAAGTGGATTATTTTTTGCGGAATACCCATTCTCTCTGAACGCGGAAGGTAACGAGGAACAGGACCGTGTCCACCACCATCTTTATGAGGGTGATAAGGACGGGGAACTTGGTGCCGAACAGTGCCCCGAGGAGGGAAACGCATCCTGCGGAGCAAAGCATAACGGGGATGGCAAGGGCATAGTAGCGGAGGATGGTAAGTCCCTCGTTCTTGCCGCCGCCGAATACAACGTTGCGATTTACCGTGTAGTTAACAAGGGAGGAGATAACGCGGGCAACCACCGTTGCCGTAAGAACTGCCGCCGTGCCCAGCTGTGCGCCGAAAAGCTTGATGAAAAGGTAGAACACAAGCAGGTCGGTGATGGTGGCGCATGCGGAGGAGAAAACGTATTTGAGGATAAGGGAATAGATACGGATGCTGTCGCGCACCGCATTGAAGTGGGATGCGGAGTTGTTGTCGATATACACCGTTTCTATGGTATGCTCCTTCATTTTCATTCCCATGCGCTTGGCTTCAAGGAGCATATTCGTTTCATATTCGTATCTGTCGCCTTTTATGCTCGCAAGCTCGGGAAGGAAGCGTGCGGGAAGTGCGCGGAGCCCCGTTTGGGTATCGGTTATGCGCAATCCGCAGAAGGCAAGAAATACGAATGAGGTAATTCGGTTGCCCATACGGCTTCTTGCGGGCACGTGAGCCTGCGAAAAGTCGCGGCTTCCCAGTATGGCACATTCCTGCTCGCACATTTCCCTTGCACAGGCAAGAATGTCCTTGGGAAGATGCTGCCCGTCGCCGTCAGCGGTAACCACGCCCAGACGATCCGGACGGTTTTTCGCTATGTAGGCGAAGGCGGTCTTCAGTGCAGCACCCTTTCCGCGGTTGACCTCGTGAACGAGTACGGTGCAGTTCGGCATTTCCCGCACCTTATCAAATATGTGGTTGTAGTCCTTTCCGCCTCCGTCGTCAACGACGCAAACGTCGGTAAAGCCGGCATCAAGTATTCCCGAAACGGTGGAAAGCAGCTTGTCGTCCGGCTTGTAGGAGGGAACTACGACGGTAATTCCGTTCTGATCAAATCTCATAGCTTGTTCCTCAACGCTTTCTGAATTGTATCACAAGGAGGATGCATACGCACACCATTGCGGCGGCAAGCACGGCAACGGCAGCAAACTTGTCGGAGCCGTCGTCTCTTGCTGCCTCTGCTGCGCGGCTTTCGGCCTCGGAATCCGCCTTTTCGCGGGATTCCTTATCCAGTCTCTCGGAATCGGCAATGCTCTGTGCAACGCTCTCGGCAATGCTCTCGCTTTCCAGCCGTGCGGATTCTTCCGCCGCTTTGGAGGCTTCCTCTGCGGATATGCTGGCCTCAACTGCGGCTTTGCTTTCCGCCTCAAGTCTTTCGTCTCTTTCACTTATTGTTTCCAGATTTTCAAAGAAATCGTTGCATTCCTTGTCAAATCCCACGGCGGAAGAATACAGACCGTATTCCATGGGGTTGTGGGTCGCTATCTCGCTTGCCTTTGTAATGGGGGTGGAACCGCCGTATATCCAATCGTAAAACCACGTCCAATGCTGGGAAACGTGGAATCTGAAGGCTTCCTGAGAGACGGCAAAGGCGGTCTTTCCGTCAAAGGCGGAAAGCGGCTTGTCCAGATCGAGGGTAAGCTTATTGTCTTTGTAAAGGTGGAGATATATCTTGGCAACGTACCATTTTCCTTCTATCTCGCCGTAGCCCGTGGGGGTAGTGCAGGTCTCGGAGGCCTCGATAACGGAGGCAGTGCAAAGTATGTGTGTGCCGTGGCCGTATTCGCCCTCGGTATCGTGGGTCACTACCACGAGCGGACGGGTATCTTGAATAAGCTTGGATACAAAGTCCGTGAAATCCTTTTTGGCGTATCCTGCGTTGCCGTACACACTGAGGGCCTCGTCATAGGATTCGCTGTAAAGATCGGGGAACTCTGCAATGATGGGGTAGTTTCTCACGCCCGTATGCCAAAGACCGTCAAGCAGCTCGTGGCGGCGGTTGGCAACGTCGTTGTGATTGGTAAGGTAGGCAACCTGTACCTTCATTCCCAGCTGACCCGCGTAAAGGGGGAGCACACCGGCAAAGAAAAGCTGATCATCGTCGCTGTGGGAAACGAGAAGCAGCATATCGGATTCGGTAAGAGGAGCTTCCCACGTTTGTACCCACGAGGGAAGCGTACCCTCGGAAAAGAGGTATATCTCGCTTACTGCAATGTGAAAATCAAGCACTGCCTTAATCGCCTTGGGTACGTAGCCGAAAGCCTTTTTGAGGTCGAGGACAACGTGGATCATTCCGTTTGCGCTGAAGCTTCGCTTTTCGCCGGTGGCTGTGTCCTCTACGGTAAATTCCGGAGGGACGGTCTCGAAAATGAAATACAGATACGCAATGCCGCTGTCATTTGAGGCGGTAACGGTAGCACCGTTATATGCGTTGGTGTAATCGCGGTAGTTGCCGTCAAGAACCACGGGAGGATTATAAAAACCCTCCGTTACCACGTTTGAAGAGGATGTTATATCGGAGGCCTCTGCAGCGTTTACGGGAGAAATATCCCCGAAGACCGAAAAAAGAATAACGAACGTGCACAGAAGACTGAAAAAGCGTATAAAGCCGCACTTGGTGGTGAAGGGCATGTCTTTCTCCTTACAATTAAAGCTATACTACATTATCATACTACAAAACCACAAAAAAATCAATGACTAACGCCTATTTATTTGCCTTTGCCAAAGGTTTTTTTCGGTATATTTTCCATTGGTGCTACGCTGTGACAAAAAACGACTTCCGCGCTGTGCTATGATGTGGTCAAGACCGTAAAAAACGGTTCGAAAATTATAGGAAAGGACGGAAAATCGGGGATGGGAAACTCACGTATAGTGGTTACATCTGACGGACAGAGGCTTATTATATCTCCAAGGGGGGAGATAGATCATCACAGCGCGCGCTCCCTGCGCGAACGGATAGACAGCGAGCTTTACTCGGCAAGACCGGAGGTGCTTGTTCTTGATCTTACGGAGATCGATTTTATGGACAGCTCGGGACTTGGCTTGCTTTTGGGCAGATACAAGAGGGCAACGGAGCTGGGGTGCGAATTACGGCTTATGGGATGCAGCAAAAGAACCAGACGTATCCTGGAGCTTGCGGGGGCGGATAAGCTGTTTGAATTTGAGGAAAGGGCATAGTGAAAAATGGAACAGGCAGGAATCAAAAGAGAAAAGAATAAAAGGGTGAGCCGCACCCTTGTGAACGAGATGAAGATCAAGATGCCGGCAGTATCGGAAAACGAGGGTACCGCCCGTGGTGTCGTGGGGACATTTGCCGCCAGATTAGACCCCACGGTGGAGGAGCTGGCTGACCTCAGGTGCGCCGTGTCGGAGGCTGTTACCAATTCCGTGGTCCACGGATACGGGTGCGAGGGCGGTGTGCTTTACATAAGCATTCGCGCATATTCGGACCGCAGTCTTTAGGTGGAGATACGGGACAAGGGTAGGGGAATAGAGAACGTGCAAAAGGCTATGGAGCCGCTTTTCACCACCGACGGCACGGGCGAGCGGAGCGGAATGGGCTTTGCCGTTATGCAAAGCTTTACCGACACTGTGAAGGTTCGCTCTCAACCGGGAAAGGGCACCAGCGTTACGTTGATAAAAAAGCTATCTCCCACGGAGGACGTGCAGGGTGAGCGAGGGTAAATACGCTTACAAGGATAATACGGAGCTTGCCATACTTGCCGCTTCGGGCGACGATGATGCTTGCACAGAGCTTGTGGAAAACAATATGGGGCTCGTGCGGAGCGCCGCGCTTCGCTTTGCGGGCAGGGGGACGGAACAGGAGGATCTGATGCAGCTTGGCTGCATCGGTCTCCTTAAGGCGGCCAGGTCCTTCGATGCCGAGAGAGGGTGTGCGTTTTCCACCTATGCGGTGCCGCTGATAATAGGAGAGATAAAGCGTTACCTGCGAGACAACGGGCAGGTCAAGGTATCGCGGGACACAAAGCGCCTCGGTGCCGTTCTTTTGCGTGAAAGAGAGCGCCTTTGCAGTACTTACGGTAGGGAGCCGAGACTTTCGGAGATAGCCGAAAATTGCGGAGTGGACGTAAGGGAGGCTGCCGAGGCACTGGATGCGGTAAGCCCACTTGTGTCTCTTTCGGAACCGCTTTCTCACGAGGAGGACGACGGATGCCTCGAGGATATTCTCGCAAGAGATGATAATGAGGCCGATATGCTCGTCGAGCGCATGGCACTGAGCGGTGCAATAAAAAAGCTTTCTCCTATGTGGAAAAGTATACTCAGCCTTCGCTACGACAGAGAGCTTTCACAGCAGAAAACCGCGGAGATACTCGGCCTTTCTCAGGTAAAGGTATCGAGGGAGGAGAAAAAGCTGCTTGCTTTTTTGCGCAACGAACTTAGCAAATAGGATGCTCGTTTTTTGTCACACAAATAAGAAAACTATCTAAGGTCGATATTTTTAATGCATCTCGGCAACCTTAGGTTTCCTATTATTCAACCGCACTTAAAAAATGTTTTAGTCATAAAACCAATGAAAAAAAGCGGATGATAGGGGAAAATGCGAATTAGATGATTGTGATAATACGTCGAGCGGCTTTCCGGAATTGCGTTAAATGAACGTCTAATATTATGCGAAACACAAGTCCCGTCTTGCAAAAGAACGGGACTTGTGTTATAATTTTAGTATGAAACTTAAGGATGCAGATATCCGCCCCCTGCTTTTTGACTTTCTTGACGAAAGGCACGGCAAGGTGCGGACCTTCGAGGAGCTTTACATAGGGGATTGCAGGGCCGACGTTTACGCCGTGCTTCCCGATGCTACCGTCGGTTTTGAGATCAAAAGCGACGCGGATACCTATGCCCGTCTTTCAAGGCAGGTCGTTAATTATGACAGGTATTGCGATCTTTGCTATGCGGTGGTGGGCGGAACGCACACCAAGATAGCGGAGCACGTTCCCGATTATTGGGGCATAATAACCGTAATCGAGGGAGAAAACGGCTACTCGCTCACGGAGCTCCGTCCCGCTGCTCCCGGTCCAAAGGTGAGTGCTGCGTACAAGCTCAGGCTTTTGTGGAAGCGAGAGCTGTCCTTGATGTTAAAAAACAATTCCTTCCCCAAATACGCTCAGAAATCACGGAAGTTCATTACCGACTATCTTCTGTCAAATCTTAATGACGAGCAGCTGCGCCTGCAGATATCGGACATACTTTTCGAGCGGGATTACACCGTATTTGAGGATCAGCCCCAAAGAAAGCGTGTTCGTAACCGTATGAGTAGCGTTCGAAGAGGGAAAAGGGCCGCCCGAAAGAAAAAATAAAACGGCAAAGAAAAAGCGTGTCTTCCGCCGACGGATCTGCAGGCGATAGACACGCTTTTGTTATTTTCCGATTCTTTTTAGGGTAACGGTGGGCTCAAAAAGCTGGGTGAATTTATTTTCAAAGGTATCGCTTCCGGCCTTTTCGAGCAGCGTGGAAAGGATCACGTTGTCCGGTCTTTCATCGGATTGTGAGCGCAGGATGGAGCCGATAAGCTTCTTTCCCGGAAGCTCGCTTTGCTTCATTTCCGCGCCGTGATGGGTGAAGGTAAAGGTGATAAGCCGTGTGGTCGGAAGCTCAAGAAATTCGCATTTTATCTCCAGCGTCGTCCTGCCGCGCATATCGGTGCCCATTCTACCCCTGCAGGAGATCAGGAACGCGTCTCCGTTTATATCCGCCGTGCACTGCTCCGGTTTTTCAAAGCCAACGGGAATGGTGAATGTCGTTTCACGCTCCTTGTAGATCAGGAAAAACGTATCCTCCTTTATCGCAAAGGATATTTCTCTGATGCCCGTGGCGTAATTGTTGAAAACCGTTTGCATCACGAAAGGGAAAAAACCCACGGAGCCGCTTTTTTCGGCTCGGTATACGGTGCCGTCAAGCGCTGCGCATTGGGGCGGTATCTCCGTTTTCTTGGAAAAGATGAAGCTCTTCAGTTTGGACAGAAAGCTTGGCGGCAGCTTTCCGAAGCGTTCCATAAGGTGCTTGTATTCGGGGGAAGGCGGCAGTGTGTCGGGAAAATCACGGCTCAAATACCGTTTGATATATCCGAAAACCTCGGATTGCTGGAAGGAATCCGTGTTTCCCGCGTATACAACGCAAATAATGCCGTTTTCCCTGTCTGCGTACATATTCTGACCCAGCATACCGTTGAACAGAAAGGTGTCTCTGCTTCTTCCCACCCAGATCTGGTAGCCGTAATTGAAATCTCCGAAGCTTTCGGGGGCTCTTGCGTGGCTTGAGGTGGCTTTTTTTACGTACTCCTCGGAAAGTATGCGTTTTCCCCGGTACGTTCCTCCGTTTTGAAGCATTATGCCCACTTTGGCCATATCCTCAGGGCGTATATAAAGTCCCCAGCCGCCTTTTTCTATCCCTTCCGGGCCTTTTTCCCAGAACACGTCGGTGATGGAGAGAGGCTCGAACAGCCTTTGCTTCAGAAACTCGCTAAGGTCGGTGCCGCTTTTTTTGACTGCAATGGCTGCAAGCATATAGGTGTTCATGCTGTTGTAAAAGAACTCGCGTCCGTTTTCTCCGATGGCGGCGGAGGTAATGAATTCCCTTATCCATTCCTCGGTACACATACTTTCCGCCTCGTTAAAGGATGCTCCGCTGGTCATGGTAAGCAGGTCGGATACCGTTACCGTACGCGGCGACAGCCTTGCAAGTCGGCCGACCTTGTCCGGAAATATGGATTCGATATCCTCGTTAAGATCAAGCTTTCCTTCGTCCCAAAGCATGCCTACGGCAATGGAAACAAAGCTCTTGGAGCAGGAAAAAACATATCCCGGACATCTGATATCTCTGTCCCCGAAGGAATGCTCAAAGAACACCCTTCCGTTTCGTAAAAGCAGAAGGCTGTGGGCATTTATTTCGTCGTTTGCTTCAAGCAGTGCCGCAAATTCCTCCACGAGAGAGGAGGGAACGCCTACCGCCTCGGGGGTGACGCGTTCAAGTGGGGCTGCGGTGGGACGCACGGGAAGCGCCTGCTTGCCTCTGGGCAGAGCTATTATCGGCTGCGTGGGCTCGCTTGGGTCCAGCATCCGTCCGCCGAGGGAAATGGAACGGTTGAGATTGAGAATGGACATATTGCCTCCGGGAAAATGGTGTACTATGTATTAATATTAGCTCAAAATTGCCAAAAAAACAATATATATTTAAAAAATGCTTGCAATCCTGCAATAATAAAGTATAATATATAATTATGTGTATGGTGCTGGATTGCGCCCTTTACCCGTGAAGGCGGATCTGCCGCCGTAAGCGCAAAGGAGAAACGAATGCAAAAAGTAAAAAAGGCAGTAATACCCGCCGCGGGGCTTGGCACGCGTATGCTTCCCATTTCCCGCTGCGTTCCCAAGGAGATGTTTCCCATCGTGGACAGGCCCGCTATCAGCTATATGGTAAACGAGGCTATCGACAGCGGAATGACCGAGGTCCTTATAATCACCGGCAGGGATAAGGATGCCATCGAGGATTATTTCGACTATTCTCCCGAATACGATGCGGTCCTTACCGCAAAGGGGAGAGGCGACGAGGTGGAGCTTATCCACGGTGAGATCAGCCGCGGCAATATATTCTTTACCAGACAGAAGGAAAAAAAGGGACTTGGCCACGCCATTTCCTGTGCGCGCAGCTTCGTTGGCAACGATCCCTTCGCCATCCTGTACGGCGATGATATGATCTTTTCCGAAATACCCGTGTGCAGACAGTTGGCCGACAGCTTTGAAAAATACGGCAGGCCGGTCGTTGGATTGAAGACCGTTACCAAGGAGCAGCTGCGTAAATTCTGCTCTATGAAGGCGGAGCCTATACCCGGAAGCACCAACGAGTACTACGTTACCGATATGATCGAAAAACCGCAGCCCGGCGAGGAGTTTACCGATCTTGCCATACTTGGCAGAGTGCTTCTTACCCCCGAGATATTCGATATTCTGGACAATACACATCCCGGAGCCGGCGGCGAGATACAGCTGACCGACGCTATGGCGGAATATGCGCGCCGCTACGGTATGACGGGACTGGAGTTTGAGGGCAGGCGCTTTGACCTTGGCTCCAAGCTCGGCTTTTTGGAGGCCAATCTTTACGCGGGCACAAAGCACAGCGAGGTAGGTCCCGCATTTACGGAAATGCTGAAAGAATTCGTGAAAGGACTTTGAACCATGGAAAGAGTTTCAAAGCACAATTACTACCTTGATATCGCCCAAACGGTAAGCGAGCGCAGCACTTGCCTGCGCAAGCATTACGGCTCCATCATCGTAAAAAACGACAGCATAGTTTCCACCGGCTATAACGGCGCACCCAGAGGCAGAAAAAACTGCAGCGATCTCGGCAACTGCTATCGCGATAAGATGAACGTTCCCCGCGGCGAAAGATACGAGCTTTGCCGCTCCGTACATAGCGAGGCAAACGCCATAATTGCCGCGCCCAGAGACCAAATGATAGGCGCTACACTTTATATGTGCTGTACCGATCCCGCCACGGGCGAGATCGTTGGCGGCACCACCAGCTGCATGATGTGCAAGAGGCTGGTCATCAACGCGGGAATTGAAAAGGTGTACGTGCGCGAGACAAAGGACAGATATACGGTCTACAACGTTTCGGAATGGATAGAAAATGACGACAGCCTTGACGGATCTCTCGGATATTGAGATAAGGCGTTACGGCTACGACTGCGCCGTTGCCGACAGTATTGCGGAGGTGTGCAAGCTCTGCTTTGCAGACCCTTGGAGCAGGGAGGCTGTGGAAAGCACCCTGCGTGCCGAGCAGAATTACGTTGTGGCCGCAGACGGCGGAAAAATGGGATTTGCCGCCGCAAGTCTTGCCTTCGATACCGCCGATATCCTCGATATTGCCGTGCATCCCGAGGCGCGTCGCCGAGGCATCGGTCGCGCCATGCTCTCGCATTTGCTGAAGCTTCTTCGGGAAAACGGCGCAAAAAGCGTCTTTCTCGAGGTGCGCGTGTCAAACGAAGGTGCCATCGCCCTTTATTCCTCAGCCGGCTTCAAGCCCTGCGGTATAAGAAAAAACTACTACACGTCTCCGCGGGAGGATGCCGCGCTGTACGTGCTTGAATTTACGGAAGTGTAAAATGAAGATCCTTGGTATAGAATCCTCTTGCGACGAGACCGCCGCGGCGGTGGTTGAGGCGGAAAACGGAAGCCTGCGTATTCTTTCAAATACCGTCGCATCGCAAATAGAAATGCACCGCCTTTGGGGCGGAGTTGTGCCTGAGCTTGCGGGGCGAGCTCATATAGAAAAAATCTCCGAGGTGTGCAGTACCGCGCTTTCCGATGCGGGGTGCACGATAAAGGATATCGACGCTATTGCCGTAACCTCCTCGCCGGGACTTATCGGTGCCCTTCTCGTGGGTGTGAATTTTGCAAAATGTCTTGCTTATTCACACGGCATTCCTCTCGTGCCCGTGGAGCACGTTCACGCGCATTTGTGCGCCGTATCTCTTCTCGATGACGCGCCGAAGCCCCCCTTTGCAGCCCTTGCGGTTTCCGGCGGGCATACCGCCATATATATGGGCGAGAGCTTTACTGAGTTTAACGAGCTTGCATCCACAAGGGACGATGCGGCGGGCGAGGCATTTGATAAGGTGGCGCGTGTTATCGGTCTGCCGTATCCCGGCGGGGCCGCAATGGATAAGCTTGCGTACGAGGGAGATCCCACGGCAATAAAATTCCCAAGTCCCGCTATTGCCGGAGACACCCTTGATTTTTCCTTCTCGGGATTGAAAACGGCTGCGCTCAACGCCGTAAACAACGCCCGTCAGAAGGGCGAGGAGGTAAACAAGGCGGACCTTGCCGCTTCCTTTACCGCGGCAGTGTGTGCCGGTATCGCCAAGCGTGCCGACGAGGTGCTAGCAAAAACAAAATGCTGCAAGCTGGTGCTTGCGGGAGGCGTTGCCGCCAACTCGCATTTGCGCACCGCACTTGCGGAGGTGTGCGAAAAACGCGGCGCAAGGCTGTACGTTCCGCCCGTGTCCCTCTGCGGTGATAACGCCGCTATGGTGGCGGCCGCAGGATACTACCGTTATCTCGCCGGTATGAGAGCGGACACCTCTTTGAACGCCTTCACGGACTGAAAAATCCTTTAATATCGAAGTTTTCAACAAGTTTTGAACATTTGAACATATTGCAAGCAGCTTTTAAAGATGATTTTTGCGAGTTTTCGAAAAGTTTTCGACAACATGTTCAAAACTCTTAAGAAATCCTGCATATAAGCCATCGGCAGACTGTCGAAGTTTGTCGGTGTATGATATGACCCATTTTTGTATTATTTTTGAACGGAGAAAGAAATGAAAAACAATTACGAAGCAGAGATCAAGGCTTGCCTTGAAAAGTACGAGACTATACTCAGAGAGCAGATCGCCAGAGCCGAGAGAATGGAGCAGGATGCGGGGGCCGTTGACTACTCCAAGAAGGATAAGATCATCATCGGTCTTATCGGCGGCGACGGCATCGGACCCATCATTATGGAAAGCGCAAAAAAGGTGCTTGAGCTTTTGCTTAAGGAAAAGATAGCTTCCGGCAAGGTAGAGCTGCGCGTTATAGAGGGGCTCACTCTTGAAAACAGAATTGCAAAGGGACAGTCCGTTCCCGACGACGTGCTTGCGGCCATCAAGGCCTGCGACGTTATCCTTAAGGGACCCACCACCACTCCCAAGGGCGGCACCGACGCTCCCGATATGGAAAGCGCAAACGTGACCCTGCGCCGCGAGCTTGACCTTTACGCAAACGTACGTCCCGTTTCCGTACCCGAGAAGGGTATCGACTGGACCTTCTTCCGCGAGAATACCGAGGGTGAGTACGTGCTCGGAAGCCGCGGAGTGGAGATCAAGGACAAGCTTGCCTGCGATTTCAAGGTTACCACCAATGCAGGAACGGAGCGTATTGCCCGTGCGGCATTCGAGTTTGCAAAGAACAACGGCAAGGATAACGTTGCCATCGTTACCAAGGCAAATATTATGAAAAAGACCGACGGTAAGTTCTCCCGTATTGCAAATCAAATAGCGGCAGAGTACCCCGATATCACCTCCGAGGAGTGGTATATCGATATTATGGCCGCTAACCTTGTAAACGAGAACATCAGAACCAAGTTCAAGGTGTTCCTCCTTCCCAACCTTTACGGCGATATTATCACCGATGAGGCGGCACAGATACAGGGAGGCGTAGGAACGGGCGGAAGCTCCAACGTTGGCGACAGATACGCAATGTTTGAGGCTATCCACGGTTCCGCACCCCGTATGATCGCGGAGGGTATCGGTCATTATGCAAATCCCCAGAGCGTTATTAAGGCGGCGGAGATGCTTCTGCGCCACGTTTGCCTTATCAGCGAGGCGGATATTCTTGCCGCGGCCCTTGAAAAGACCACTGGCAAGGATGCAAAGGTAAGAATAGACGAGTGCAAGGGCGCCACCTGCGCAGAATATACCGAGTATCTGCTTGCAGAGCTGGCAAACAATATCTGATAAGATAAAAAACGGAGGTTCGCCATGGCGCGCAATACAAGAAAAGAAGAAAAAACAATATCGGATGCTGTTGTAAACCGACTTCCAAGGTACTTCAGATTTCTTTCGGAATTAAGGCGCACCCACGTGGACCGAACCAGCTCTACGGAGCTTTCAGCACTTATGGGGGCAACCGCATCCCAGATCAGACAGGACCTTAACTGTTTTGGCGGCTTCGGCCAGCAGGGATACGGCTACAGCGTGCCCTATCTTTACGAGAATATCGCGTCTATCCTTGGCGTGGATAAGGGATATCGGGCCATAATCGTGGGAACGGGCAATCTTGGCAAGGCGCTTGCCTCCAGCCCCGTATTTGAAAAACGCGGCGTTCGCGTGACTGCACTTTTCGACGTGGATGAAAACGTAGTCGGCAAGGTGTTCTGCGGATTTAAGATAAAGCATATGGACGAGCTTGAGGATTACTGCAAACGTGAACAGCCGGATATTGCGGTGCTTACCGTGCCCCGCGGAGCCGCAAAGGATACCGCAGACAGACTTGTTTGCGCCGGGGTAAAGGGCATTTGGAACTTTACCAATATCGAGCTTGCTCCCGGAAAGGCTATGGTGCAGAACGTGCATCTGGGAGATACCCTTATGACTCTTTGCTATAATATAGCGAGAAACGAGAGTCAAAAGCAGGAGAACGCGGAGGAGATCGGTGAAGAAATACAAGGTTAAATACGGGGAGTACTCACTGTCCATTCCCGCGGACATACTGCGCCATCTTGCGGATGCGGATGCAGACGAGCTGAAGGCGTTGATAATGATCGCGGCCGCCGAGGACGGCGTGCCCGATCTTGCCGCAGCAGGTATGACCGAGAAGGAGTTTGAGTCTGCGGCGTCATTCTTGCGCGGTGCGGGACTTATAAGCGCCGACGGAAAGGGCAAAGCTCCGAAAAAGAAAACGGAAAGCGCGGCTCTGCAGGCGAAATTTGCTGAAAAAGAAGATAAAAATGAGGAGGTTGCATCGGGCGTACGGAAGGTCCGCGTGCTGAGAAGGGACGTTACCCCCGAGTACACCTCCAACGAGATATCACAAATGATGCGGGAGGATCAGCTCCTTGCTTCCTTGATCGACGCTTGCCAGCAGACCCTTGGCAAGACCTTTAATTCGTCGGAAAACAACGTTTTGATCGCCATGCATCGCTCTCTTGATCTGGACGGAGAATACATACTTATGCTCCTTGCCTACTGCGCTGAGAAGGATAAGAGAAATCTTACGTATATTCAGCGTATGGCGGCGGGACTTGTTGAACAGGGAGTGCTTACGCCGTCTCAGCTGGAGGAGGAGCTTATGCGCCGCGAGGAGCTTGCTTCTGCCGACAGCGTTCTTCGCCGAATATTCGGTATCGGCGGCCGCGCCCTCACCAAAAAAGAGAGCGAGATATTCACCCTTTGGATATGCGACAGAAAGCACAGCACGGATCTTATTAAGGAGGCCTTTGACCGCACTGTGGCAAAAACGGGAAAGGCAAGCGTGCCTTATTGTAACACCATTCTTGAGGATTGGTTTGCAAACGGTATCAAGACACCCGAGGAGGCACGAAACGCCTCTCTCGGCAAAAAAAGCCCCTCGCAGGTGCGTGGAAGCTTCGAAACAGACGACTTTTTCGGTGCTGCTCTGAACAGGAGTATGGCCGGATTGGGAGAAAAGTGATATGGCTTACGGAAAAGATATTTATTCCAATATTCTCGAGGAATACGACGAGAAGCGCGCATTGGCGGAAAGAAAGGCGGACGCCTTTAACGATGCCCTTTGCTCGCGCTCTCCCGAATATGCGGCTATTACGAAGCGCCTTTCGGGCATAGGAGTGCGCTTGCTTCTGGCGGGTCGCTCTGCGGATAAGGAGGCAAAAATTGCCGATATACGCCGCGAAACGGAGGAGCTTCGCGCTCGCCGTATAGAGATACTTGAGAGCCTTGGCTACAAGGAAGAGGATGCGGACGTGCATTACGAGTGCGCGGAATGCTCCGACACGGGGTATACGGATAATGGCATCTGCATCTGCCTGAAGCGCCGCCTTGCGGAAAAGCAGCTGGAGGCATCCGGCCTTGGCACGCTTTGCCGCCGCTGTGGGTTCGATAATTTTTCTCTGAAGTATTATAATGACACCCCGGAGACGAGAGCGCATATGGAAAAAGTGCTGGAGGCGGCAAAAAAGTACGCAGCCGGCTTTGATCCTGCGGAAAGCAGAAGCCTTCTGTTTATCGGCGGCACGGGTCTTGGAAAGACTCACATCTGCGCTGCCATAGCCAAGGAGGTGGCTTACGGCGGTAGCACCGTGCTGTATACGGGTGCGCAGGCTATGTTCAACGATTTTTCCAACGAGCGCTTCCGCAACGGATACGCCGCATCGGAGCTTACGGACAAGTATTTTTCCGTTGACCTGCTTATAATTGACGATCTTGGAGCAGAGGCTATAAACCAGTTTTCCGTTTCCTGCCTCTACGATCTCATAAACACTCGTCTCGTTAAGGGAAAGCCCGTTATTATCAACACCAATTTTGACGGAGCCGCCCTGCGGGAAAAATATGCGGATAGAATTACCTCGCGCCTTTTCGGAGAATACGCCGTATTTCCGTTTAAGGGCAAGGACATTCGCGCCCAAAAGCTTATGGATATTTGATCTTTCATCCTCCTGCGACGGTTTTTACTGACGCCGGAGGATGCTGTTTTCTTATAAAGGAGAAGAATATGTCAATGATTTCGGATATTTCGCAGCTCGATCCACTGATGGCGGGGGCGTCTTCCGTTGATACGGAGGATATTGAGTTCTATAACGTTAAGTCTGAGCCCTTTCGGATCTACGGGCTTTACGATGCAAAAAACGGAGATCATTTCAAGCGTCTGCCCGAGGAGGTTGCGGCGGCAACGAGCGATGCCGTGCTTTCTCTATCCAAATGCACGGCGGGCGGAAGGGTGCGCTTTTCCACGGATTCCGCCCGCGTCGTGATATTTGCAAAGGAGCCTCACGTCCGCAGAATGTACCACGCCACCCTTATGATGTCGGCAGGCTTTGATCTGTATCTGGACGATCCGCTTTCGGGGGATTCGCGTTTTTACGGTATATTCAAGGCTCCCTATAATATGAAAAACGGCTACGCGGCTGAAATAAGCTTCCAAAGCAGAGAAACAAGGTATCTTACCGTCAATTTTCCCCTTTACGGCGAGGTAAGCGAGCTTTATATCGGTGTCGTTAAGGGGGCAACAGTCGGAGATGGAGCAAAATACAGATGCGAAAAGCCCATAGTCTTTTACGGCAGCTCCATCACCCAAGGTGGATGCGCCTCAAGGTCGGGTATTGCCTATACCTCCATCGTTGCGCGTAAGCTGAATATGGATCATATTAATCTGGGCTTTTCGGGTAACGGCAGGGCAGAGGACGCCATCGTTGAATATATGGCCGGGCTTGATATGGCGGTGTTCGTTTCCGATTACGATCACAACGCGCCAACCGTCGAGCATCTGAAAAACACCCATTACAAAATGTACGAGACCATTCGTGCCGCCGATCCCACTCTGCCGTACGTTATGATATCGCGCCCCGATTTCGTTAAGCGCGCAAACGACGTGGCGGAATCGGTGGAAAGGCGCGAGGTCATCCTTGAAAGCTACCGCAGAGCGCTTAACGAAAAGGGCGATAAGAACGTTTATTTTATCGACGGCGAGAGCTTTTTTGATAATGATTATTTGGATTGTACCACCGTGGACGGAACTCACCCCACGGATTTCGGTATGGTGTGCATGGCAGAAAAGATAGGCAAGGTGCTGAAGGACATACTGAAATAGAAATAGGAACCGCCTATGAGGCTTGGCCTCATAGGCGGTGTTTTACTCAAGTATTACGGAAACAAGGCGGATGGCTGTGCGTATCTCGCCTTGGGTCTCAAGCTCTAAAAACGAGGGCTTGAAGGCAAGCTTCACACCCGTGGGCTCCAAAAAATTGCAGGCTATTGCCGCAGCCTTGATAGCTTGGTTTACGGCTTGCGCACCGATGGCCTGTATCTCTGCGGATCCCTGCTGTCTTATGGACCCCGCAATGGCTCCGGCAACGAGATTGGGGTTTGAGGTTGCGGAGACCTTCAAAACTTCTGTCATAACGTTCTCTTTTCTATGCGAGATGAATTGATTCTTGCGTTTCTCGCTATCTGCAATCAATTATAATCCTATTTGCAGGAATTTTCAAGCGTTTTGAACAAAATTAACTGCAAAATCAAAAAATGTTTTATTATTATTGCATTGAACGGTTAAAATTCCACTCTTGAGACCTTCGTGCATTTTCCTGTCGATGCGTCTGTTTCGAATATAGCACCCATAGCGCGGCAGGGGCCGTCTGCGGTTACGAATCGGGTGGGAAGTTTGTGGCGCATATTGCGGAGTATTGCCTCGCTGTCCACGCCGAGAATGCTGTTCACGGGGCCGCACATTCCAAGATCGGTAATATATCCCGTGCCCTTTTCGGTTATTTTTGCGTCTGCCGTGGGAACGTGAGTGTGAGTACCGAAGATAACGTTTACCTTGCCGTCGAAGGCGTATAGCATAGCCAGCTTTTCGCTGGTGTATTCCGCGTGCATGTCGAGGATGCAAAGGTCGTAGTTGCCGCTTTCGTGGGCGAGTATCCGTTCAAGGGTCTCAAAGGGGCAGGCAAGGGTGGGCTGCATATCTCCGTTGCCGCGCAAATTTACCGTCAGCACGCGCTCTCCCGTGGCGGCGCGGGTAATGCAGTAACCGCTTCCGGGGGCGGAAGGGGGATAATTTGCGGGGCGCAGCACGTTTTCCTTATCCTCAACGTAGGTAAGAAAGGCGGGCTTGCCGAAGGAGTGGTTACCTCCCGTAAGCACGTCGCAGCCTGCGGCAAGCAGCTCCTCGGCTGCTTTGGGCTCCACTCCCGTTGCGCCCGAGGCGTTCTCGCAGTTTGCAACGGTAAGATCAATATTCATTTTTGATATTACGTCAGGCAGTCGGGAGGAAACGTACTTAACTGCCTCCTCGCCGAAAACGTCGCCAAGTGCAAGTATTTTCATAATAACTCCGAAAACAGAATACCGAATTTGTGAAAACGGCGGGAGATGAACCCCCGCCGTTTTTGTATTAAGCAGGACTGCACCTGCCATTCATATATATTTACAACGCGGACGTGTCCGCGATAACTACCGGTAATAGCTTTATGTAAATATATATAAAGCATCTCACGATGCGCCGTGGTAGGGAATTACTTTGCAAAGTCGCAGGCTCTGCTTTCCCTGATAACGTGAACCTTGATCTGACCGGGATACTCAAGCTCGTTTTCGATCTTGCGAGCGATGTCTCTTGCTATAAGCGTCATATCGTCGTCGCTGATCTGCTCGGGCTTAACAAGTACGCGAATCTCGCGTCCCGCCTGGATCGCAAATGTTTTTTCAACTCCCTCGAAGCTGTTGGCGATCTCCTCAAGCTTCTGCAGGCGTTTGATGTAGTTTTCAAGATCCTCGCGTCTTGCGCCGGGTCTTGCAGCGGAGATAGCATCTGCCGCCTGAACGATGAGAGCGATCATAGAGGTTGCCTCAACGTCACCGTGGTGAGCCTCGATGGCGTGGATAACTTCCTTGCTCTCCTTGTATTTGCGTGCAATATCAATACCGATCTGCACGTGGGTTCCCTCGACCTCTGCGGTCATTGCCTTACCGATATCGTGAAGCAGACCTGCGCGCTTTGCAAGCGTGCTGTCGGCGCCAAGCTCGTCGGCAAGAATGCCGGAAAGGAGAGATACCTCGATAGAGTGTCTGAGAACGTTTTGTCCGTAGCTTGTACGGTACTTCATACGGCCGAGAAGACGG
>JAFSCG010000106.1 GCA_017436885.1 Clostridia bacterium | reverse complement strand
TCAATGTTTTTCTCTTTTTTGCGGTCCTGCCTTTTTTTACATCCCCTTCAGTGATAAATGGCGAAGACACACAATACGGCGGGAGCAAGCCCCCGCCCTACATTGTACGGATTCGAGTCCAATAAAGAAATCTTCATACGAGCAACCGTATATCTTTTTCAATGCATCGATCACGCTTACTCTTACGTTCAGTTCGCCGGCTTCGTACTTTGCATAACAGCTCCGCGTTAAATAAACGCGGAGCTGTTGCAATTATTTAAATAATCACTTCAAAGTAATAGTAACGATAAAGCCGTCAACGTTGTTGCCGCTGACCTCGTAGGGGAAATCTCCGATGGGAAGGTGAAGAGTTGCGGTGTCGGGAAGCTGCTCGGTAACGCTTGCGGGGGTGATAACGTTTCCGTTTGCGTCCTTTACCTCCTCGATAACGACGGTCTCAAGCTCTACCTCCTCGTAATAGATGGCGTAGGTTTTGCCGTCGGCACCCTCTGCCACAAGGTAATTATCGTAGGTGTAGTCCTTCAGGAAATTGATGTACTCCTCAAAGCAGAAATCTCTTTCCTCCATTATCTGAGCGTGGGGCAAGCCAACGTATCTGAAATGCCAGCTTTCCTCGGCAAAGCCCGTTATGCTCTCCTTGCCTGCCTGATAGCGGTGGATAAAGCCGTACTTGGCGCAGTTATCATAGATCCAGTTGTAAACACCGGGCATTTTTTCCTCGCCCAGCTTATAGGTCTTCTGCTCGTCGGTGAATACGTAAACGTCGAAGGCAAGACCCGTATGGTGCTCGCTGTAGCCGGGCAGAGCGCAATAGCGGAGCGCCGCGCTCTCGCTGCCGTAGTCGGCGATCATTTCGTCGAGGGTCTCCTGCTGAAGCTGATAATCACGGTAACCGCTGGTGATAAGATAGTCGTTAAGCTCGGTCTCGTCAAGGAAACCGTCAAACATTACGCTCATCAGCTCTGCGGTGGAGGTGTGCATCTTTACCTTGGTTCCGGTCAGTTTGTAGCTGTACTTGGGCCAAGGCTTCCAGAAATCGTAAAGAGAGCCAACGTTCGAGTCTTTTTTTGCGTTCACCTCAAAATTGTAGCCGTGGTCCTTGTTAACGAGGATAAGATTACCGGAGAATATTCCCGTGCTCTTGACGGGGGTTCCGATAAAGGTAATTCCTCTATCGTCGGGAGTCGGCTCGGTTACGGGAGCCTCGGTGGTAACGGCGGGCTCGTCGGTTACGCCGGGCTCATCGGTTGCGACGGGGTCGGTGGTTACCGTGGGATCGGTAGTTCCGTCCGCAGGGGGAGCGACCACGGGAGTTCTGAGCATATAGATAATTCCCATAACGGCAACCGCCAGAACAAGAGAAATAAGAATTATAAGCAGAATGAGTATCGCATTATTCTGCCTTCTCGGTGCGTTGTAATTATAATCGTTATAATTCTGCATAACTGAACCTCCGTAAAAAAATCAGCGGGATACACGGCGGCGCCGTGTATCCCGCCTCTACGTTGCATTAATTACTTGTCTGCATCCTTGATGGAGAAGTTAAGACGGTTCTTTTCGTCGAAGCCAAGGCACTTAACTCTGACCTTGTCGCCAACGTTAACAACGTCCTCTACCTTCTCGGTGCGTGTGGGAGCAAGCTTGGAAATGTGTACCATGCCCTCCTTGCCGGGAGCTATCTCAACGAAAGCACCGATGGGGATGATCCTGGTAACGGTTCCGTTGTAGGTAACGCCTGCCTCGGGAACGAATACGATGCCGTCAATGATCTCCTTTGCCTTGTAAGCCGCGTCGCGGTTTACAGCGGAGATGAATACGGAGCCGTCGTCCTCGATATCTACCTTTGCGCCGGTGTCGGCACAGATCTTCTGAATTACCTTTCCGCCGGTACCGATGATCTCGCGGATCTTATCGGGATGTACCTTCATGGTAAGCATCTTGGGTGCATACTCGGAAACGTCTGCACGGGGAGCCTCGATAGCCTTAAGGATGATATCGTCGATGATGTAATCGCGGCCCTTGTGGGTAACGGCAAGAGCCTCACGGATGATCTCGGGGGTAAGACCGTCGATCTTGAGGTCCATCTGAATGGAGGTGATACCCTTGTGAGTACCTGCAACCTTGAAGTCCATGTCGCCGTAGAAGTCCTCAAGACCCTGAATGTCGATCATGGTCATCCAGCGATCGCCCTCGGTGATAAGACCGCAGGAGATACCTGCAACGGGAGCCTTGATCGGAACGCCTGCATCCATAAGTGCAAGGGTAGAACCGCAAACGGAGCCCTGAGAAGTGGAACCGTTGGAGCTGATAACCTCGGAAACGAGGCGGATAGCGTAGGGGAACTCCTCAACAGAGGGGAGAACGGGAACGAGAGAACGCTCTGCAAGAGCACCGTGGCCGATCTCGCGGCGTCCGGGGCTGCGGCTTGCCTTTGCCTCGCCAACGGAGTAGCCGGGCATATTGTAGTGGTGCATATAGCGCTTTTCAAGCTCCTCGTCGATGCCGTCAAGAAGCTGTGCTTCGCTGATCGGGCCGAGAGTTGCAATGGTGAGGACCTGAGTCTGACCGCGGGTAAAGAGACCGGAGCCGTGAACGCGCTTGAAAAGACCAACCTCTGCAGCGAGAGGACGGATCTGATCGAGGGCACGTCCGTCTACGCGCTTGTGCTCGTCAAGGAGCCAGCGGCGAACAACGAACTTCTGGATCTTGTAGAGGATCTCGTCCATCATGGGATGGCTGTCGGGATACTCCTCGTCGAACTTTGCGTATACGTTATTGGTGATAACGTTCATGCGGTCGTCGCGAACGTTCTTGTCGTCGGTATCGAGAGCAACGCGGATATCGTCGATGCAGAACTCGGAGATCTTGTTGTAAAGCTCCTCGTCTACCTCGTGATGCTCGTACTCGAACTTGGGCTTGCCCTGCTCCTCAACGATGCCGTCGATGAACAGAAGGAGGTCCTTGATCTCCTCGTGGGCGGTCATGATAGCCTCGAACATCTTGTCGTCCTCGACCTGATTTGCGCCCGCCTCGATCATAACTACCTTCTTTGCAGAGCCTGCAACGGTAAGCTCGAGGTCACTCTTTTCGCGCTGTGCAAGGGTGGGGTTAACGACCAGCTCGCCGTCAACAAGACCCATGAACACACCTGCGATAGGTCCGTTCCACGGAATATCGGAGATAGAAAGGGCAATGGATGCACCGATCATAGCGGTGATCTCGGGAGAGCAGTCAAGATCCACGGAAAGGACGGTAAGGGAAATGTTGACGTCGTTGCGGAGATCCTTGGGGAAAAGGGGACGGATGGGACGGTCGATAACGCGGGAAGCAAGGATAGCCTTCTCGGTGGGCTTGCCCTCGCGCTTGAAGTAGCTGCCGGGGATGCGGCCTACTGCGTACAGTCTTTCCTCAAAGTCAACGCTGAGGGGAAGGAAGTCGATACCGTCGCGGGGTCTTGCGCTTGCGGTAGCGCAGGCAAGAACTGCGGTGTCGCCGTAGCGAACAAGGCAGGAGCCGTTTGCAAGGCCTGCCATCTTTCCTATCTCAACGGAAAGAGGTCTGCCTGCAAGGGTGTAGTGATAAACCTTGAAATTCTCAAACACTTTAAATTTCCTCCGTAAAATTCTGTCCCCACGGTGTTTAGCACTTAAATACGGCGCAAATTCCTTTGCGGCATATTTAACTGCTAAACGTGCAGGGCTCTTTTTTCTAACTTATTTCTGCAAATTTGCCCGTATAGTCCGAGGAGGCGGCAGAGCGCCGCCTCCGTGGGATTATTCGGATTACTTACGGATGCCGAGCTTGGCGATGATAGCGCGGTAACGCTCGATATCCTTCTTCTGAAGGTATGCAAGGAGATTACGGCGATGACCTACCATCTTAAGCAGACCGCGGCGGCTGTGATGGTCCTTGGGGTTTGCCTTAAGATGCTCGTTGAGAGAGTTGATGCGGTTGGTGAGGATAGCGATCTGAACCTCGGGAGAACCGGTATCGCCCTCGTGAACGGCGTAGGTAGTGATAATTTCCTGCTTGATGTCCTTCTGGAGTGCCATAGTTTTTCACCTCTTTTTAATATTTCCTTAGTCACAGAGGGCGGGCAGGTGATGACCCCAAAAAGCTCGGGGAATTTTAGCCGCAGTCCGTGGCAAAGGTTCACAGCTGACATTCTACCACATATTTTTTCAATTGTAAATAGGAAAAATTAATTTTTTTACCGAT
The DNA here is from genome assembly GCA_017436885.1 of Clostridia bacterium. Taxonomy (GTDB): domain Bacteria; phylum Bacillota; class Clostridia; order Oscillospirales; family CAG-272; genus RUG12395. The sequence continues at coordinate 55,335 of JAFSCG010000106.1, read as the reverse complement.
TTGCAAAGATTTTAACGTCATTTTCCCTTCCCCACAAGTCCGATGATGCCGGAGAGGAGGATAAGCGCGCCGAAAAGCTTTTTCAGCAAAGCGCCGTCAATGACGTTGCCGAGCGCCGTGCCGAAAAACGAGCCTGCGGCACCGAAAAGGCAAAGGCAGAGAAGGGCGGGCAGACAGGGACGGTCGCGGCGCAGATTTACGGGCAAGGACGCGCCCGCAGAGCAAAGAAAAAAGAGCAGGTTAAGCCCCTGCGCCGTAAGCTGGGGCAGCTCCCGCACAAGGAGCAGATATATCATAAAAAGCCCGCCGCTTCCCACTCCCATCCCCGTGAGAACGCCGCAGGCGAGGGCGGCAATTATATCGACCATGGCTACCTCAACATCAGAATTCCCGAAATTATGAGCAGGGCTGAAAACACCTTTTTCAACACCCTTGCATTAAGCCTTGAAAGTAAAAAGGAGCCGCCTGCACCCCCAACGGCGGCAGGCAGCGCGTAGGGGAGAAAGTCTTCAACCGAATATCTGCCCTCCGCGCCGTAAAAAACAGCCGAGCAGAGGCTAAGGAAGAACACCGTGGCAAGGGAGAGAGTAAATATCTCCCTGTTCTCCTTTTCGGGGTAAAGGCGGGCGAGGGCGTAGATAAGCACTATACCCGCCCCCGAGCCGAGAAGTCCGTTTACCGTGCCGCCCACCGCGCCCGCGGCGCAAAGCAGGACGTATTTTGTTATTTTTCCGTGTTTTTTCATACTTTTCCAAATGTTAAAAAATCGTTACATTATTAAATATATAGTTGTAATCCTTGAACGGATATGGTAAAATCAACTATGTATCGAATTCTAAAAGGAGTAGCCATGGCAAACGAAAAAAACAACGGCAAAAAGCCCTCCGATAAAAATACAGCTCCCGCAACACAGAAGAAAAAAAGTACGGAGCCTGCCCCTTCTCCAAAGAGCAAAAAAAGCAAAAAATCCGTCGCGGAGGAGGCACCCGCAGAACAGCTGCGCGTGCGTATCCCACCGAACCCCAACAGCGCCCTTAACAAGATACTGCCCTACGTATTCGTATTATGTGCAGTTCTGGTGCTTGTATTCCTTATTTCGGGAAGCACCTCGGGCTTTCTCGGCAAGTGGACCAGTGCCGCGCTTTTCGGCCTTTTCGGCTACGGCGCGTGGCTTATTCCCTTTGCCCTTGCGCTGTTCGGCTGGAGATGGAAAAAGATAGTTGAGGACGACTTCCGCCTCGGAAGCCTTGTTTCCTTTATGCTGCTCACCGTAACCGTTTCCGCCTTTATACACACCTGTTATACCGACGCACCCCAGCTTAAGGGACTTTTCTCCCTCGCTAAGGGCGGCGGACTTTTCGGCGGCTTTCTTTCCTTTATCCTTGCAAAGAGCATCGGCCGTCTTTGCACCTTTATCGTAACCGTGTGCTTTACCGCCGTGTTCACCATGTTTTTCCTTTCCATCACGCCGAAGGATATCTGGATATACCTGCGCTACTCCTTTAAGGTGAACGCGGAAAAGCGCGCCCTGCGCAAGGAAAAGCACGAGGCAGAGCTTGCGGCAGAGGAGGAGAGACTTGAGCGTCTGCGCCTTGAAAAGGAAGAGGCACGCCGCACCGCCGCAATGCTGAAAAAGGCTGAAGCAGCCGCAGAAGAGGATGCAAGCGAGCTCCCCACGCCCAAAAAAAGCGGAACACAGCGCGAGCACGTGCATGCCGAGGAGCATACCCCGGTTGAGATGCCCACACCAATTATAAACATTGCCCAAAACGAGGACTACACCGAGGAGGAGCCCTATGAGGAGCTTCCCGAAGCCACGGCAGAACCGATCCGCGAGCCTGCCCCCGTGCCCGAAACAGCGCACGCTGAGGTAAAAGAAGAAAAGGCTGCCGCCGAGAAAAAGACCGAGCTTGACGAAGATTCTCCTCTTAAGGGCAAGATGATACTGCCCGACCTCGAGGACATCTTCGGTCTCGGTGACCCCGACAAGGTAAACGATCTCTCGGGTCTTGAGGACCCCGAGGAGCTGCCCGATGACATAACAGAATCCAAGCAGAACGCCATCCTTGAGGCCGACGAGCCGAAAAAGGAGGAACCGCCAAAGCCCAAGGCCGAATATCGCATTCCTCCCATATCCCTTCTTGCCATCCCCGAAAAGCCAAAGACCGAGGATATGACTGCGGAAATGCAGGCCAATGCACAGCGCCTTGTGGACACCCTTGCAAGCTTCCGCGTTTACACCAAGATAACCAGCGTTTCCGTTGGCCCAACCATCACCCGTTACGAGCTGCAGCCCGAGGCGGGCACAAGCGTTAAATCCATTGCCAACCGCGTGGACGATATTGCCCTCAGCCTTGCAAGCATGGGCGTGCGCATCGAAGCACCCATCCCCGGCAAGGCCGCCGTTGGTATCGAGGTGCCCAACAAGACCGCCGCCACCGTATTCCTGCGCGAGCTTATCGCAAGCAAGCAGTTCACCTGTGAGGAAAACAAAAAGCGCCGCCTGATGGCCGCCCTTGGCGTTGACGTTGCGGGCGTGCCCGTATTCTGCGATATTTCCAAGATGCCCCATATGCTGGTGGCAGGTGCCACCGGTATGGGTAAGTCCGTTTGTATAAACAGCCTGCTTGTAAGCCTGCTGTACCGCACCTCCCCCGACGACCTGCGCCTTATCCTTGTGGACCCCAAGCGAGTTGAGCTGGGAACCTACAACGGCATTCCCCACCTGCTCGTTCCCGTTGTTACCGAGCCCCAGAAGGCGGCAGGTGCCCTCAGCTGGGCGGTAAACGAGATGGAGCGCCGCTTCGGTCTTATCGAGGAGGTCGGTGCCCGTAACATCGGCGACTACAACGGTACCGTAAACGGCGTTCCCGGCTACGAGAAGATGCCGTACATCGTTATTATCATCGACGAGCTTGCGGACCTTATGCTCGTTGCCCGCGACACGGTGGAAAACTCCATCAACCGCCTTGCCGCAAAGGCAAGAGCCGCGGGAATACATCTCGTTATCGGTACGCAGCGTCCCTCCGTTGACGTTATTACCGGTCTTATCAAGGCAAACATTCCCTCCCGTATCGCCTTTACCGTTGCATCCCAGGTGGACAGCCGTACCATTATCGACGTGGGCGGTGCCGAGCGTCTTAACGGACGCGGCGATATGCTGTACGCCCCTGTCGGAATGATGAAGCCAATGCGCGTTCAGGGCTCCTTCGTTTCCACCGAGGAGGTAGAGAGAGTTACCGCCTTTGTGCGCTCCAACGCGGGCGAGAACGAATACAGCGAGGAGATAATGGCAGATATCGAGCGCGAGGCACAGCGTTGCTCCGCCTCCAGCAAATCCGCAGGTGATGATATGGACGGCGACGACGGCGGCGAGCTTGACCCCAAGTTCCGTCAGGCAGTGGAGCTTGCCGTTAACAACAACAAGGTGGCAACCTCCCTGCTCCAGCGCAATCTGAGCATCGGCTACGGACGCGCCGCAAAAATAATCGACCAGATGGAACGCCTCGGCTACGTCGGACCTCCCGACGGAACCAAGCCCCGCGAGGTGCTTATCACCGTTCAGCAATTCCGTGAGCTGGTGGTAAACGACCGCCTCGGAGTTAAAAACACGGAAGAATAAGGGGGGATCCCTATGGAAATCGACGCTATGTCCCTTATGCTGTGCCTCGGACACGGCAAGGACGGTAACGGTGTATACGCGGATCTGATGCGTATGCCCCATCTGCTGATACTCGGGAAGGCGGACAGGCTGCTCTCATCCCTTATCTGTCAGCTTGCCTCTTGCCACTCGCCCGAGGAGATGAGAACGGCTGTTATTTCCGAAAGCGGACTTGAGGAGCTTTGCTCCCTTCCCCATTTACTGTTCCCCGTACTGCGAAATGCCGAAGATGCGGAGGCCGCCCTTAGATGGGCGGTAGATGAAACCGACCGCCGCTACGAGCTTTTTGCAAGGGAGGGGGTATACAATATAGAGCGCTATAACAGGGAGGCGCAAAGCAAGCTTTACCTCGCGGTCATAGCCATAGACGGCATTGACAAACTTACTGAAAACGGAATAGAATATATAGCCCGCATCGGTGCAAAATCAAGAGCGGCAGGCATACATCTGATAGCCTGCACGGATAAGGCCACGACAAAGGCGATCCCTGCCGCCGTTAAGGCCAATATCCCGTCGCGTATCGCATTCAAAACGGAAAACGCGAAGGAAAGCCGTCTGATACTTGATACGGCAGGCGCGGAACTCCTTGAAAAGGGCGACGTGCTGTTTTCACCCATTGGTGCGGTACAGCCCACGCTGCTTGCCCCCGAAATATTTACGGAGGCACAAACGGCGCAGGCCCTTGGGCGTGCAAGACGCTACGGCACGCCTGCCCTTATCGACCTGCCTCGGCCCACGGAAAAAAGGCCGCGCGACTTTTACGCGGAGGCACTGGAGCTGACGGCCGGGCGGGAGCGCGTATCCATTGCGCTTCTGATGCGCGCATTGAAGATAGGCTACGCCAAAGCCGCAGGATTGATGGAAAAAATGGAAAAAGAGGGATACGTTGGCCCTTACAACGGTTCAAAGCCGCGAAAGGTGCTTGTATCCTCAAAAAAATAAGGAGAACGATATGATAGCCATACTTGTTGCCGAGGGCTACGAATGCGTGGAGGCCATCTGCCCATACAATCTGCTGAAGCGCGCAGGACTTGACGTACGCTTCGTGGGACTTAAGGGTAAGACCGCGGGCGGAAGCTGCGGCGTTACCGTTGATTGCGCAATGACCGCCGCAGAGCTCATAGAAAGCGGCGAGAAGCTCGATATGCTGGTGCTTCCCGGCGGACTTCCGGGTGCCACAAATCTGGACGAAGCACCCGAAACGGATAAGCTTATTGAAATAACGGAAAAATGCGGCGGCTTTTTTGCCGCTATCTGCGCCGCGCCCATGGTGTACGGCAAGCGAGGAATGCTTAAGGGCAAAAAGGCCACCGCATTCCCCGAATTCCGCAAATATCTGGAGGGCGCAGAGATACCCGAGGCAAACGTGGTACGCGACGGACGCTTTATTACCGCCGCAGGTATGGGTGCCGCATTTGATTTCGGCCTTGAGCTGATAACCGCAATGAAGGACAGAAAAACGGCGGATAAAGTTTCCTCCGCCGTATGTGCAAAATAATATGGCACAATTGAGTAATACTACTAAGGAAAAGAGCAAAACAGGCGTACTGTACTTGACTGCGGCAGTATTTTTGCTGTCCATCGGGCTGTCGTTTTTGCTTCCGGCGGGAGGCAAGGTGTACAGCTACGGGCTTATAGTGCAGTTTGCATCACTGCTTATTCCCGCAGCGCTGTATAATTCCATAAACGGTGAAAAAACGGTATCAAAAATGCACATCAGGCTGTTCAGCCCATCAAAGATCGTGTTCTTGCTGCTTTTTACCGTTGCGGTTTTTTGCGGCTCTTTGCTGCTTTCCCTTGTTTTCGGCAATTCGGCAAGCTCCTCCGTTGCACCGAGCAGCGAACCCTCCAGCCTTGCGGTGCTGTGTATGGCAGTGCTTCCCGCCCTCAGCGAGGAGCTGTTTTTCCGCGGAATGGTAATGACGGAGTTGGAGCATTACGGTCCCTTTACCGCCGTAGCTCTCTCCTCCCTGCTTTTCGCTATGTTCCATTTCAGTCTCAGAGGACTGCCCGTATACTTCTTTTGCGGACTGATGCTTGCCCTGTGTGCTTACGTTACACGCTCCGTCCTTGCATCCTGCACCGTGCATCTGCTTTACAATCTCACGGTGATGCTTGGGGCGGATAAGATACAGGCGTTTTTCGCCATAACCGACGATATAACGCTTATTGCGGTCATACTGACCGTAGTACTCCTTATCTGTCTGATACTGATATTCGGCGAATGCCAGCGTACCTACGCAGTATATTCCGAGCAAAACGCGCTTTCCCCCCGCAAGGGGCACGAAGGCGCAGGAGGTTTTTTCAGCGCACTGCTGTCACCCGCCTCTGCCGCGTGCATAATCATATTTGCGGCGGCACTGCTCATTTAATAACGAGGTATTTATGAAAAAAAGCGAAAGCGAAAAGTCAAGACCCGCTTCTATGGGAAAGGGAAAGGACCAACCCCGTGAAGCGAAGTCCTACACAAGGGAAAAGCAAAGGGCAATGGCTGCTCCGCGCCGCAGGAGGAAAAAGAAGACCGTCAATACCGGCGTTGTTTCAGCACTGGTAAAAATAGCGGTATTTTTGGTATTTATAATCGTTGTTTCCGCCTTTGCGGGGGCATTCGTTATTTCCGTCGGAAACGACGTTTTTGCCTTCGTTAAGCCGGAGGAGCCCGTAAGCGTTACGGTGCCCGAGAATGCGACCGTAGAGGATATAAGCACTCTTCTGCACGAGGCAGGCATTATAAAGCATCCGAAGATATTCGTTATGTACGCAGGCCTCAAGGAGGACGACGGCGAGTTCATCGCGGGAGAATACGAGGTATCCCCCCAGCTTAACTACGACCAGCTCCTTTCCGAATTCAAATACAAATTCGTGCGCTCCATCGTACGCATCACCATCCCCGAGGGATATTGCGTTGAGGATATCATCGAGCTGTTCGTTTCCCACGGTATCGGCGACCGCGAGGGCTTTATCCGCGCCATCAACGAGGTGGATTACAGCGAGTTCCGCTTTGTGCGTGAGCTTATGGAGCAGGACCTTTCCAAGCGTTATTACCGTTTGGAAGGCTATCTGTACCCCGATACCTACGATTTTTATACCGATGCCACCCCTGCGCAGGTGGTATACAAGCTGCTTAATAACTTTGACCGCAAATTTAAAGACGTATATTACGATCGCTGTGCGGAGCTTGGCCTCACGGTGGATCAGGTTGTGACCATTGCATCCTTCATACAGGAGGAAGCATACTATCTTGAGGAGTTCGAGAACGTTGCATCCGTATTCCACAACCGCCTTAATAACCCCGCGGCATTCCCTCGCCTTGAAAGTGACGCCACTGCCGCCTACGCTATCCACGTCAAAACAGGAAAGCGCCCCGAAAAGATAGTGCCCGCCGACCTTGAGGTCGACAGCCCCTACAACACCTACAAAAACGACGGACTTCCTCCCGGAGCTATCTCAAGCCCCGGCTACGATGCCATCGTTACCGCAATGTACCCCGCTAAAACGAGTTACTATTATTTTTACACCAAGTCCGATAAACGGACCGTGTTCTCAAAGACTCTTGCAGAGCATCAGGCAGCCATTCGCGCCGATACGAGCGAGCTGCCAAATTAAGGAGATATATATGCTTTTAGACCCTAAAAAGACTACCGTTGCATACCGCTGTCCCGTTTGCGGCTGCGGAGTTATGGCACCTGTCGGCGTTTTTTCCCTCACCGCGGACAGAATGAAGCTGAACTGCGTGTGCAAAAAAAGCGCCATGGATATATCAAAAACCAAGGACGACAAGGTCCGTCTTTCCACCCCCTGCCTTGCCTGCGGCTCCGAGCACAGCTTCACCGTAAGCACTCAGGTGTTCTTCTCCCGAGATATCTTCTCGGTACCCTGCTCCGTTTCGGGCCTTGACGTATGCTTCTTCGGTCAGCAGGAAAAGGTGCGTGCCGCCCTTGACGAGCAGGAGCAGGTGCTGAGGAGTATGGTTGGATTGGACGAGGAGTCCGAATATGACGAGGAGACTCCCGACACCGACGATATCGATGACACCGACACGCTGAAAAATATGAACCACGCAGAGATATACGATATTATCAAGTTCATCCTTATGGAGCTTGAGGAGGACGGCCTTATTACCTGCGGCTGCAAGGATGGTCACGGCGATTACGACGCGCTCTGCCTCGGCGACAAGGTAAAGGTGTTCTGCCGTAGCTGCGGCAGATTTAAAAACTACCCCATCGCCTCCGTAAGAGAGGCGGAAAAGTTCCTGCAGATAGACGAGATACACTTATAATATAAGAGGTGCAAAAATGGAGCTGTCGATAAACTTTTTGGGATTTGTAAAAAGGCTCGGTATCGAGAATGCGGCAAAACTTGCCAAGGCCGCAGGCTTCACTGCCTGCGATATGTTCATTTCCCTTGACGAAGCCGCATCCCCGCTCCTCCGCGATGATTATCGCGACGTAGCGGCAGAGCTGAGAAAAGGGATGGAAGCCGAAGGACTGAAATGCAACCAGACCCACGCCCCCTTCCGCTACTCCACCAAGCGCTGGGAAGCGCCCGAGCATTTCGACGAGTTTGTAAAGACCCTAGAGATATCCGCCATCCTCGGTGCAAAGGTATGCGTGGTACACCCCCTTCACTACATGGAATATCTGGGACACGAGGAGGAGGTATTTGCCCTCAATATGGATTATTACCGCCGTCTTATTCCCTACGCAAAGGAATACGGCGTTAAGATCGGCGTTGAAAATATGTGGCGCAGACACCCTATCAGAAGGAATATCAGCTTCGACACCTGCTCCACCGCAGAGGAGTTCGTGCGCTACGTGGACACCCTCGACAGCGAGTATGCCGTTGCGTGTCTTGATCTTGGGCATATAGTACTTCCCGACGGACCGCACTCCCCCGCCGAATTCATCCGTATCTTGGGGCACGACAGATTGCAATCGCTCCACGTACACGACAACGATTACACAAACGACCAGCACCTGCTTCCCTATCAGGGCAAGCTTGATTGGGCAAGCATAACCAAAGCCCTCGGCGAGATAGATTACACCGGGGACTTCACATTCGAGATAGGCGAGCAGGTGATCGCCGTTCCCAACGAGCTACTGGGCGACGTGCTGAACTACGCAGGCATTATCGGCAAGCACCTGATAGCAAAGATCGACGAAAACCGCAAATAACGCAAAAAAACACAGGGCTGCAAAGAAAAAATTCTTTGCAGCCCTGTATCTTATTATTTACAAAAAGCAGAGATCAGTACCTGCGAGCAAATTATCAATGCGTCCTCCTCGTCCGTCTTGCCGTTGCCGTTTGCATCGGTAAGGGAGGCGTTATATTTTACGGAGCTGTCCTTTACCGCGGACAGCACCACCGCAACGTCCCACAGGTCAACCCTTCCGTCGCCGTTTGCGTCGCAGTACGCAATATTCGCAACAGCTCCTACGGCAACGCCATCGTGAGTGAGAACGAAGCAGTCGGCATCTGTGGCAAATACCATCTCGCCCTCGTCAACGCAGTTTTCGATGCGGCCCTTTTTAACCATGTCCGCAGACAGAGCGGTGTTCTTGCCCGCTATGCCCGAAACGGAGCTTCTCTCTTCGCAGAGGGCAATAAGATTACCGCCGCCGGAGGCCGCCTGGTGCATTGCGCCCGCAATGCCGCCCACGTTTGCGCCCTGCGCGGTAACAGCGCCTCTGTTAACACAGCGCAGCACCTCGTTAGCTCCTGCGCCTGCGTTGTTCATATAACCTGTGATACCGCCCGCATTTGCAGTTTGAGTACCGTTTTCGCAAGCTATTGCGCCGTTATTCTCGCAATCCTTTATTACGGTAACAAGCTTGCTTGAGCCGCTGTACATATAGCCCGCAATACCGCCAACGCCCTTTGCGCCCGCACTGCCCTTATAGGTAACGGTGCAGTTATTGATGCACTCTGCAATGATGGTACCGGGGTCTGCAGTACCCACCACACCGCCTACCACCGCACCCTCGTAGGAGGAGGTAACGCTTCCGCTGACGGTGAGGGAGCGGATGACCGCGTTTTTCGTTTTTCCGAAAAGGCCGAGATCCCTTTCCCCGGAGCTTTCAATTTTTATGCCGCTTACGGTATGTCCCATACCGTCGAAAATGCCCGTGAAGTTCTTATCGTAATTACCTATGGGGGCTTGATCCTCAAAGCCGCTCAGATCTATATCGGCGGTCAGATAGTATTTGCCCGCCCATTTTTTCGGATCCTTCATCAAGGCGTACAGCTCCTCGGGGGTGGAAATGGCGGTGTACGCATTTTCCACGGGCACGAGTCTGAAGTAATCGAAATTGCCGCAGCCCTTTCCGTCGGTGCACTTTATCTTTATTACGGAGGTGCCCTTCGGCAGGTCTATCCTGCCTATCTCCTTCAGGGCAAGGGTGGTCCATCCACCCGTGTTGCCGCCAACGAAGGTGGCAGCTTGCTCCACGCCGTTTACGAACACGCGAATGCTGTCGCCCGATTGGAGAGATGCGTTATTTGCGGTGTTTACGGAAAGAACGTAGCTTCCCGCACGCTCCGCTTTTACGGTGTATTCGAGCCACGGAACGTAATTATCCGTGGACTGCAAATACGACATCATAGTGGTGCTTCCGCTTATCTCAAAGCGGGCGTAGGTATGCTTCAGGGAATAATCCTCGCCCTGAATGACCGTCCTGCCATCGGAGCTTATCTCGTGGACCTTGGGCTCGGCAAGCCGCCTTGCATTCGGCATACGGGCGGCAAGACCGAGAACGTAGCTTGCATTTTCTATAAGCATGGAGCGACTTACGGCTCCGCTTTTCACCGCGCGCGTCAGCGTTTCGGTGGAAAGCTTGGTAAGGTCGGTGGAGGAGCGGACGTTATTTCCCGCAATTATCTCGTTCACAAGGGTGGAATCGTTTGACCAGTCGGTGGTTACCATTCCCTCAAAGCCCCATTCTCCGCGAAGTATTCCCCGGAGAAGCTCGGAGTTTTCCGCCGTTTCTTTGCCGTTGAGCTTGTTATAGGAGGTCATTACCGCGCTAACCCCTGCCTCTACCGCCATACGGAAGGGCACGAGATATATCTCGCGCAATGCGCGCTCCGTCATATTGGAGGACATGGACGAGCGCGCCCACTCCCTCTCGTTTGCAACGAAATGCTTTACGCAGGCGGCAACGCCGTGCTTTTCAACGCCCTTTATCATTTCCGCCGCCATAACGCCGGAAAGATACGGATCCTCGGAAAAATACTCGAAATTCCTGCCGCAAAGGGGAAAACGGTGTATATTCACGCCGGGCGCAAGCCAGACGTCCACGTTGCTTGCAAGCATCTCGCGCCCCACCACATCGCCAAGGGGCTCTATAAGCGCGCTGTTCCAGGTGCAGGCAAGGGCAGTTGCGCCGGGGATACCCGTGCCCTTTGTGGTAATGCGCAGTCCCGCAGGTCCGTCTGCGCTGTTTATTGTTGGAATGCCGTACTTTTCGGCAACCGCCTCGGTGCCGCCCCACGCGCCCGTTGCAAAGGAATTGGTAATGACCGTAAGCTCGCACAGCTCCTCGTCGCTCATTTGGGCAAGGAAGGTATCAAGCGTGATATTGCCCGAAAGCACCTCCTCGAATCTATAAGTCTTAAGGGGGTATATACGCTGCGCCTCCGTTTTTTCGTGAAGGACGCTTGTGTCCTGCACGGCCTTTGCGGAGGTCTTTTCCTTTCCGTCGTATACCATGTATTCAAAGCTTGATGCGGGCTCGCACAGCTTGGAGCATTGCTCGGTAACGCGGAGGGAAGGCTCGGTATGAACGCCCGCAAGGCTGACGTTACTGACCGAGGAGCCAACGTATACCGAATACTCGCCCGCCTCCAGAACGTATGCGGAGGCATTGCCCGTTCTGCCTATATCGTCGTAGCTTGCCATAGAGTCCACGGCAAAGGTTACGGTAAGCACCTCGCTCTCCCCGGGGGCAAGCAGACGCGTTTTTGCAAAGCCGCACAATTCCTTTGCCGCCTTTGAGATAAGGGCAGAGCCAACGCCCTTTTGAGGCGCGGAATAATATATCTGCACGCTTTCCTTGCCGCTGACGGCACCCGTGTTCGTAACCTTCACGGAAACGCTGATGCTTCCGTCCTTTTCCCCGTAGGTAATATCGCTGTACTCAAACTCCGTGTAGGAAAGTCCGTAACCGAAGGGAAAATCCACTTCCACGCCAAAGGTATCGAAATATCTGTACCCAACGTAGATATCCTCAACGTAGTCCACCTTCTCCTTGGAGCCGTAAAACTGCGTGTATCCGGGATAGTCCGATATCTTTTTTGCGTAGGTATCCGCAGTCTTACCCGAAGGGTTGATAATGCCCGTGAGAGTCTCGCACAGCACCTGCGTGCCGCGGATGCCCATATATGGCGCAGTTATCACCGCATCTGCATAAATACCGCTGGTCCTGCCGAGGGCAAAGCCGCAGTTTACCGCAAGACCGGTATTGAGAACCACGATAACGGGCTTACCCTTGAAGGCCGCGCAGACCTTGCGCAGCTCCGAGATCTCGCGGGAATTAAGTCCGTAATCCGAGGTCTGGGTATCGGCTCCCTCTGCCGCACTGCGGTTTACTATATATATCGCCTTATCTGCGTATTCCGCCGCGGCTGTGTACTCCTCATCCTTTGGAGAATAAGTAAAATCCGTTTCCTTCGCCGCCTTTGACGCCGCAATTTTGTAGGAATTCACAAGCTTGGTGTAAACGCCGCCAAGCGTGCCCTTGCTAACGTAGGAAAGCAGAATGTCGCAGGGGCTTTTGGGCGTTTCGGAAAGGATAAAGTACCCGCTTCCCCTTCCCATAAGGAAAAAACCGCCGTATTTTCCGTCGGTAAATATCTGTCCCTCGCCAAAGAGAGCGATCTTATCCTCCGCGGTAAGGGGAAGTGCCTTGTTATCGTTTTTTAACAGCACCATACTCTCCGCAGCCGCCGCGTAGCTCACGTCCGCACCGTCGGGTACGGAAAGAGCAATGGCAGAAACGGGCAGACAGCACACCGCCATCACCGTCGCCAGAAATACGGATAATATCCTTATTATCTTCACGGTTTATTCCTCCACACAGTAATCTGCTTTTATTTTAACCCGTAAAGCATAAAATTGCAACAAAAAAGTGCCGAATTCAGCATTTCGGCACTTTTTTTGCGTTATTCAGCTCTCCGCAGGCAACGGAAAGAGCAATTACGTTCTCTCCGAATACCTGAACGTGAGTGGTAAGGCTCTCCTCCCTGCCCTTTACGGGATCCTCCGTGTAAAAGGGACGGGTAGCGTAGGCCTTGAAGGCGGCCTCGCGGCGGGTCCAGAAGGTATAGAAGGCCACGCCCGAGGGGTCGGTTTTCGCCGCTTCCGTGTTCTCGCCCGCAAAATAGCGGTCAAGGACGGCGATATTCTTTTCCGTCAGCGGTCTCACGACCTCCACGTCGATACCCACGGGAGCATCGGCAATTGCCGCGGCGGCAAAGCCGCGGGTATGGGAGATGCTTATATAAACGCCGTAAACACAGGGGAGCAGGGGCTTTCCGTTTTGGTTTTTGTATATCTGACGTTCAAGCACCGCGCCCCACTCGCCGTAGGCCTCGGAGAGCAGCTCTGAGAGAAGCACACGGGCGGTGGCGGAGGAGGCCTCGCATTTACGGACCTTGTACTTAAGCATTCTTTTTTTGCTCCGCAAGGGTCTTATTAACGTGCTTGCGGATACGTATAATATCGCGGAACATTTTCACGCTGTCGCGCATTACGTTTATTTTGGATTCACCGTGATTGATGATCTTAACGGGCATCTCCGTGATCTTCATACCGAATTTGGTGGCAAAGCAAAGTGCCTCGAAATCAAAGGCAAAGCGATCTGTCTTGCAAAGGGTAAAAATGCGCTGTGCCGCATCTGCGGTAAAGCATTTGAAGCCCACCTGGGAATCGGACAGCTTAAAGCCGCCAAGGAGCTGCAGCATAAGAAGGTACACCTTGCTTGCGGCCTTGCGGATGAAGGTGTATCCCTCGTAGCCGTCTCCCGCAAGAGCTCGGCTTCCGATAATAAGATCCGAATCGGGAGCGTTTTCGTATACCTTAACGCACTCCGCAATTACGTCAACGCCGTAGGCAAGGTCCGCATCGGTGAAAAGGCGCAGGTCGCCCGTTGCCTCAAGTATTCCCGTGCGCACCGCACAGCCCTTGCCGCGGTTTACCTTATAACCCGTTACCTTAACGCAGGGGAGCGCCAATTTGCGGACCATATCGCCGCATCCATCGGTGCTTCCGTCGTCGATGAACAGTATCTCATAGTTATCGAAGTTGCGCGCGCAGTATTCGGAAAGCTGACGCGCACTGTCCTCGATTATTTTTGATTCGTTATACATGGGTATACATACCGAGATCTTCATACCTGCTCCTTCTTTCCGTATACGTATATATCAAATGAAAAAGTTATTTCCAAGCCTTCAAGCCCCAAAAGCCTTTCCGCAGCCTCCCTTGAGGTACGTCGGCTGTAAGGCGTCATTCCGTAAAGTGCGGCAATTGCACCGCTATGTAGGGTGCGGGTGTAGCTTACCCTGTTTTTTTCGATCAGCTTCATGGTCTTCGGCAGATCGCCCCGCTCGGTATTCTCCGTAACGCTTTCGTAAAGCTGTGCCTTAAGCTCGCGGAGATGGTCGGGTGCTGCTGCGGCAATGATAAGCCGTCCGCCGTCCTTCAGCACACGGCAGAATTCCTCCTCCGCCACGGGCGCAAATACGGAAAGCACCGTATCCGCACATCCGGATGCAAGAGGCAGACCGTAAACGGAGGAAACGGCATAGAGACAGCTTTTGCCCTCTCTTTTTGCTTTTTTTGCTCCGTACTCCACCGCGTACTTGGAAAGGTCAAAGGCGTATACCGTCTCCGCTCTCTCAGCTGCCCATTCCGTATAGTATCCGTTACCGCAACCCGCGTCAACGCAAAGGCCACCCAAGGCTCCCACTGTTTCCCCAATGCAACGGGCAAGGGGCTCGAACCACCCTTCCTCCAGAAAGGCAATGCGCGCTCGAACCATATCCACGGGGTCACCGCTGTTGGGATCGTACCCTCCTCCGGCAAAATTAACGTGTCCGCTGCGGGAGATATCAAAATTATGCATCTTTACCCCGCCGCATCTGAAGCCTCTCCCGTTTTCCGCAACGGAAAGGGGCGAACCGCACACGGGGCATATAAGTCCTTTGCAGTTCATCAGTTCTCCACCTTTATCAGCTTTGCCTGCAGGCAGTAACGACCGGAGGAAACGATGTTCGTGCAGGTAGAAAGGGTTATTACCTTATCCGCAGGGGTGAAGGTAACGTCCGTTTCAAATATTGAGCAGCTCTTCATCTCTTCAAGGAAGCCTACGTAATCATCGTCGCTTAAGAATATAACTCGGAAGTACTGATGCCTCTCGTTAGTCTTGAAAAACGCAAAGGGCTGATAGATGTAAAGACCCGTTTCCGTGTAAACATATACGTTGTGGGTGCGGAAAAACTCCTCGTCATTGTAATTTATCAGCTCCGCAAACATAGTACCGCGTGTCATATTGTGGCCGTAGAGCACGGTATTTCTGTTATACTCCACACCAAGGCGGCTGCATCTGTAATCGGCAAAAATGGAGCCGCTGTCCAGATATCCGCGATTGACGGGGTCGTGAACAAGATAAAACTCGTTATCCTCTCCAAGAACGAACGGATAGCTTATGTTGGTATCCTCTATTCTGATGTAACCGTAAATATCGGGGTTTTGAGCCTTCATCTCTCTCAGGCGGCTCTTTATTCGCTCGATCTGCACGTTATAGCCGCCCGTGGTGGCGTTTGTGCTTACCTCGCCCGAAATTCCAAGGCGCAGCAGCTCGGTAACGCAATAAAGAGTAGGAGTAGGCTGCTCCTTTTGCAGGGAGGCAAAGCCGTAATAATCTCCGTCCTCCGCTTCAAAAAGGCCCTCGGAAAGATCGCCGTATATATCGCTTGCTATCTCTGCGTCGATAGCACCGCCGATAAGAGAAATGGCGCAAATTACGAACACCACGATGCAACCCAAAAGAATAATATCGGAAAGACCGCTTATAAGGCGCTTTTTTACCTTCTTTTTCTTATGGGCACCCAGCTCCTCCGGTGTCACAGCGTACAGCGAGTCGATAAAAACGCCGCGGCTGGGCGGTGCGGCTATTTGTTTTTTTCTCTTTTTACCGAACATCTTAACTCCTGATCAATCAGCCGAAGGACTCTTTGCCTCGGCAATCAAATGCTTGCGGGAAATGCCCGCAGTTTCGTATATGCTCTCCCCAAGCTTGCCGCGGACGAAGCAATCGTCGATGGCAAGGATGGTTGCGCTCTTGCCGGAAAGGGCAAGGGGATGCTTGCGTCCGAGTCTGTCAAGCAGCAGCATTCCGGCACCGCCGCTGCGTACACCCTCCTCAAGGAAGATGACCTTGCCGCAGGTACCGGGTATCAATTTTGCTATATATGCGCTCATATCCTCCATAGGGGCTATCTGCTCCATAAGGATAATGCCGGTTTTAATTCCCTCGCCGGCAAGAGCGTCTGCAGCGGCAATTGCCTCGCTTACTACCTTGCCGTAGGTAATGATAAGGGCATCGCATCCATCCACGCCGCGAACGCTTATCATAGGATGCTCCGTGGCGGTAAATCCGCTTACGTCAACCTCACCGCAATTGGAATATCGCACAGCGCAAGGGCCGGCACAGTCAAGAGCGGCCTTCATGGCACGGCGAAGGGACGGGAAGGTAACGGGAGCAAAAATGCTTACTCCGCACATTTGGGAAAGGAAAGCAACGTCAAGTATTCCGTGATGTGTGGGTCCGTCGGAGGCCGCAAGACCCGCGCGGTCAACGCACAGCACAACACCAAGTCCCTGCAGGGCAATATCGTGCACTATACTGTCATAGGAGCGCTGCAGGAAGGAGGAATAGACCGCAAAGAAGGGCTTTCTGCCTTGGGCGGCAAGACCTGCGGCAAAGGTTGCGGCGTGCTCCTCCGCAATTCCCACGTCAAAAAAGCGCTGAGGGAACTTTTTCTGGAAGGGGGAAAGGCCCGTGGAATGAGCCATTGATGCGGTAATGGCACAAATACGGCCGTCGCGCTCCGCCTCTTTTGCAAGCCACGCGCCCATCTCGGCAGAAAAGTTGCGCACCGAGGGCGTGCCCTTGGGGGATACGCCGTGGTAGTCACGGGGATTCAGCTCTGCAGGAGCATAGCCCTTGCCCTTTACAGTCTTCAGATGCAGAATAACGCTCTCGCCCTTTTCCTTGGCGGCGCGCAAAAGCCGTTCCACGGCAAAATAATCGTTGCCGTCGGCAGGACCGAGATAGAAAAGTCCCAACTCCTCAAAATAATTGGAGGAGAAGAGAATGTTTTTGAAAAACTTTTTCGTATCGCGCATTGCGGCGTACATAGGTTCGCCCACTACGGGTAACTTGGAAAGAATATCTCCGGTGCGGCTTTTTGTGTTCATATATCTGGGAGATGAGCGTATCTTTGCAATGTGGTTTGCAAATGCTCCCGTGTTTTTGGAAATGCTCATCTCGTTTTCGTTAAGCACTACTATCAGCTTAAGATCGCCGCGGCAGTTGTTCAGCGCCTCGTGGACCATACCGCCCGTGAAGGCTCCGTCACCAACAACGGCAACGCTGAAGGCGTCCCTGCCCTCTATACGGTCGCCCTCCGCAAAGCCGACGGCAGCGGAAATGGCGGTGGAGCTGTGCCCTGCACCGAAGGCGTCGTGCTCGCTCTCGCCTCTGCGGGTAAAGCCCGAAAGTCCTCCGGGCTTGCGAAGCTTGTCGAATTCGTCGCGGCGGCCCGTAAGCAGCTTGTGCACGTAGCTTTGGTGACCAACGTCGAAGATTATATGGTCCTTCGGCGTGTCGAAAACGCGATGGAGAGCAATGGAAAGCTCCACAACGCCCAAATTGGATGCAAGATGTCCGCCGCTTACCGTGACCTTTTCTACCAAAAAGGAGCGTATCTCCTTTGCAAGAGCCGGCATAAGAGAAGCATCCATACGCTTAAGATCGGCGGGAGAGTTTATTTGATTTAAAAGCGGATATCTTCCGTCAGACATATTACCCTCCCATCTATCGGGCGCAGTACCCGAGTTTAGTTTTGATAATTGTAGCACATTTATGTGATGATTGCAAGCAAAACGGCAAATGAAAAACGCCAAAAACGCACCTTTGACGCATATTTTACATTTTGTTCACTTTTCATATGACCATTAACCGAAAAAACTCCTTCCACCGCTTCGCGGTCCCCCTTCCTCGGAGAGGAAGGCTACAAACCGAAGGAGTACTTGGCGTACGCCGCCCGCTTCACTCAACTAACCACCTCGACAAACAAAAAATCGCTTTAGACGAAGAAAAAAGCTCAAAAGCAAACCGAAGGCGTACTTAGCGTGCGTCGCCCGCCTCACTCAACTAACCACCCCGACATACAAAAAATCGCTTTGACGAAGATACAAAATAGGGCCGGATGACGGCGTACTTGGCGTACGCCGAATTCGGCCCTGTTGCAGTATCTGAAGTATAAAGCGATTTTTTACAGCGCGGTCAGAGTGCCGTTCTTGCCAATATAATCTCCACCATTTCGCCTACGCACTTCATGGTAGATATCTCGCCCATTTTAAACTTCATTTTAAAGCGCTTCTCAACTGCGTGGATGATGTTGATGTGCTCAAGGCTGTCCCAGCCGTCGATATCCTTTGCGGTGGTCTCGGGGAACAGGGTTATATCCTCGTCGAAAATATCGGTGAAGATGGAATTAAGCTCAACGTATACGTTTTCTGCGGTCATTTTTTATTTCCTTTCGTTTTCGGGGTGATCCGTTTTTTCGATAAAACACTCAAGGGGAGATGCGTCCGTGGATATAGTCCACTCGGTATTTCCCTCTGCGTCCTCGCTTATCTTTTCGAAGCCGAGGTCTCCGAGAAGGTTACGCACCATACCGTTCTTTTGGGTGGGGTAATAGTACCCTCGCAAGGTCTTGACGCCTGCGTCCCTTGCAGCCTCCAGCAGGCAATTGCGCATCAGCTGCTCCATACCGCGCTTAAGCACTCTGCAGCTCATTATCCACAGCAGAATATCAGCTTCGTCGCCATTCTTTTTTGCTATGATAACGGAAACCACGCCGTTATCGCCGAAGCGGTCGGCAAGCTTACCGCAGAGGCGGATATATTCGCCGCTTTTTGCAATTTCCTCTATCTCGGTTTCCGTATAGCGGCGGGTGGTGAGGTTGAACTGATTGCTCTTGTTGGCAAGCTGAGCGATACGCTTGAGGTAAATATCGGGGAAATCGCCAACGGCCGCAACCATATCAAGGCTCTTTAAGTACTCGCCGTAATCGGCAAAGGAAAGGGAGAGCTCGGCACGCTTTGCGTTCTCGCGGTACATTTCGTTACGCTTGAGATCCTCCCCCGAAAGAGAGAGGGGCTCAAAATATCCGCCGCGGTCAACGGTGCGGATGTAGCTTTCCGGACTTGTCATCTCCGGGACTGCGGCGCCCGCAACGTTCTCGTGAACTATATGCCGCTCGGCAGGGTTATCGTCGGCAAACACAACGCTGTCGGGAAGCAGGTCAAGGCTTGCCACGGTCTGCAGGATGTTTCCGTCCTTGCGATCCCAATTTGCCTTGATAACGGCAAAATCCTCGGGATGCAGATATCCGTCGGGGTGACGGAGACCGTCCAGCGCGTTTTCCTCGTCGTTTTTGGAGGCAACGGTAAGCACTATACCCGTTTGGGAGACCTCTTTTACGTAATGCTGGAACTCGCGGTACGCCTGACCCACGGGAGTTTCCTCTCCAAGGTCAAGCCCCTGCTGTCCCACATCGCCCACAACGCCGCCCCAAAGGGTGTTGTCAAGATCGAGGGTCAGCACCTTTTTGTTCTTACCGCCAATGGCCTTAACTATGTTTGCAACGCTGTGGCACAGCATAGGCACGCAGGCCGTTGCGGGACTTTGCTTGTACATATACCATTCCTCGGGACTGTCCCAATTATCAAGACCGCAAACAGAGGAAAGGTACGCAATATCGTGAATATAGAAGCCGCGGTTTGCCGCCGCATAGTCGGCAAAGCGCAGGTTCATACGGTTAACGAAGTTCACCCTGCCGCGGCGGTCGGTGCCGTCCAGATTACCCAGCAAGCGATATGCGGGTGGCTGGAAATTGTTTTGAATAATAACGCAGTTATACCTTGCGCCCAGCGCCTGCCAAAGGGCGGCGTAGCGGGCATACTCACTTTCGAGGAGCGCCTCGGCGCTCTCGGCGGTATCGGTGGGTGCGGGCATATTCAGATTGCGCACGCCCGTGTGGATAAACACGATCTCGGGTCTGAACTCGTCAAGCTCGGGTGTGCCGAACATTCCGTCCTGCCAAAAACGGTTGTATTCGGATTCGTAAAACTCGGGCTCGATGCCCTTATCAAGGAGGAATATCTCCAAAACGGGACGGATGATGCCCGTGGTGGCCCCGCCGAGAATGGCAATGCGCTTTTTAACGCGGGACGTACCGTCATTTGCAAGGGTCTTTTTCAGCTTGCGGCGGTTTTGCAAAATATATTCCGCATCAAAGGGGTAGGTAAGCTCTTTTAACATATCTTCACCTTATTTCGTTCTCATAGATTCCAGATATCCAACGCCCGTGCCGCAGGAGAAGAATGCGCACATAGATACCATAAAGTCGGTTATCTCGTGGTCCTTCATAAACTGAACGGCGTTAAGCTCGAAGTAGCGGAAGTCCACCACCCAGATCTCCTCGAAGGAGCCCGTAAGGAAGGGCACGAGGGCGTTGCCGTAGCTGTCCTTGATAACGAACAGCCTTCTGCCGTTTTTACAGTCGGTAGTTATGTGGGTCACGCGATCATCGCTTCCGATGAAAACAAGATAGGAGTTTGGTGTGTCCACCCAATCAAAGAACAGCGAGCTTGCAAAGCCGTTTTGCATATTTCTGTCGAAATACTCAACGCTGTAATCGTTTTGGGGCTTGTAGTAAACGAAGGTCTCGGGATTGTTCTTCAGCACCTGATCGCCCGTGAAGGCGTACATAGTACCAACGTATCCCTCGCGCTCGATCTTCTTGTAAGTGGAAAGAGGAGCAAAGGGCACGCCCGCCTTCTTTGCGAAGGCCTCGGTGGCATAATAAGCACCAAGGGTACTCCAATGATGGTCGGTGCGGGTGTAGATGTTCTCCTTAACGTGGGGCAGGAGCGCGGCGTAGGCGTTGATCTCCGTTGCTCCCTGAAGGAGGGTGGCGGCGTATTCGATATGACCCTTCTGGTCGTTTGTGTACGCGCTGTATTTATCGGGCAGGTAGAAGGCAACTGCCGTGGGAGTGATCATAGACCACACGTTTACCTTGTCGCCCAACGCCTTTTTATACTCGTTTACGGATGCGGCGTACCTTGCGGTAGCATCGTATGAGCCGTAATAAAGCATAATGGCGCGCTTATTGAGAACTATAATACCGTTTTCGCGGAGAATGTCGTTAACGTCGGGAAGCTCCTCGGTTACGGGAGGAGCGGTGGTAACGGGAGGCTCCGTAACGGGGGGTTCGGTTACGGGAGGTTCGGTTACTGGAGGTTCGGTTACTGGAGGTTCGGTTACAGGCTCGGTTACGGGGTCGGTAACGGGGTCGGTGATAACGGGCTCGCCCGTTACGGGAGTATCGGTGGTAACAGGCTCCGTGGTAACGGGAGGCTCGGTTACGGGCTCGGTGGTTACGGGTGCGTCGGTAGTTACGGGAGGCTCGGTAATAACGGGAGGCTTATCGTCTACGGGAGGCACCACAGGGATATCGCCGTGTATCTTAACGCCGTCGACGCGCACGCCGAGATATTCGGGAACGGAGGCGCCCAGATCCACGAGAAGGTCGCGGTAGGGCACGGTGTCCGTATAATACTTTGTCATTTGACGCATATAGCTTCCGTCCAGAACCGCGGAAAGGGAGAAGGCGGGCTTTTCCGCCAGCTTGCGCTTTTCCGCAAGGCTCTCGGTGGGACGCTCCAGCACCAGAAGACCGATGCCTACAACGGCCATTACCGTGCCGAGGCATATTACGCGCACAAGGTCGAGACGTCTTTCAAGCCTTTCCTTGGAAAGACCCTCGGGTATTTTATTGTTCAGTTCTTTTTTGTTTGCCATGGCTTTATCCTTTTATCAGAAGTTGGCGTAAAGGAAGGGATTTGCGGTGGAATTGACAAGCATGATGCTGACGATAAGCAGAATGAGCACGGAGAAAACGAGTCTTGCGCCGCCGTAGGCAATAACGCCGATGGGGCTATTTTCTGCCTTTTCCTTAATAAAGC
The DNA here is from genome assembly GCA_017436885.1 of Clostridia bacterium. Lineage (GTDB taxonomy): Bacteria > Bacillota > Clostridia > Oscillospirales > CAG-272 > RUG12395. The sequence continues at coordinate 33,355 of JAFSCG010000106.1, read as the reverse complement.
GGATAACGGGGAAGGAGAACAGCAACGCCGCCGCAAGCAGGAAGCAGTTGTTTGCAAGGGAGTGGAGCACCGTTTCCTCCCAGAAGGGTGCGCCGTTTGCGCCCACAAGACCGCGGAGGAAGGCGAAAAGCTCGTCCGTTTTTTCAAAGCGGAAGATGCCGAAGCCGATGATAAGTACAAGCTTGGTGTAGATATGCTTTACGGGCACGGGGATCTTTTTCATGCGCTTTTTGCCGAGGAGAGTTTCAAGCAGGATGAACGCGCCGAAAAACAGACCCCAGATAACGTAGTTCCATGCGGCACCGTGCCAGATACCCGTGGAAAACCAAACGAGGAACAGGGCAAGATACTTGCGCTGACTGCCGAATATGGGAACGTACAGCAGATAATCGCGGAAGAATGAGCCGAGAGTCATGTGCCAACGCTGCCAGAACTCCGCAATGGTCTTGCAAAGGAAGGGATAATTGAAGTTCTCGGGGTACGGAATGCCGAACATACGGGCAAGACCCACCGCCATGTCGCTGTAACCGGAAAAATCGAAATACATCTGCAGGGCGTATACTGCCGCGCCTATCCAGCAGGCGGCAACGGATGCGGCGGCAACGTCGGTGCCGAAAAGAGAGGCGGTAAGCTTTGCAAGGCTATCCGCGATGATTACCTTTTTTGCAAGTCCGCAGATAATGCGGGATGCACCCTCGCCAACGTCGTGCAGGGTGGCGGTGCGCTCTGTAAGACTTTCGCGCACGTCCGCGTAGCGCACGATGGGGCCCGCCACGGTTGACGGGAACAGAGAAACGTACATAAGGAAGCGTCCGAAATTGCGCTCGGGCTCGGTCTTCTCCCAATGAACGTCAAGAAGATAGGAGATAAGACGGAAGGTATAGAAGCTGATGCCCAGGGGCAGTCCCAGCTCGGGAGCCTCGAGGGACGTGCCGAAAAGCCCGTTGATATTCTCGAAAAGGAAGCCCGTGTATTTAAATACGCCGAGAAGCCCCAGATCAAACACTATGCCCACGGCAAGGACGGCTGTGGAGCGCTTCCCCTCCCCGAAGCGGCGAAGGAGAAGTGCGGCGCAGTAATTTACCAGCGCAACGCAAACCAACAGCGGCAGGAAGCGGATATCGCCCCAAGCGTAGAAAATAAGGGAGAATACCAGCAACACACCGTTGCGCCAGCGGATATTTTTTGATATAAAATACGCTCCGAGGCACAGGGGCAGGAATGCGTACAGGAACAAAAGATCGGAGAAATTCATAAGGCACCCACTTTTTTGGATATAGATATAATTATTTTATCGCAAATTATCGAAAAAAGCAATACGTAACAGAAATTACCCGATCAAAAACCGTGCACCCATAGCAATAAGCACCAATGCACCGCCTATTCTTGCAGTTTTGCGGAAGCGGCCGCCAAAGGCGCAACCCAAAGCAAAGCCCAAAAGAGATAAGACGAGAGTTACTGCGGCGATAACGGCACAAAGGTGAAAAACACTTACCGACGGGCGAAGGGAGAACGCCATACCAACTACGGAGGCATCCACGCTTGTGGCAAATCCCATAGATATAAGATGCAGAGAAGGCTCTTCCTCCTCGGCGGCAAACAGCATCCTTCCGCCGAGAAAAAACAGCAGTATTGCCCCAAGTATGCCCGACCATTTTTCAAGTCCCGAGGCTAAAAGCTCCCCCGCATAATATCCCGCAAGGGTCATAGCCCCCTGAAAGAATGCAAAGGTGAGTGCCGTGGAGGCAAGGTATGCGGCCCTCAGCCTGCCGATGCGCAGTCCGCGCACCACCGCGGCGGCAAAGGCGTCCGCCGCCAAGCCCACGCCTATCAAAACCATATCGAAAAACGCCATACACGCTCCAAAAAGCAAAAGGCCGCAGAAGTAAGCTTCAACGACCTTTTTGCGTTATTTATAAGTTATCTGACGTGCATTTTTAAGCACTGTATAATATACTCTCGTTTGTCCGTCGGTATGACAGCGCAGTACCGCCGACGCGACTTACACCAACTCACTTATTCTTGTAGAAATCAACTACTTCCTGCATCTTGTTAACAAGAGCATCTCGGTTTGCGGCTATGTGGCTCATCCAATCCAGCCTTACGTTAATGGCGTAACGTATGTATCCGCCGGGCGTACCGTTGTTGTATATTTCACCCGGATCGTATACCGTGCTGTGAGCGATAAGGTCGAACATTCGGCTTACGTCGCTATCCTGAGAATAACGGGTCTTGAGAGAGACCTCGCAGTACTCGGGCATCAGATTTCTGTGGGATTCGCTTGCCAATGCTTCAAGAACGGCAGATGCCTCGTCCTCTATGGTGGAGCAAACGGGGATCATAGCGTTACAGCTGCGCTGGAGGGTCGTTTGGTAATTTTCCTGCTCCTCGTTCCACTTGGGATAAGGAAGAAGGCCGTACTCGAAATTTATGGCGTTGATAATGGCGGGTGCATCTGCAACAAGTCCGCAGGAGAACAGCGAGCGTCCCTCAATGAACACTCTGCTTGCGTTGTTACCGCCTCCGGAGGATATCATCCAATCCGGGAAGTCGGCTTCCTTGCCGTTTGCCTGACCCTTAAGCACATTCTCATTGGTGTTCACAAGGGCAATAAGCCTGTTTGCCACGTCAAGTGCGTGCTCGTTTCCATAGGTAAAATCGTAGCCGTCGTTGGTCCTTGTAAATATCTTTACGTCAAAGGCGGGAAGGAATCCGAGATACTTATTGGTATCTCCGAAGGTAAGACCGAAGCGGTCTGCGGGATCTGCCTTATCGTTTCCGTTAAGATCGGAGTAGCAAGTCTTTATCAGCTCCTCCATCTTGTCGATGGTCCATTTGCCGCTGTCAACCACGTCGTAAATATTTTCGGTATATCCCAGCGACTTGTACATATCAGCGTTAAAATAAACTGCGTAAGTGTTTTTTACGTTCGCAAGGGCAAAGTCACCTGCAAGGAAGTGAACGTAATCGGTAAGCAGACTGTCCTTAATGCTCTGGTTATACCAGGGCATGTCCTCGTTTATGTACTTGGTTTCGGAAAGGTCAACGTAGTATTCGTACTCAAGCATATCGTATGCGGCATTATGATTATTGAATATAAGATCCATAGATCCGTCGTTTGCCATGATGCGTGTTTTAACGCTGCCTTGGAACTTATCGTAATCGGCCCAAACGTAGGACTCTATGGTATATTCAAGATCAACGTTAAGGCGATCCTCTACGTTTACGATCATAGCGTAGATCGCATCGTTAAGGCGCTCGGTATTATAGCCCTCGCTATACATATCCTCGGCGTACGCCTTGTTATAATCCGCAATGAAAATCTTGACCGTAAGGTCGTTGAAATCAAGCTCGTCCGGAAGATCGTCCTTCAAAAAACCGTTTTCATCATATGGGGATTCCGTTACAACGGGGGCTTCGGTGGTAACGTCAGCAGAACTGCCATCCGTTTCCGATGGGGGAGTTGCCGGTGTGCCGCAGGCGGGTAAAAGCATTGCCAAACACAAAAGTATTGCCGTGAACAATGTGAATTTTTTCATTTTTTCCTCCTGTTTTTTGTTTTTTATTTTATTGAGCTTGTGTAAGCACAAAAAAACCGTAAGTATACCTCAGTCCTGAACTCGAATGCTCGTGAGCTTGCGGATAATAGCCTTAGCCTCGTCCAACTCCGTTGAAGAAGGAAGCCTTTCGGGAAGGGTGTTTTCCATATCCAAAGCACGATATTTCGATCCGGCGTATGCATGGTACGGAAGGACCCTTATTTTCGTAACGTTCTTAAGGGTCGAAACAAAACGGGCAATGTCCCTCATTTCCGCATCATTGTGATCGGGAACGTAAGGAATACGTATCTCAACAGATTTTCCGACGGAATCAAGATACGCAAGATTATCAAGGATCCTGCGATTGGAAACACCGGTACATTTTTTATGCACTTCCTCGTCATAGGCCTTTATGTCGTATAAAAACACGTCGGTAAACGGAATGACCCGATCCAGTGTCTCCCTTGAAACGAAGCCGCAGGTATCAACAGCGGTGTGGATACCGTGCTCCTTCAGGCGTTTCAGCAGCTCTGCGCAAAAATCCGCCTGCATAAGGCACTCTCCGCCCGAAAGCGTAACACCGCCATCGGACTCCTCGTAAAACTCTCTGTCCTCAAGAAGCAGGGAAAGCAGCTCTTCCACCGTTACCTCTTTACCGTAAAAGCTTAACGCTCCATTGGTGCATACAACGGCGCACCTGCCGCAGGCGATACATTTTTCCCTATCAAAAACGTGGATCCCGCTCTCTGTGCGGTGAGCATTCGCGGGGCAAACGGCCGCACATTCGCCGCAGCCTGTGCATTTATGCTCGTAGTAGCCTAACTGCGGAGAAGCGCCCAGTCCCTCGGGATTATGGCACCATACGCATTTCAGCGAACAGCCCTTGAAGAACACGGTAGTACGAATACCGTCGCCGTCATGAACGGCAAATCGCTTTATCTCAAAGATCGTTGCTTTCATTTAAAGCCACCTTTTCCCCGACGCTTGCGTATAAAGCCGTTATCCAAAAGTATCACCGTAAAAATAATTATCATAGCCGCCGCATAATTCCACTTCAAAATGTTTTCGCGGAGCAACAGCCCCGAAAACAGGACCGCAAACAACGGCTCCGTAAACTTTATCATTGAAAGCTTGGAAACGGAATTGTATTTTATCAGCACGTTCCAAAGAGCGTACGCACAGATGGAAGCCACGCAAATATATGCAAAAACAACAGCGGAGCCAAGGTCGACGTGCGCAATCCTCCCGCCAAAGGCAAGCCCCGCGAGCAAAAGCAAAACGCCTCCGAAAAGCTGTGAATAAGCCACGAGGACCAAGGGCTCCGTACGCTTGACCGCTTTTTTTGTCGCTACTGTTCCTATGACCGCACAAAAGGACGAAAGCACCAGCAATAGGTCCCCAAGGGCAAAGGAAAACGCGGAGCCATCCATGCTTGTAACGACTATGCCGGAAAAACCCAAGCATCCGCAGAAAAGCTTTTTATAAGAAAACCGCTCGTTTTTTATAAACAGAAAGGACATACAGCTCAAAAAGAGAAATCCGATCTGCTTGATTATTGCGCTTTTGGAGCCCTCGCCCACCGCCAGCGCGATATAAGTAAGAAGATAGTGAAGGATCACGGAGAACAGCGCAACAGTAAAAACAGGTGCCGCGTCTTCCCTTTTTGGTGCAAGGAGCCTTCCCTTCACCGCCGAAAACAACACCGCCATGGCAACACCGCACACAGCGAAGCGCACGCCAGCAAACAGTATGATTGACGGAACGTCTCCGCCGTCTATGCTAAAGGCGTCATATCCAAGCTTCACGAATGGGTAAAGAGACCCCCACAGAGCACAGACGGCCAGAGCCAACAAAAGGCTTGAAATTCGATTTGAAAACACCTTTTCCCCACGCATATCAAGCAAGTGCCTCCGCCTGACGGATAAAGCCGTCCTGTTCCTTTTTGTTTATGTTGTTCCAAAGCACGTTCCAGCCGCATACCCTGATCTGCAGATCGCGATACTTATCGGGATGCGCTTGGGCATCGCGGAGCATATCGGAATTAAATACGTTGATCTGAAGAGCGTGCCCTCCGCGGCGGCAGAAGGTACGCAGCAGGCCGTACATCGCCTGCAAGCCGTCCTCGCCGCTTACGGTCGAGGGAAGCAATCCGATATCAAGACAAGCATCACCCGCGAAGGAGGAGGCGTCTATCCTGGTTGCGGACAGTATGGCAGCCGTTGCACCCTCGCGATTCTGCCCCATGACCGCAGAGCAGTTTTTGGACAGCTCCTCTCCAAAACGTCGCCCGTCCGGTGTAGCGGCAGTTTTTGTTCCTTGGGAGTAGGACATACGCGCAACGTGGAATCCGCAGCTCCATTTGCGGCCGCGTGCACTTGCATTCGGCCTTCCCGTTACGTGCTTGGCAACAAAATCTACGATATCAACCGCTATTCCATCGGGGAGCGGCTTGTTGTTGCCGTATTTATCCCGATCGGCAAGAAGTCTGCGTCGGAACGCATCGTTACCCTCAAAATCCGCATCGAGCATACGGACCAGCTCGGGAAGCGAGATAAGCTTCAGATCAAAAACGTACTTCTTTATCATCGCAAGGGAATCTGCAAGAGATGCAACAAAACCCACGCTAAGATTACTTTCCCCGTTTACAAGGGCATCGCGCCCGTTTTTCAGGCAGTCGGGATACGTTGCGGACAGCATCGACTGCGGGTTGATATAGCTGAGATACTCCTCAAAACCGTTTACGGTTTCGATAGTAGTGTCAATAACGTACAAAAGCTGTTTTTTGTATTCGTCGTAAAGCTGTTCAAAGGAATCGTAATCCTTTGCGGCAGGGCATTTCACACCGACAAATGCACCCGTTATACCGTCGCGCCCCTCGTGCAAGACATATTCCAAGGGCTTGAGGAGGTTAAGATAATTCATGCCGCCCGAATATACGCCCTCTATACCGTATTCGTAACAGCCCTTAACGTGGCAAAGCCTTGCTTCTTCCTCCGTTGCTCCCGCATTTTTTATCAGCGCTTTACGAATGGTGGCATCGGAAACGAACACGATACTGCTGTTTCCCCGACGTATCATGTCAAGAGCACGGCAAAGAAAGCTTTTTGGCGTGCTGTCCGCCACCTTTATCTGTATTTTGGGGTTGTATATCCCCATTTTGTCATACACGTCGAGGAAAATATACGACAGAGGATTTATCTCCGTTGTACCGTCTGCTCTTTCACCACCGAGATATACGGGTTGGTTCCAATAGTTCCCTATAGCGGTGAATTGAAGGAGGAAATACGCAAGATCGGTCCGTATCTCTTCCTCGGTGATGCCGTTCGCAATATCCCGCTCATAAAAATGCCTGAAATGCCTGTCAAAATTGGAAAGTGAACGTACCTGCAGACCCTCAATATGTTCGCTGAGCATGAAATAAACGTAGTTGACAAGCAAGGCCTCGTAAAAGGTTGACGGCGCATTGTAAGCTATATGCTTTAACGCCTCTGCCATACGCTGAGAGCCCTCGGTTGCCTCTGCCAAAGCGGCAAGCCTGCCGATAAAGCTTACTATCGCCTCGTACGTTATCTTCACGCCATCAAAGAAGGCCTCCTGCTCGGGCGTGCATTCACAACGCGCTCGCGCCTCCTCGCTCTCCCGAAGCAGCCCCGCGAACCCGAGGGAAAGTATCCTGTCCCACACGGGAACGCTGTGGTCGAAATCCGGAGAAATATTCGCCGCGCCCGAGCTTCCCAAGGCCTTTCTTTTCGCTTCCGCGTCGGGAACCAGCTCTTCAAATACCTCGCGCCGCCAACGCGCGATCATGACTTGCTCCAAGGGGCGATCTATGGCGTTGATTGCGGGAAACCTATCGCGGCTATCGCAGGAGATCCTCGTGTTTTCCAAAACGAAGGCAAATCCCATGGCCTTTCTCACCGAATGCGAAACACCCTCACGCTCCGCATCGAGCCGCAATAGTTGCGCTTTTATCTCATCACCGTCCATACCCGTTTCCGAAGAGAAGATATCGTCTCTTCGGATGAATCTGAAAAAGCTGTTAAACGGCTTTTTCGTATCGTGATATTTATTTATTACGTATTCGTAATCCGCAGCCTTGATGTATTCCATAACGATCACCTCTGTTTTCATTATACACAGCAAATGATCTTTGAAAATGATATTACCGAAAGTACTTGATGTATTCGAAATAAAATGCTATAATATTCCCGTAAAATTGCCGTGATTAAGCAGATTATTCAAAAAACAAGAGTTTTTCGAAAGGAGCAACGGATCTATTGTTCCGATTTATCCGCTATGAAAAAAGACTGGGAAAACACGCTGATATCAAAAATACATTTTGCCCTTTGCGTCCCGCCGAACTGTGGCAAAATGTTCCACAAGGACCGTCCCTTTCACGGGCTTGTAATGGAGGCAGGAGACGGAATAAAGGATTATTGCTTTTCCGACGGGCGTGTTATGCGCACGGAGGGCGAATGCCTTTTTTATCTCCCAAAAAACTCCACTTACCAAATCAAAGTAATAAAAGGCGGTCATTGCTACGCCATAAACTTTGACGCCGATATAGACTGCGAACCCTTCGTCGTTTCGTTGCGAGATGCGGACGAGCTTAAAAAAAGCTTCAAAACAGCGTGCGTCGAATGGTCGTCCCGTTCCCCTGCGTGCTTTGCCGCGACCATGCGTGCAGCTTACGACGCTATCTATCACCTGCAAAAGGAGACCGAAAAGAAATACATGCCAAGCGGCCAACAAAAAATGATCGCCCCGGCACTGGAAGCGATCGAACGTGATTTTATGAGCTGCGACGTAACGATAGAGCATCTGGCAAAGCTCTGCGGCGTGAGCGAGGTGTATTTGCGAAAGATATTCAACAACAAATTCGGCATATCCCCGAAGGAATACGTGATCCGAAAGAGAATTGAATATGCCAAGCATCTGCTGGTATCGGGACACATGAGCGTTTCCGAGGTCGCCAACCTTTGCGGCTACACAGAGCCCTGCCATTTTTCCCGCGAATTTAAAAAGCGGACCGGAATCTCCCCAAGGGATTTCCGATAGCATTACTTTGCCGCAAGGGTCATAGCCCCCTGAAAGAATGCAAAGGTGAGTGCCGTGGAGGCAAGGCATGCGGCCCTCAGCCTGCCGATGCGCAGTCCGCGCACCACCGCGGCGGCAAAGGCGTCCGCCGCCAAGCCCACGCCTATAAAACCATATCGAAAAACGCCATACACGCTCCAAAATAAAAGGGCCGTTAGCTTTAACGACCCTTTTGTTACAATTATACGCATCGGCGCTTGCCAATATCAATATTCGCTGCTATAATTCTTCTCTCCGCCAGCATTTACGCTCTTTATAAAATCCTCAATTACCGACCTGTGCTTTTTCATGACCACACCGTAAAGGCAATGAGCGACCACGGGCTCGATTCTGTCCATGTGTTTTTTCGCCTCGTGGTATGTATAACCAACAAACCTTAAATGTCCCAGCCCCAAAAGCTTTTCCATTGGATTTTGCAACAATTCTATCTTCGATATATGCGACACCTCGTATTTGACCTTGACTATAATGCTACCGCGACCGAACCTGTTGTTCAAATGATGGATGCGGGTGTATTTTATCATTTCGTAGTCCATGATAAAGGACTTTGGATAGGCAAGCGGAGCAAAAGCAAGGAAAATACAGATGCCCGTTATAGCCGCAATGATATCCTGGAAAAGAAGCAATATTATCGCGCAATAAATAGCCGTTCCCAACAGCAATTTTTTATTGCAGTAATTACCGTATCTGCACAATTTAATTTTCATAAACATCCTTCTTTGCGGTTCAAAAGCATCCGCAATCTGCACAGTTGATGGCGGAAGTGATATCCACGAATCTCACACATCCGCGTCTTGATCTTTACGGAGCGATCTCTTTTCGTGTGTATGGCTTTTTGCCAAGGCAAGAAGCTGAACCGCCCTGCGCCTTATAAACGCCTCTATCTTTTGCAATCTTCCTTCGTCCAAATTAAGCGAGGCATGACGCTTGAAAGTGAAATTTGCCATTTTACGAAGCTGTGAGATCTGTGATTTTCCAATGACCTCCACAGCTATTTTGTCAAAGGTCAGCCCTTCGTACGGAGTTGTTAACGTTTTTGAATAAGCTTCAAGATCCTCGAATTTTTCGGGTGCCGCCTGACTGAAAAGCGAATGACCGTGGTCAAACATGGGCGCAGGCGCAATAAACCTTCCTGTTTTGTTATCACGCAACAGACCGAAATTGCCGAAATGCCTATCCTCGTTATATATAAGAGCATCAAAGGCAAGCATACTGCGAAGCTGCTCGCCGAAATCCGCACCAAGGCTGTCATAAAGATCTAAAGCTTTCTTTATGGTAACGTCGGGTATCACTCTCCACACAGGCACGTATGAAACGTCGATACTGCAAAAAAGCTTGCATTTTGAGGCAAGAATACCCTTCCAATTCTCAAGATCGTAGCAAACTGCATTAAGTCCCATTTGCGAAGCGATCTGTGAAGCATAATATTCGCTGTACGGCTCGTTTCCCCCGTGTGTGAGAATATCGTTGCCGCCCTTATAAAGATATATGCCATCACCATCTATAAAACGCCAAGCCTTTGGCAGCGCTCCTCCCGTGGTAAGCTCCGGAGAGGTGGTAAACCCGCCGTGGCTTTGCTCAACCCCCGTATAAGCAACAAGCGACAGTATCTCCGAAAACCTGTTTTCGTAAAGATTGTAATCTGCAAAGCTGCCTTTAAAATCCTCCTCTACCACCCAATAGCTATCGTTAAGAGAAAGACCCATGCAAACGTCTATAATTCCCTTCGTATCATTTGCATTCAACCCAAAGGACGCAAGTATCTCCGCCACAAAGCGTCTGTTTTTGGGAACGACACGGCTTTTCAGCCAGGAGATCACCCCTTCTCCCGTGAGTTCAAGCCCGTATGGGAAAAGAGGCTGCAGATCTTTGTTCACAGATATCAGCTCGGCCTTCAAGCCCTCCAAGCCACGCTCCGAAAGGGAAAACCTTAAAAGCTCCGTATCATACAGCTTTAAAACGTAGGTCTGCACCACCGTTTCCTCCTTATCGCTCAACTCAAGCTCCAACCTTTTTCCCAGTGCCGCAGATATTTTCAAAAGCATATCCACAGTGGGATTTTGCGCACCGCTTTCAAGCCTGCAAATATTGGAGCGCTGTGTTCCTATCATATTGGCGAGCTCCGCTTGGGTAATGCCTTTTTCAAGCCTTGCCGCAACAAGCTTTGCTATAATATCACTTCTCTGCTCTGCTATTTCATTACTGACCATATTATCACCACCCCGAGCCTATGTTATCATATATGATAACAAATGTCAACAAACCACACGCAAAATATTTGAAGCAAATACGCGAAAGCAGAACGCACCGCCCAAAATGTTACTTTTTTGAGAATTTTACAGCTACGCTATTGCGGTGACGGGATTATAATAGTATAATAATATAATACCATTACAATTACGGAGGCAGACGTGACGGAAAAGGGTATGGCATTGCTTGATGCCGTGGGAAGAAAAAGGACCGCTGTGGTCGGCATGGGAGTTTCCAACGTGCCGCTGGCGGAATATCTCCTTGATATAGGCGGCACGCTGACGCTGCGGGATTCCAAGGAAAAGGAAAAGCTTTCCCCAAAAATTGCGGAGCTTGAGGGAAGGGGCGCTTCCCTTCTCTGCGGCGAAAAATATCTTTGCGACCTTGACGAGGACGTAATATTCCGCGCGCCGGGTCTGCGCCCCGATATTCCCGCCTTCGCCGAGGGGGTAAAGCGCGGCGCAACGCTTACAAGCGAGGCGGAACTGTTTTTGGAGATATGCCCCTGCGCCACGGTAGGCATTACGGGAAGCGACGGAAAGACCACCACCACGACCCTGACGGGACTGCTGTTAAACGAGGCGATGAAGACCTCGGGCAACGGACGCAAGGCACTTGTGGGCGGCAACATCGGAATTCCGCTTATCCCTCTCACCCGTGAGCTTGGGGAAAACGACGTTGCGGTCTGCGAGCTTTCCAGCTTCCAGCTGCAATGCGCCGAGAGAAGCGTGGACGTTGCGGTGGTTACCAATCTTTCGCCAAACCATCTGAACTGGCATACCGACATGGACGAATACGTTGCGGCAAAGACCAATATATTCCGCCACAAGGAATGCAAGGCACTTATCACAAATGCGGAAAACGCCATCTGTGCCGAGCTTGCCGCGGCAACGGCGAGCGCGAGCAAAGGCTCTTGCACCCCAAAACGCGTAACGCTCTTTTCCTCCGAAAAGCGGCCCGCGGGCGGCGACTGCAGGCTTTGGCTTGAAGACGGCGTTATCTACGCTCAATGCGAAGATAACGAGCCCGTTTCCATTATAAACGAGGCGGACATCCTGCTCCCCGGCAAGCACAACCGCGAAAATTACATGGCCGCCTGCGGCGCTGTGATCGCCTGCGGCTTTGATATGCAAACGGTAAGCAAGGCAATGAAAGCCGTTGCTCCCACCTTCGGCGGTGTGGAGCACCGCCTTGAGCTGGTGCGCGAAAAGGACGGAGTGCGTTATTACAACAGCTCCATAGATTCCAGCCCCACACGCACCGCCGCCGCCCTTTCCACCTTCAAGGACAGTAACAGCATACTTATCTGCGGCGGCTCGGACAAAAACATTCCCTTTGCGCCTCTTGCGGAAAACCTGTGCAGGAAGGCAAAGGCCGTGGTGCTGACGGGAGAGGCGGGTCCCAAGATAGGCAAGGCGCTGGAGGAATGCCCCCTTACCGCAGAAAGCGGTCTTATAATAATAAAGGAACCCCTATTTGACGATGCGGTACGCGCCGCAAGCAAAATAGCCGTGGCGGGAGACCGCGTTATCCTCTCCCCTGCCTGCGCAAGCTTCGATGCTTTTCCCAATTTCGAGGTACGCGGCAGACACTTCAAAGAGCTTGTAAAGAATCTTTGACCACCTCTGTAGGGGCGAACTGCGTTCGCCCGACAAATAAGGAGAAAAAATGGAACTGAACAAACAAGAACTGAAAAAGCTGCTGTTCGCTCTTTCCGAGATACCAACGGTATCGGGCATGGAGGGCGACGCAGGCGACAAGCTGTGCGAGCTTGTGGGAGAATACTTTGATTTCTATCGCAAGGAGACCTGCGGAGGACATATATTCGGCATTTCCTGCGGCAAGGAAAACGCCCCGAAGCTGCTTATCGACGCTCATTTTGACGAGATAGGCTTTATGGTTACGAAGGTAATGGAGGACGGATTCCTTTCCGTTGCCAGAGTCGGCGGCATCGACACCCGCATTTTGCCCGCCGCAAGGATGAACGTTTACGGCACGCGTACCGTGCCTGCGTATTTCGCATCCACCCCTCCCCATCTTCAGGACAGGTCCAAGGCAGGTGCCGCACCCGACGTTGCATCCCTGATGCTTGATACCTCCCTTGGAAACGAGGCAAAGGACGTGGTGCGCGTCGGCACCCTTTGCGGCTTTGCATCCCGCCCCTGCGAGCTGATGTTCGACGCGGTAAGCGGGCACGGCTTTGATAACAAGGCAAGCTGTGCCTCTGCCATTGCCGCCCTTGCCGCAACAGACAGAGAAAAGCTGCAGTACGACGTATACCTCCACCTTGCGGCACGCGAGGAGGTAGGCTGTGTCGGTACCCGCACGGGCGGCTTTGACATTGCGCCCGATATTGCCATAGTGCTTGACGCGGAGTTTGCCGCATTCCCCGGCGTGAGAGAGGACAAAACGGTAAAGAGAGGCAAGGGTCCCAGCCTGACCGCCTCCCCCGTTTGCGACAAAAGGCTGACAGCCCGCATGCACAGCATAGCAAGGGAAACGGATATTCCCGTGCAGAAGATAGCCTACGGCGGCAGAACGGGAACGGACGCCGACCCGCTGAACATTACGGGACAGGGCATTCCCTGCGTGCTGATGGGCATTCCCCTCTCGGGTATGCACACCGCCGAGGAGATAGTTGACCTTAACGATCTTGTAAACGCCGCAAGGCTTATCAAGGAATTTGCGGAAAGGGGAGAATGATGAGAAGCATACTTGATCTTGAGAATATCACTCCCGATACGGAGCTTTTCCGTCGGCTTTGCGTTGCCTTCGGCCCCGCGGGCTGCGAGGAGGAGGTCGACGAGCTGATAAAAGCCGAGCTTAAGGGCATTTGCGACCGAGTGGAAAGCGACCGCCTGGGCAATACGTACGCATATCTGGGAAGCGACCCGAGCAAAAAGACCCTGATGTTCTTTGCCCACAAGGACGAGGTCGGCTTCCTTATTACGGGCGTAAGCCCCGAGGGCCTGCTGTACTTTACCACCGTTGGCGGCATTATGCCCACGGCAATGATGGGCAGGCGCGTTACCGTGCGCACCGTGGACGGACGCGACGTATTCGGCGTTATATCCACAAAGCCCGTGCACATGCTGTCCGCCGACGAAAGAAAGCAGCTGCCAAGGACCGACGAGCTGTTCATCGACGTGGGCGCAACGAGCCGCGAGCAGCTGGACGGCATTGTGGAGACGGGCTGTTACGGCACCTTTATCCCCACCTTTGAATACTACGGCGAGAACGACAAAAAGCTTGCGGCAAAGGCCATCGACGACCGCATCGGCTGTGCCGTGATGATATGCATGGCACGGGAATACAAAAACAGATATGCCGAGCTTCCCGTCAATCTGGTGCTTGCCTTCACCGTGCGCGAGGAGATCGGAGCAAGCGGCGCGGCAGTTGCCTGCGAGGTAGTAAAGCCGCAGTACGCCGTTATTCTGGAAAGCACCGCCGCCTCCGACATCGCAGGCGTGCCCGACAGCGGCAAGGTTGCCATTACGGGCGAGGGCGGAGCCGTTTCCTTTATGGACAGGAGCACGGTATACGACCGCGGTATGAGAAGCTTTGTTATGGAGCTTGCGGAAAAGAAGAATATCCCCGCACAGACAAAGAAGTTCGTTTCCGGCGGAAACGATGCAGGCAGCGTGCACCGCGCCGTTGGCGGCATACGCACCCTGGCCCTTTCCGCACCTTCCCGATACATACACAGCGCCGCTTGCGTTATCGGAAGCAGCGATTACCGCTCCGTGTTCCGCCTTTGCTGTGCCATTGCGGAAAACGCAGACATGATAGACAGTTATTGAGGTGATATTATGTACAATACTTTAAAAAAGCTCATTTCCGTTACCGCTCTTGCCACGGGCGAGGCGACTGTTAACAAGCTGATCGAGGGCATGATGACCCCCTACTGCGACGAGATATACACCGACCCTACGGGCAATCTTATCTGCCTGAAAAAGGGAAAGGGCGAAAGCAAGCAAAAAATAATGCTTGCCGCCCACAGCGACGAGCACGGATTTGTTGCCACCTACGTGGAAAAGAACGGACTTGTGCGCTTTGATGCCTGCGGAAGCCCCGACCTTACCTCCGCCGCTTACGCCGACGTGGTATTTGAAAACGGCACTAAGGGCATACTTATTCCCGAGGGCGGCGAGCTTAACGTGCGCCGCATGCACGTTGACGTCGGCGCAAAGGACGGCAAGGAAGCCGAAAAGAAGGTTCGCCCCGGCGACTTTTTTGCCACCGCACACCGCCTTGTAAAGAGCGGCAACAAGCTCTGCGGCACCGCCCTTGACGGACGTCTTGCCTGTGCGATACTGATAAAGACCGCAGAAAAGCTTGCCGACGTGAGCGACGATATTTACTTCGTATTCACCAACCGCCAGACCGTGGGTCTGCGCGGTGCCTGTGCTGCGGCGTACAACGTTGCGCCCCATATTGCCATCAGCGTGGAGCTGTGCCCCGAGGAGGGCTGCCGCGTTGGCGACGGCGCGGCAATAAAGCTGAAGGACGCAGCCGTAGTCTGCGACCGAGCCCTTTGCACCGAGCTTGAGAACGCCGCAAAAGCCGCAAAGGTTCCCTTCCAATTCGAGATAAGCACCGAGCACGCAGGCGAGGGCATATCCCTGCAGAGCATTGGCGCAGGTGCGGCTGTGGGCGGCATATCGGTTCCCGCCAAGTATCTGCACACCTCCGCCGAGACCGCAAGCCTTAAGGATGCGGAGGGCGCGTGCGCTATGCTGTGTGCTTACCTGGGAGGCAAGTGATGAACGCAGAACAGCTTGAAGCCCTTTGCGCCCAAGGCGAGGAGGAGCTTGCCCCCTGCTTTGCCCGCATTGCGCGCATTTCCGAGATAAACACAAGGAAGGTGCTTACCGCCTTTAAAAACGCGCGCATCAGCGCCACCCATTTTGCCGCAAGCGACGGCTACGGCTACAACGACCGCGGACGCGAGCTTATCGACGAGGTGTACGCAGAGGTATTCGGCACCGAAGCGGCAATAGTACGCCACAGCATTGCAAACGGCACCCATGCCCTGACAATCGGTCTTTTCGGTCTTTTGCGACCGGGCGACACTCTTCTTTCCGTTACGGGCGAGCTTTACGACACCTTAAAGGGCGTTACGGAAAAGAAGGACGGCGAGGGCTCCCTTCCCGACTTCGGCATCAATTACAAGCAGATAGATTTTGCCATCAAAAACGGACGCGAGGAATTCGACTATCCCGCCATCGAAAAGGCGCTGGAGGACGGCACCGTTAAGGTGGTTTACGTTCAGCGCAGTCGCGGATATGCGGGCAGACGCACCCTTACAGCCGCGGAGATAAACGAGCTTGCGGACTTTGTGCATGCACGCTCCTCCGCCTTCGTAATGGTGGACAACTGCTACGGCGAATTTGTTGAGGAGATAGAGCCCTACCGTGCAGACCTGCTGGTCGGCTCCCTGATAAAGAACCCCGGCGGCGGAATGGCAGACGCGGGCGGCTACATGGCGGGAAGTGCCAAGGCCGTGGAGCTGGTCTCCTACCGACTTACCGTTCCCGGCATCGGCGGCGAGGTGGGTGCTACCCTCGGTCAGAACAAGAACATCTTCCGCGGACTTTTCTTTGCGCCCCACGTTGTTGCGGAGGCGATAAAGACCGCACAGCTTGCCGCGTACGTTTTCTCCCGACTCGGCTACCGCGTTTCCCCCGAGGCGGGCGAGATGAGGCAGGACATCATACAGATAATCGAGCTTGAAAGTGCAGACGCTCTTTGTGCCTTCTGCCGCGGCATTCAGGCAAATTCCCCCATCGACTCCTTCCTTACTCCCGAGCCATGGGATATGCCCGGCTACGACGATCAGGTAATTATGGCGGCAGGTGCTTTCGTGGGCGGCTCGTCCATCGAGCTTTCCGCTGACGGACCCCTGCGCCCGCCCTTCCGCGTGTTCCTGCAGGGCGGACTTACCTACGAAAGCGGCAAATGCGGCATTATCGGCGCCGCAGAGGAAGTTATAAAAGCCACCAATAAATAAAAAAGAGGAAAAAACAATGAAAAAGATCACCGCAATCATTCTCTGCCTTGTGGCAGTTCTCTCCCTTGCCGCTTGCGGCAACAAGGTAAACGCCCCCACGGGAATGAAGCTGGCAAGCAACGAGGTAAGCGACTACTATTTCTTCGTGCCCCAGAACTGGACCGTGGATATGTCCACGGGAGTTGCCTCCGCTTATTACAGCGATACGGACAAGTCCAACATGTCCATGACCTCCTACGCCCTTGAAAAGACCATGACCGTGGACGAATATTGGGAGAGCGTAAAGGCGGAATACTCCGCGCTCTTTAAGGAGATGTCCGAGCCCGAGGTAAAGGCCACCGCCCTTGACGGCGTTGAGGCAAAGCAGTACACCTACACCGCAAAGGCAGGCACCCGCGACTATAAGGTAATGCAGGTATTCTGCGTGAAGAACAGCACCGTATACGTTTTCACCTTCACCGCAACGCCCGAAAAGTTCGAAGAGCATATCGACAAGGTTGCTCTCGTCCTTGCGGAATTCCGCTTTATGTAATGAAGGAGCTTTACTTTGACAACAGCGCCACCACGCCCCTTTCGCCTATGGCGAAGGAGGCGGCGGTGCGCGTTATGGATATTTACGGAAACCCTTCTTCCCTGCACAGCGCCGGTCTTGCGGCGGAAAAGGAGCTGACCGCGGCAAGGAATAACGTGCTTGCCGCCCTCGGAAGCGACAAAACAAAAGGCAGGCTGATTTTCTGCGGCTCGGGCAGTGAGGCAAACAATCTTGCCATTCTCGGAGCCGCAAGGGCAAAAAAGTTTCGCGGCACGCCAAAAATAATCATAACCGACAGCGAGCATCCCGCAATTGAAAATCAAGTACGGGTGCTGGAGGAGATGGGCTGGAGCGCCGTGCGCATCCGCACCAAGGGCGGCACCCTTGATATGGCACAGCTGGAGGACGCTCTTGACGAAAGCACCGCCATAGTCAGCCTTATGCACGTTAATAACGAAACGGGTGCGGTGTACGACGTTGCCACAGCCTTCAAAACGGCAAGAAAAAAAGCACCGCAGGCGTTTTTGCACTGCGATGCGGTACAGGCTTTTTTGAAGATACCAATGAACGTGCATCGCCTCGGATGTGACGCGGTGACGGTAAGTGCGCATAAAGTGGGCGGCATGAAGGGCGTTGGTGCCCTCTGGTTCACGCCCGAAACGGAAAAAATGCGCCGCCTCTCCCCCGTTATCTACGGCGGCGGTCAGGAAAGCGGACTGCGAAGCGGTACGGAAAATACCGTAGGCATTGCGGCATTCGGTGCCGCAGTTAAGGAAAACTCGGCAAAGCTTGGGGAAAGCGCCCGCAAATGCCGCGCCCTTACGGAGCAAATAACCAATGAGCTTGGAGACTGCGAGCTTATCTCATTCAACCTGCCGCCCGTGCGCGCACCTCACATAATAAGCATTACAAACAGCCGCGTCAGAAGCGAAACTCTGGTGCATTTTCTTTCTGCCAAGGGTATATTCGTTTCCGCAGGCTCTGCCTGCTCCAGCCACGCAAAGCACGCCTCCTCCTCTCTTATTGCCTTCGGTCTTGACGAAAACGCCGCAGGTAAGACCGTGCGCGTCAGCATATCTGCCGATTACTTGCCCGAGGACATAACGCGCTTCTGCGCCGCCCTTAAAGAGGGCGTTCTCTCCCTCGCGGGAGAGAAGTAGGGGAGGCGTTTCGCCTCCCGTTCTATCGTTGAGGTTGGATATTTGCGGGAGGGGAGACCCCTCCCCTACGATTGAAGATTGTTTGAAATATACGCAATTTCGAAATCGAAACGCTAAAAATCGTCGTAGACGAAGAAAAAATCCATAAAGCCAAGAGAAGGCGTATCTTCATACGTCGAGCTGCTTTTGGATTTTTCTCTGAAGTATACGACGATTTTCGATATTAACCAAGCTAAAAATCGTCGTAGACGAAGAAATTGCTCCCTCAAGCCAACCGAAGGCGTACTTACGTACGTCGAGGTGCTTTGGGGCAATTCTCTGAAGTATACGGCGATTTTCAATGTAAAAAACCTGCTGTCGGGTTAAACAGCAGGTTTTTTATACATAACACAATTAAAGGTTGTTGAGAGCCTTGGTAAACTGGCTCTTCTTGCGGGCTGCAAGGTTCTTGTGAACTGCACCGCGGCAAACAGCACGGTCGATGAGCTTA
This sequence comes from Clostridia bacterium, assembly GCA_017436885.1. Classification (GTDB taxonomy): domain Bacteria; phylum Bacillota; class Clostridia; order Oscillospirales; family CAG-272; genus RUG12395. The sequence continues at coordinate 14,277 of JAFSCG010000106.1, read as the reverse complement.
ACTGCATCCTTGTATGCAACCTCAGCTGCTGCCTTGTCGCCGGACTCAACTGCAGCTGCGTACTTCTTCATAGCAGTGCGAAGTCTGGACTTAAACATCTTGTTCTGGAGCGCCTTGGTTTCGTTAACCTTTACGCGCTTCTTTGCGGATTTAATGTTAGGCACCGAAAACACCTCCTCTTCACGAAATTATTTAATTTGGAGATCCGCCTGAGAGGGTGCGGTTCTCCCCGAAATGTCATCACAGAATAGTATGATACCATACTTTTCTCTAAATTGCAAGGGCTTTTGAGAAATAAATACGAATCAAAAATATAAAAGTTATGAGTTATAAGTTTGCTATGCAAACGTTATGAGTTCCGCTTTGCGAAACGTTATGATATGATCGCCTTGCGATTCTTTATTCAAACGATGAAAAGCATCTCATAACTTATAACTCATAGTTCGCCGTAGGCGATCATAACTGCGCGTCGCGTTCACGCACGCGACACGCTATCGGCAAAACGCTTGAACGCCGCTCTGCCCTCGGGGGTGCACTTGTACACGCCCGCATCGCAAAGCACGAGGCAGAATACCTTGCCTACCTCCTCACGGAGCACGGCGTCGGCCTCCTCAACGCTTGCGAACTTGCCGTGGTCGGCGGCGATCTTTTCAGCCCAATCGGCGTGCTTTTCCGTAAGCTCGTCGGCGCGCAGATCGCCTCCGCTTACAAGCAGCTCCGCAAGGCGGGCAAGCTCGGCCTTCAGACGGGCGGGAAGAACTGCCAGACCCATGACCTCGATAAGTCCGATGTTTTCCTTCTTTATATGGTGGAGCTCTGCATGGGGATGGTAAACGCCCATGGGATGCTCCTCGGTGGTGATATTGTTGCGAAGCACCAGATCAAGCTCGTACTTTTCGCCTCTGCGGCGGGCAATGGGAGTGATGGTGTTGTGCTTCTCGCCATTGGTCTCCGCATATATGAACGCGCTCTCGTCGGTATATCCGCGCCAAGCGTTGAGGATCTTTTCTCCAAGCTCGGCAACGCGGGTCTTATCCCCGTGGCGCAGACGGATAACGGAGAGAGGCCACTTTACGATCTCTGCCTCCACGTCCTCAAAGCCCGCGAAGGTAAGCTTCATCTCCGCCTCGGCCTTTGCCATGGCAAACTCGTAGCGTCCGCCCTGGAAATGGTCGTGGGTGAGGATGGAGCCGCCGACGATGGGCAGGTCCGCATTGCTTCCGATAAAATAGTGAGGGAAGATGGTAACGAAATCAAGCAGCTTATCAAAGGCGGCACGGTTGATCTTCATGGGGGTGTGAGCGCCGTTGAAGGCTATGCAATGCTCGTTATAGTAAACGTAGGGGGAGTACTGCAGATACCACTGCTCACCTGCCATGGTAAGGGGGATAACGCGGTGGTTCTGACGTGCGGGACGGGTAAGATGACCCGCAAAGCCCTCGTTTTCCTTGCAAAGGAGGCACTTGGGGTACTCGGCAGCCTTCTGTGTAAGGGCGGCGGCAATGGCCTTGGGGTCCTTTTCGGGCTTGGAGAGGTTAACGGTAATGTCAAGCTCGCCAAACTCGGTAGCGGTAACCCAACGCAGGTCGCGCTTTACACGGTAGGTGCGTATGTAATCGGAATTGCGGCTGAGCGCGTAATAATACTCGGTTGCCGCCTCGGGGGACTTGGCGTACTCCTCGTTAAAGCGGCGTACCACCTCGGAGGGACGGGGCACAAGCAGACCCATTATCTTGGTATCGAACAGGTCGCGGTATGTAACGGTGTTGTCAGCCATAAGGCCGTTTTCTGCGGCGTAATCGCAAATAGAGGCAAGGATGGCCTCGAGATCGCGTCCGTCCTTTTCCTCGGCGGGAACGAATTCCGCAAGACCGAGAGCCTCGATAAGACGGTTGGCAGCCCAGGTGCGGTCGCACTCCTCTATAAGGCACTTCTCTACCGCATAGTCAAGAAGCGCACTGATGTCCTTCATTATCTGCATATCGGCCTCACGCAAAACGGTAAACGGTTACGGTCTCGTACTTGTCGCCGGCCTTCAGCAGGTTCTCGCCTCTGGTGGGAGCGTCGGGCTCGAACTGGGTCTCAAGGCACAGAGCCATTCTGCGGTTGAGAGCAACGCCGCCCTTGAACTGAACGCGAGGATCCTCAAGGAAGTTTGCGCTGTAGAACTGAACGCCCATCTGATCGGTGAGGGTGGTCATGGTAAGCTTACCGTTGGTAAGAACGGCACAAACGTTAAGCTCCTTGCCGTCGTAGGTCTCCTTAACTGCACCGGTAAGGTTGAAGTTGTGGTCGTAGCCGAAATCGGGATCGCTTACCTTGGTGCCGTGGAGATCGGTGCCGATCTTCTTGGGGGTGCGGAAGTCGAACATAGTGCCCGCAACTGCCTCTCTGCCAACGGGAATGAGGGCAGAGTCTACTGCGGTGTAGGTGTCTGCGTTGATCTGCAGAACGTGGTCGAGGATGTTGCTTCCGTCGCCGCCGTTAAGGTTGAAATAAGCGTGGTTTGTCAGGTTAACGAAGGTGTCCTTATCACTTACTGCCTCGTAGTGGATGCCGAGAGCGTCCTCGTAGAGGGTGTAGGTAACGGTTACGTCAAGGTTACCGGGATAGTTTTCCTCCAGATCGGGGCTGAAGTACTTAAGAACGAGCACGTTATCGCCCTTTGCCTCTGCAGTCCAGAGCTTGCGGTTGTAGCCGTACTTGCCGCCGTGAAGGTGGTTTTTGCCGTTATTGGCGTAAAGCTTGTACTCCTTGCCGTCGATAAAGAAGTGGGAGTCCTTGATACGGTTGCCGTAGCGTCCGATAAGCGCGCCCTGATTGGAGGTATCGGTAAGCATAGCCTCCACGGTGTCAAAGCCCATAACAACGTCGGTTCCGTTTACCTCAAGACGGCGAATGATACCGCCGAGGGTAACGATCTCCGCTTCCATTTTGCCGTTCTTCATGGTGTAGGAATACACCGCACAGCCGTTGGGCATGTAGCCAAATAACTTCTTTTCCATTTTTCCCTCCGATATTTTATAAAAAAAGTAATAAAAAGCATTATTTCTCTTTTACTATGATACCACAAGCCTTCGCTCATTTCAATAGCGAATGGCATTTTTTTACTCAACGGGAAGAATAAGCACCAAGTCGCAGAGATACACGGTGTTCAATGCAATATCGGTTCCATCCTGCAGGTAATATTCGCCTCTTCTGTTGGTATGGCAGACGTAAATGTTATCGTCCGTGCCGGCGATATCAACACGCAGTCTTTCTCCGGATCTTAACAAAAACGCGTATTCGTCGAAGCACATCTCCAGCTCTACCCTGCTGTTTTCCTCATAATCCCCAAGCTGATGGGAAAGGGAGGTAATATCATGGCGCAGCACGTAATCCCCGCCGGGCTTTTCAATGCTCACACGCATGTAAAACGTGGTGTCCGGTCTGTCGGATTCCACCGCAAGCCTTGCTCTCATCCTGCCCTTTACAAACACGTCGTGTGCGAAAGGCACGGTATAAAGAGTGATAACACTGCCCTCGGGGTTGAACTCATCCGCAAATGTCCCCTCGCCGCAAAACGCCGTCGGATGTGCGGGGTCGTAACAAAAAGTGCCAACGCCCTTTCCGAGAGGCAGCTCCAGCTCCCTTGTGGGCACGGCATGGAAATCCGTCTGCCAACCGTTTTCAAAGGTGCGGTAATAGCTTATAACTCCCTTTTCAAAGGGAAGTGGCGTTCCGAAACGGATGTTATCGAACCAATCAATGCGGTACGAAGCGCCGAAATTTTCCACCCGCTTGCCCTTTTCAAAGGCGATGCCCCTATCCACCGAGTATCCGTCGCCGTGGTTATACGGCGAAACCAGCAGGGCACAGCGCTTCTTTGCCTCGCCGTCCATCTCCTCCCACATTCTGAATAGTCCGCCGCAATAAAAATCGTTGTAGCCCGTTGTAAGCAAAATGGGAATACCCGCATTTTTCACGGCATTCTTCGCTTCCGCACCGCCGTTTCGCGTGCCCCAGAAAGGGTGTTCGGGATCTCCCGCGCGGAGCATCTCCTCAAAATCGCAAGCTCTGTCGCCAAGCACCCTTTCGGACAGACCGTCCAGCGGAAGCTCCGAAAAGGATGACATACCGAAGCTTTTATTTAAGCCGCATTTGCTTTTATAAAGTCCGAAATGCCAATTTGCATGTCCCTTGCGCATCTGTGCGTTGCGGTACCACAGCCGATACCGCTCCGTGTCCTGCACCTCAAACACCGCACCCTTGACATCCGCTTCAAAGGGAGCGGTTGCGTAATGCAGGGACGCGGTGTAGCTTGCGCCGAGCAAAAACAGCTCTCCGTTGTAAAAAGAGCGTCCCCGTATCCAACGGCGCAGCAAAAGACCGTCCTCGCGCTCGTGGACGTAAGGAACGAACGCGCCCGTGCTTTTCCCCTGCCCCCTGCAATGCTGAAACACCACCGCATAGCCGCGCAAAAGCCACGGAGCGTAGGTATTCTCGCAGGCGCGCACCACATCGTTTTCATCTTGGTCGACGGTGTTTTTAACGTATGGCGAACGGCAGACCACCGTGGGAAAGCCGCCCTCCCTCTCGGGAAGCAAAACAACGGTAAAAAGCCTATCTCCCCGATCCTCGATATACTCGTAATAGGCGTAGCTCATATCGGTATTCTCCGTTTTGATATTCTTTATCCCATAATAACACATCAAGCTTCTCTTTTCAACGGCTTTCTCCTTTTCCGAAAAACTTGATTTATTCATATTTTTACTGTATAATGCAGATAAGGAAATAATAAAAAGGAGGGGAAACGATGAAAAAACTTATACGCTACGCCCTCGTGTCGCTGATTTGCATTGCCGTGGTATTCACCGCAACCGCAGTAGCTTTGGGCCTGTACTTTGACCCAAACGTGGCACATATAGAAATAGAAAAGGATACGAGAGTGGCGCAGGGTAATTCCGAGGATCTTGACGTCAAGCTGGTTTCCGCAGAAAAGACGGCGGAGACCGTGCGTATATTTTTTACCGTATATCTGCCAAGCGGCATCGGCGCAGACGAGGTAAAGCTTGGCGGCGTATACCCCCACTTTCCCTTTGCAAAGCTTGATGGCGGTTATAATTACGCAATATACGAAACCGATACCAAGGCAAACGCCATTACCTACGAGCTTGTGATAAACGCCGAGGATTTCCCCGTTACCGCCCGCCCCATGACCCTTGAAATTACCGACCTTATCTCCGTAACCGACCTCGGCGACACGGTGCTGGATTTCACGGGCGAGCTGAGATTTATAGTTAAATAAGGAAAGAACATGAAGATAATAGCACGTATTCGCACCGACTTCCCCGAAAAGTTCGGTCTGCCGAGGCAAAGCGGACTTGTGGAGGGATTGAAGGGCAAGATAGTATTCGAGCCCGAATACCGCGTGCCCGAGGCGTTGCGCGGAATAGAGGGCTTTTCCCACCTTTGGCTTATTTGGCAGTTTTCCGAGGCACTTCGCCCCACCTGGTCGCCCACCGTGCGCCCTCCGCGCCTTGGCGGCAACAAAAGAATGGGAGTGTTTGCCACCCGTTCGCCCTTTCGCCCGAATCCCATCGGTCTTTCCTGCGTGAAGCTGGAGGGCTGGGAAATGACCGACGAAGGACCCGTTATTACCGTTTCGGGCATTGATATAATGGACGGCACCCCCATATACGATATAAAGCCTTATCTGCCCCATGCGGACTGCAAGCCCGATGCCACGGGCGGCTTTTCCACCGATGCGGCAAAATACAGCCTTGACGTTGTTATTCCCACAGAGCTGGAAGAAAAAATAGAGGAAAAGCTCCGCGCCCCCCTGCGGGAATTGCTCTCCCAAGACCCGCGCCCCGGATACGCCGAGGACGGCGACAGAGTGTACGGCTTTACCTACGGCAGGCACGAGATAAGCTTTACCGTTGCGGACGGTACTCTCACCGTTTGCGACGTGAAAAACAACAAATAACAGTCAAACAGCACCCCTTGGAGAGATCTCCGCGGGATGCTGTTTTCGTTTATTGTTTGTACAGTTTTTTCATAAGCCCGGAAAGCGGCAGCACCAAAAACCCTGCGGCAAAGTTACCGCAAGCGTGAAGCAGGTCGAAGGGAATTCCCGATATTATCCACGCCACAGTCTGCTTGAAATTGAATCCGAACATCAACGCCTGTGCGGGAGCGTACAGAGTTCCGTAAAACAGACCGTGAAGGGCGCATATAACGGGATATACCACGCAGGCGACCTTGGCAGAGATCGTTTTTGGTATCAGCATCGTAACCGCCCAAAGAACGGTCCATAGATAGAGATGAGGTACCCACCACGGGGAAAAACCTCCGTAAATACCGATAAGGACAACGTTGAGATATATGGGTATCAGCGCTTTTTTACGAAACACCACCGTATAGACCATGGTAAGCATTCCAAGCAAATGAATGTTTGGCAGAACCTCCATTATAAGCTTGGAAACGAACATCAGCGTTCCAAGAGCGGCAAAAAGCACGATATCCCGCAATCTGCGGCTTATCTTACTTCTTTTACTTTGTGTACTCAAAGCGGTATACGGTGCCTTCGGCTATGTCCGTCATATCTGCACCTGTCATGGCGTATTCGCCGTTGATGTAGAAGGCCCAATAGCTTTGGTCCACGTCGTAATCGGCGGTGATGCCGTTTACCTGCTTGATGTAAAGACCGTACTGACCCTCCTCGCCTGCGATAATGCCGTGCTCAAGGAGTGCGGCACCAACGGTGGTCTTGTCCGTATGTACGGTGAAGGTGATCTTCTGATCGCCCACTACCACCTCGGCAACGCAGGTGTTTGCACCCTTACCAAGCTCGGTGTCCTTAAGGTAGGTGGCGTTCTCCCAAAGGCCTGTTTTGTCCACGGTGGGACCTCCGCAAGCCACAAGGCAGAAAACAAGCACGAGGGAAACTACGGTAACAACAGTTGAATTGATAAGCTTTTTCATTTTTCTTTCTCCTTTTAATCAGATCAAAAGGATAAAATAAAAGTACCCTTCACGGGTACTGTGTGTCGGCACTGCCATGCCGAAAGGGGCGGGACGCGCCCGCCGTTACACAGCCTCCCCGTTTGCCCAAGAGACTTTTACGTGCACAGACCGATAAGCATTCCGACTTGACCCCAAAGGGAGTTACGGTAATGGCTGTTGCCGCGGACTTGCACCGCGATTTCCTTATCCCCGAGCAGCTTTTTAGCTGCCCGACAACGGCATGGCCGATGATCTGCGTTATTCTTTTGTTTAGACGATTATACACCCAAAAAATGCACTTGTCAACGCAAAAAGCAATTAAAGACGCCAATCAATACCGCCTTTTACAAGGGCTGACGCCTTGGAAAAATGTCTGCAACCGAAAAATCCGTTGTAGGCGGAAAGGGGCGAGGGGTGTGCGGCTGTGAGAATGTGATGCGCGGGGTTTGTGATAAGCTCTGCCTTTTTCTTTGCAAAGCCGCCCCAAAGCAGGAAAACGATGGGCTGTTCGCGCTCGTTTAACAGCTCTATTACCCTGTCGGTAAATATCTCCCAGCCCTTGCCGCGATGGCTTGCCGCCATGCCGCCGCGCACCGTAAGCACGGCGTTGAGCATCAGCACGCCGTTTTTTGCCCACGGGGTAAGGTCGCCCGTTTGCGGCACGGGAAGTCCGAGGTCGGCGGAATACTCCTTGAATATGTTAACAAGGCTGGGCGGAGGGGGCACCCCGTCCTTAACGGAAAAGGAAAGCCCGTGAGCCTGACCCTCCCCGTGGTAAGGGTCCTGACCGATGATGACCGCCTTGACTGCGTGATAATCCGTCAGCCGCAGAGCGTTAAAAATATCGTGCATGGGAGGATAAACGGGAAAAGCGGGATCGGCATACTCCCTTTTTAAAAACTCCCGCAGACGGAGATAGTATTCTTTTTTGAACTCATCGCAAAGAAGCTCGTCCCAGCTGTTTCCGAGATGTACCATATTGACCTCTGTGAAAATGATATTACAAATCAAGCCTTCTCCTGCGGGAGAAGGTGGCACGCCCAAGGGCGTGACGGATGAGGAGTCATTGTCAAGAAGCGCCTCATCCGTCAGGCTATCGCCTGACACCTTCCCCCACCGGGGAAGGCTTATAATTACTTCAACATTCCGGAGAGGATATTCTCTGCCTCGGCAAGAGCTTCCTTTACCTTGGAAAGATCCTTGCCGCCGGACATTGCGGAATCGGGGCGTCCGCCGCCGTTACCGCCGCAGATAAGGCTTACCTGCTTGCAGAGATTGCCTGCGTGTGCGCCTGCCTTAACGGCATCGGGTCCGCAAGCCGCGGCAAAATTAAGCTTGCCCTCGGAAACTGCGGCAAAGAGCGCAACACAGTCGCTGTGCTCCGCCTTGATCTTATCGCAGAGAGCGCGGACCGCATTGGGCTTCATATCAAGCTCGGCAGCGATAAGATAGATGCCGCCTACCTGCTTTTTGTTTGCAAGGATGCCGTCCAGCTTTGCAGCGCTCAGCTTTTCGTTTGCGGAATCAAGCTCGCGCTTTGCTTCCTTTATTTCGGCCTGAAGCGCGCCGATACGGCGAACAAGGTCGTTTACAGAGGTTGCCTTAAGCTCCTTTGCGGCGGCAACAAGGATATCGTCCTTTGCGTTGAGCTCTGCAAGGATACCAAGACCCGTGGTGCCCTCGATACGGCGTACGCCTGCGGCAACGGAGGACTCGGAAACTATCTTGAAAAGACCTGCCTTTGCGGTGTTATCAAGGTGAGTACCGCCGCAAAGCTCGGTGGAAAATTCGCCTGCCTTGACCATGCGAACGGTGCTGCCGTACTTCTCGCCGAACAGAGCCATTGCGCCTGCCTTCTTTGCGCTCTCGATATCGGTCTCGGTGGTGATAACTGCCTCGCCGCGGAGGATCTCGCCGTTTACGAGCTCCTCGATGGTCTTAAGCTCATCGGGGGTAACGGCGGCAAAGTGGGTAAAGTCGAAGCGGACGCGATCGGCATCAACGTAAGAGCCTGCCTGCTCAACGTGGGTGCCGAGCACACGGCGCAGAGCCGCCTGGAGCAGATGGCAGGTGGTGTGGTTGCGGGCGATGGCGGCACGACGGTCGGCATCGACCTTGGCGCAAACGGTGTCGCCTATCTTCAGAGTGCCGGAAACGGCACGGCAAAGATGGAGGTAGATACCGTCGGTCTTTTTGGTGTCAAGCACCTGTGCGGTGAAGTTAGCGTTAGAGATAACGCCGCTATCACCTACCTGACCGCCGCCCTCTCCGTAGAAGGGGGTGGTGTCAAGCACGAGGGTGAAATCGCCATCGGTAACCATGTCAAGCTTGTCCTCGCCGGAAATGAGGCAAAGCACCTTGCCCTCGCCCTCGGTGCCCGTATAGCCGCAGAATGCGGTCTTGGGCAGGTCGGCAAGATAGGATTTGGAGCTCTCGGACCAGCCGCCGATGTTGGCGCGTGCGGCACGGGCACGGGCACGCTGCTCGTTCATGAGAGCGGTAAAGCCCTCCTCGTCAACGTCCAGACCCGCATCAGCCGCGATCTCGCGGGTGATGTCGATGGGGAAGCCAAAGGCATCGTGAAGCTCGAATACGCCTGCGGCGGGAAGAACGTTGCCACCCTCCGCCTTGGTGTCGGCAATAAGCTTGTTGAGGATGGAAAGACCGGAGTCGATCTTTGCGTTGAAGCGCTCCTCCTCCATTGCTATTACCTTTTTGATGTACTCGCGGCGTTCCTCAAGCTCGGGATACGCGCCGGCGTTCTGATCTATCATAACGTCGCAAAGATCGGCAAGGAAAGCGCGATCGATGCCAAGCAGACGACCGTGGCGTGCGGCACGGCGAAGGATACGGCGCAGAACGTAGCCTCTGCCCTCGTTGGAGGGGAGGATGCCGTCGCTTATCATGAAGGAGGCACCGCGAATGTGGTCGGTAACCACGCGGATGGAGATATCGTTCTTATCGTTTTCGCCGTACTTTTTGCCCGCATAGGAGCAAACGGTGTCCAGAATGTTTCTTACGGTGTCTACCTCGAAGAGATTGTTAACGCCCTGCAGAACGCAGGCAAGACGCTCCAGACCCATACCGGTATCAATGTTTTTCTGCACGAGCTCGGTGTAGTTGCCGTTGCCGTCGTTGTTGAACTGGGAGAATACGTTGTTCCAGATCTCCATGAAGCGGTCGCAATCGCAGCCGGGCTTGCAATCGGGCTTGCCGCAGCCGTACTTGATGCCGCGGTCAAAATAGATCTCGGAGCAGGGGCCGCAGGGGCCGGAGCCGTGCTCCCAGAAGTTGTCCTCGCGTCCCATGCGGATAACGCGCTCCGCGGGAACGCCGATCTTCTTGGTCCAGATCTCGAAGGCTTCCTCGTCGTTCTCGAAAATAGAGGGATAAAGCAGCTCTGCGGGGATCTCCATCCATTCGGTAAGGAATTCCCACGCCCAGGTAATAGCCTCCACCTTGAAATAATCGCCAAAGGAGAAGTTACCCAGCATCTCGAAGAAGGTACCGTGGCGCGCAGTGATGCCGACACGGTCGATATCGGGGGTGCGAATGCACTTCTGGCAGGTGGTAACTCGGCGGCGAGGGGGCTCCTCCTCACCTGTGAAGAACTTCTTCATAGGCGCCATACCGGAGTTGATAAGCAGAAGGCTGTTGTCGTTCTGGGGAACGAGAGAATAGCTGGGCAGTCTAAGGTGGCCCTTGGTCTCAAAGAAGGAAAGGTACTTTTCGCGTACCTCGTTAAGTGACATCCATCTCATAGTTATACATCCTTTATAAAACCGCAATGCGGTAAGATTCCTTTATCTTCTTCTTGTTTTCGGTCCTCTTTGGGGCCTGCGGGAGAAGATGCCCGCAAAAAGCACGGCAATAAGCATAAATGCCGCGTAAAAGGTTACACAGACAGGGGAGACCCCGCCCGAGCAGGCGGCAACAGCAAGCATAATGCAAGCAGAAGCGCCCGAGGTGCAAAGCGCACATAAAAAAGCGGACTCGCGGCAAAATATCGCGGAAAATATTCCGCACGCCACGGCAGTAAGCGCCAGAGCACAGTAAGCACCCACAGCAACGTGCATGCCCGGATCGTCCGTTGCGTAAACAACGGCCGTTGAAGCAAATACCGATATCACGGCAAAGACCGCCGTTGCAATCAATGCAAGCGCCATACGAATAAATACGCGTGCCGCAGGAGATAAATTCCCGCCCCTTTTTTTCGTTCTTACCATTTTCCCCTCCCGAAATAAGGTTTTTTACATTATATTCGGAAAATAAGCGGAAAATGAATCAACGGGCGAGTCCCCGCAAGATCCTTCGCTGCGAGCATTGTGTCATCCTCGGGAGAGCGAAGCGATCGAAGGATCTCAAGGCTCTGCGCTCAAGGTCGTCAGCGGGGATGAAGCATTGCGGGAGGGGAGACCCCTCCCATACGTTCCAATAATGTCAGCCGCAGTAATTTTTGTTCGTAGGCGAAGAACGGAGATAGGTACATCATCGACCGCAAGCGGTCGGCTCCCTCCGGTCGCGTCTATCTCGCTCGCGCGAGATACGGTTGGGCGCTGCCGTACTTGCGTACGGCAAGGTCGTGCCTGTCGAACGTTCTGAAGCATACGGACAAAAATTCAAGGCTGAGCGTCTTCGGCCTTTACGTCTACATGACTCACTGCAGACTTGAGGATACGAATACGGGTCTTATCCTTGCCGGTCTCGATCATGCAGGTCTCTTCCTTGATGCTGATAACTTTACCGATGATACCGCCGATAGTGGTGATCTCGTCGCCTACCTGCAGGCCGTTAAGCATCTGTGCCTTTTCTCTCTCCTGCTTTTTCTGGGGACGGATAACGATGAAGTACATGGCAACGAACAGGATAACGAGCATGATAATGGTGCTCATGCCGCCCATTGCGCCCATGTTACCTGCATCTGCGGTGCCTTCGGTGAGAAAATAAGAAAACATTATAAAGCCTCCTTGGGTAATTTTTTACATAGTATAATATCATATTATAACTTGTTGCCGTTTTTTTTGCAATAGCTTTGGGAAATAAATTCTCTCCAATTACGCGATATTACACATTTGCGGGCAGAATAGCGCACAGCACGGACCCCTGATTTTTGTGCAAAAGGGAGAAACGGCGTTTTTTGTCGAAAAAAGGTTTACTTGACCCGCGGTAGGTGCTAAAATATTTTCAAATATATTCTTTTGGAGGAAGTATGAAACTCATCTACGGCGTTAAAGACAAACCCAAGTTTGGTCAGCTTATCGTTTTTGCTTTCCAGCAGCTTCTTGCCATTATGGCTGCAACCATTGCAGTTCCCGCTATCGTCGGTAACGGAATGACCGCTGCCGCCGCACTGTTCGGTGCAGGTGTCGGTACTATCGTTTACCAGCTTTTCACCAAGTTCAGAAGCCCCGTATTCCTTGGCTCCTCCTTTGCATTTATCGGCTCTATGGTAACCGCATTTGCAGGTGCGGCGTCCATGTCCCTCGGATTCCTCGGACTTCTTCTGGGCGCGCTTTTTGCAGGTCTTGTTTACGTTGTTATCGCCATTATCGTTAAGTTTGCGGGCGTTAACTGGATAAACAAGCTTATGCCCACAGTCGTTATCGGACCCACCGTTGCACTTATCGGTCTTTCCCTTGCGGGCGCGGCCGTTAAGGACGTATTCTCCTACGGTCCCCAGGACGGAAACGGCTCCTTTATTATGAGCGGAAGCGCATGGCCGTCCTTCATTTGCGCCATCGTTACTCTTGCAGTTGTTACCCTCTGCTCCGTATACGGCAAGAGAATGGCAAAGCTTATCCCCTTTATTATCGGTATCCTCGCAGGCTACGCGGTAGCACTCGTGTTCACCGTTATCGGCATCGCTACCAAGAACCCTGCACTTATGGTAATTGATTTTGCTCCCTTCAAGGCGCTGGTTGAGGGCGGCGTAAGCCTTAAGACCTTCCTTGCTATCCCCGAGTTCACCTTTATCGAGGGCTTCAAGGGTCTTGGCGAGCTTAACGGCTCCTACGTTGCAACCGTTGCAGTTGCTTACATCCCCGTTGCTTTCGTTGTATTTGCAGAGCATATCGCAGACCACAAGAACCTCTCCTCCATTATCGAGAGCGATCTGCTTGAGGATCCCGGTCTGCACCGCACCCTCCTTGGTGACGGTATCGGCTCTATTGCCGGCGCATTCTTCGGCGGATGCCCCAACACCACCTACGGCGAGTCCGTTGGTTGCGTTGCTATCACCAGAAACGCTTCCGTTCTTACCATTACCGCTACCGCTGTAATGGCAGTGATCGTTTCCTTCATTTCTCCCTTCGTTGCATTCCTTGATTCCATTCCCGGATGCGTAATGGGCGGCGTTTGCATCACCCTCTACGGATTTATCGCTGTTTCCGGTCTTAAGATGATCCAGAAGGTCGACCTTGATAACCACGCAAACCTCTTTACCGTTTCCGTAATTCTTATCTGCGGTATCGGCGGCACCGCAATGGCTATCGGCAAGGTAACCATTACCTCCATCGCATGCGCACTTATCCTCGGCATCCTTACCAACCTGATGCTTTCCAGAAAAAAGGACTGACTTGACACGTCTGCCGCAGAGCAGGTAGCAGGTTATGATGCCTGCGGCGAGTTCAGAGCAAACAAAACTTAAGCCTTCCCCGGTGGGGGAAGGGGGACCGCAACGCGGTGGATGAGGTGTTAAAAAAACTCCTCATCCGTCAGCCTTCGGCTGCCACCTTCTCCCACAGGAGAAGGCTGTTTTTCATTTCGTTTTATTAATAAACAGTTTACAAATAGTTAAAAAACCGTTCATTGACATATTATTCCTCTTTTTGTATACTGTAATCAGATAACCTCGGTAACATGGAGGAAAATATATGAAGCACTTCAAGCCTACGTCCGCACTTTCTCTGATACTTGCCGCAGTGTGCCTTTCGGCATGCAACAACACGCCCGTACCACCCGTTACGGACGAGATCACCGACGCCGCGACCATCGCGCCCGTTACTACCGAAGCTCCGATAACTACGGAAGCTCCCGTTACCACGGAAGCGCCTATCACTACGGAAGCGCCTATCACTACGGAAGCGCCTATCACTACGGAAACGCCTATCACTACGGAAGCACCGATAACCACCGAGGCCCCAACAGAACCCATAACCGAACCCATAACCGAGCCGATCACGGAACCCGTTACTGAGCCCGTAACCGAGCCCGTAACCACAGCTCCCGAGGAGATAGACGAGCCGTTTACCTTTGAATACCCCGTGCTTGCTCAGGGCCAAAGCCTTGAGG
>JAFSCG010000105.1 GCA_017436885.1 Clostridia bacterium | reverse complement strand
TGTACTTTATCGACACCTACGGCGTTGATATGGGCAGCTCGGCGTACTTTTTGTTGCTTATCCCCGCTTTTGGCTTTGTGGGCAGAGTTGTTCACGCAGTTTTTTACCGCATTTTCGGGGAAAACGAGCACGCGGTATCCATTCTCGGCTTCGTGCTTATCGGCGTTTTTTCCTTGCTCTGTCTCATTAAGGTCTCGGCAATCTACGGAATTGTGTGCCTTACCGCAATTTACGCCGCCGTTTCCCTTGTTAATACTTCCTTCCTCTCCATATATCCCATTCGATACCGAAGCGAGGGCAACGTTTCCTCCGTCAGCGGCGTGCTTGATTTCGTTACATATCTCGGGGCTTCCCTCAGCGCGGTGCTGTACGGATACGTCATCGGACCTCTTGGCTACGGAAGTATGTTTATATCGTGGGCACTTTTGGTGGTCCCCGCTATTATAGTTTTATTACCCTTTTCAAAAAAGGAGAAGAGAATATGAAAAAGTATCTCATACCCGAAGGCGGAAAATTCTACAAGGCAAATCTGCATTGCCACACCACGGTGTCTGACGGTAAGTTCACCCCCGAGCAGGTAAAGGCGGCTTATATGGACAAGGGCTACTCCGTTGTTGCCTATACCGACCACAACGTAATGCTCGATCAGACCCATCTGTGCGACGAGAATTTCGTTGCCCTTAACGGCTACGAGCTCAACGCAAACAATCCCGAAGATAAGTTCAAGTACCGCAAGACCTGCCATCTGTGCCTTATCGCGCTGAAGCCCGATAATCTCAAACAGGTTTGCTGGCACAGGGAAAAGTATATGGTCGGCAACGGTGCCGCCAACAGGCATCTGGTGCAGTTCGACCCCAATATGCCCGATTTTGAGCGCGACCACAGCCCCGAGTGCATCAACACCATGATAAGAGCGGGTGTGGAGAACGGATTTTTCGTAACGTATAACCATCCCGTTTGGTCCCTGGAAAACCGCAGCGATTACGAAAACTACCACGGAATGCACGCAATGGAAATATGCAATTTTGCCTCCTTCAAAACGTTCCCCGAGTATAATGCCATCATATACGACGATATGCTCCGCATGGGCAAGCGCCTGTATTGCATAGCTGCCGACGATAACCACAACGGCGCTCCCCTCGACAGCGAGAGACGCGATTCCTTCGGTGCCTTTACCATGATCAAGGCCGATAAGCTTGATTACACCACCATTACCGACGCGCTCCTTGCAGGTAATTTCTATTCCTCCATGGGTCCCGAGATAAAGGAGCTTTACATGGACGGCAACAAGCTGTGCATAAAAACGGGCCCCTGCGAAAAGATCGTTATGTCCACGGGTTGCCGCAAGACCCGCGCCGCCTTCAGGGCAAAGGGAAAGAGCCTTACTTATGCGGAATTCCTCGTAGACCCGGACGATACCTACGTCCGCGTAACCGTTACCGATAAGTTCGGCAAGCACGCAAATACCAATGCGTATTTCGTTGAAGATATTCTTTAAAATATAAACGAATAAGACCTTCTCCGTCGGAGAAGGTCTTATTCGTTTAACTGTTTTGCTTAAACCATTTGCACGGTATGGTTAAAAAATGATCTGTATTTTCTGTAAATCCAAGTTTCCTGTAAAATCCTTCTGCCATGTCCGTGGCAACTAACCACTCGGAATCCTTGCATTTATTAATACACATTCTCACAAGCTCCGTTCCGATACCTTTATGCTGATATTCCGGTAGAACTGCCAGATCATAAATTACCGATCTGAAGTGCATATCGCTTAATGCTCTTATGCATCCGATAAGATGACCGTTTTCCCACGCAGAGAATACGAAAGTTGAATTGATAAATGCGATATTAAAGTTATCTAACATCCATTGCGACGTGCTCGCTTCATCAGCCCATCCCACCGAAAGGAAAAGCTTGTAAAGCTCAATACATGGAATGTCTTTTTGATCTTTGTATTCAATATTCATGTGATACTCCGTATGTGATTCATTGCGTGTTATGTCGTTTAGGCTCTCCTTGGGGAGAGCTCCCGCGATAGCGGGTGAGAGGGGATCATATTTGCGTTGCTGTCCGTGCTTTGATCATCTTGTCAATAGTACTGCAAACACCTGAAAAGTTGGTGTCAATATCGCGGTTAGAAAAGCGTAAAACAAGCAGTCCGTACCGTTCAAAGACCTTGCTTCGTTCTTCGTCGTAGGCTTTGCCTTCGGGGGTGTAATGTTGAGAGCCATCTATCTCTATAACAAGCTTTGCTTGGTAGCAGAAAAAGTCCGCGATGAATTTGTCAATTATTCTTTGCTTATATATTTTGATAGGATATCGTCGCAAGAAATCATACCAAAGGTGTTTTTCTTGCCGTGTCATATTTCTTCGAAGAATTCTTGCAATACTTAACAGTTCTTGGGCTTTATTGATCTTCATGTTTCATTCTGCCCCTCTCCGTCGGCTGCGCCGCCACCTCTCCCGAGGGAGAGGCTTATTAGGTGGTACAAGCTTTACTGATGCTTTTCTGTTTAGGTGATGTAGCTACGAAAGGCTCTCCTTGGGGAGAGCTCCCGCGATAGCGGGTGAGAGGGG
>JAFSCG010000104.1 GCA_017436885.1 Clostridia bacterium | reverse complement strand
GGTCTTTCCGTGGGCGTCCGTGATCCTGCCGTCATCAAGGATCTGCAGGAGGACGTTCAGTACGTCCTTGTGCGCCTTTTCTATTTCGTCAAACAGGATAACGCTGTAAGGACGGCGACGTATCTTTTCCGTAAGCTGACCTGCCTCGTCGTATCCGACGTAACCGGGGGGAGAGCCGATGATACGGGAAACGGAATGCTTTTCCATATACTCGGACATATCGAGACGGATAAGTGTTTCCGGCGAATCGAACAGATCGGAGGCGAGCTGCTTTACAAGCTCCGTTTTACCGACACCGGTGGGCCCCGCAAAAATAAACGAGACAGGCTTGCGCTTATAGGAAACGCCTGCGCGATTTCTCTTTACAGCACGCGCAACGGCGCCTACTGCTCTGTCCTGGCCGATTATTTTTTCCTTAAGACGGGCTTCGAGCCTGTCGATCTTTTCAAACTCATTTTCCGTTACGGTGGATGCGGGCACACCCGTCCATATCTCGATGACCTCCGCAAGGTTTTCGGGATATACGGCAATATCCTCGCACTCGTGCTCAAGCTCCGCAAGCCTTGCGGTAAGCTTAGCATCCTTGGTTTTCAGCTCGGCAATAGCAGCGTACTTCTTTTCCTGCTCTTCCTCGCTTGTGTCGGGCATATTCTCGCATTTTTCGCGCTCGGCACCCAGCTTGCGCTGCTCGTCGCGCAGGCGGCGAAGCTCATTTAACATCTCGCTTGAAAGAGAGATATGGGATGCAGCCTCGTCAATAAGGTCAATGGCCTTATCGGGAAGGTATCTGTCGGTTATATATCGCTCCGAGAGAGTAATTGCAAGACGCAGCACTTCCTCGGGTATCTTTACAAAGTGATACTCTTCATAATAGTGCTTGATGCCGCGGAGCATCTCAAGGGTCTCTGCAAAGGAGGGCTCGTTTACGGTAACGGGCTGGAAGCGACGCTCAAGGGCAGTGTCCTTCTCGATATACTTACGGTACTCATTAAGCGTGGTAGCTCCTATGACCTGAATATCACCGCGGGAAAGTGCGGGCTTCATAATGTTTGCGGCGTTCATACTGCCCTCGGCATCTCCCGCACCGACGATATTATGCACCTCGTCGATAACAAGGATGATATTACCTGCGGCCTTAACCTCGTTTATAAGACCGAGAACACGGGATTCAAACTGACCTCGGAACTGTGTTCCCGCCACAAGGGCGGTGAGGTCCATCAGCCAAACGTGGGAATCCTTCAGCTTATAGGGCACGTCACCGGCAACTATACGCTGTGCAAGTGCCTCCGCAATGGCAGTCTTACCTACGCCGGGCTCACCTATAAGACAGGGGTTGTTTTTCTGTCTGCGACAAAGTATCTGAATTACACGGTCAAGCTCTCGCTTACGTCCAACGATCGTATCAAGCTTGCCCTGCTCAGCTGCCCTATTAAGATCGCGGCAGTAAGTGGAGAGGAACTTGAATTTTTCCTCCTTAGGCTTTTTGGCGGTTTGCTGCTTTTGAGCTCCGCCGCTCCCCTGCTGATTAAAGATTCGGAAAAGGTCCACAGCAGGTGCGCCGCCGTCCTCGCGATCGTCAGTCTGGGCAGGCAGCCCTTCCATAAGGTTTTCCACGTCGCTTGACAGTCTGTCAAGATCTTGACCGGAAAGACCCATATTGGAGAGCATATCGTTAATGGGCTTTATCCCCAGTTTATTTGCGCATGGCAGGCAAAAGCCCTCGTTTACGGTCTCGCCGTTTTCTATTCTGGAAACAAACACCACAGCAACTCGCTTATGGCATTTAGAACACATCATATGCATAAATCTATATCCTTTCAGCGGCTAAACTGTAAGGCCGGCCGCACGGCACCGACATCCGTCGACAGACATCATTTGAGACTTCCGTTAACAAGAGAAAGTATGGAATCTATACCTGAAAAATACTTAAGAACAAAGGACTCCTCCTGTATATTTGCAGGAATGGTCTCCGGGAAGATAGCGTAAAGCTTTTCAAGGAGATATACGCCAACAGTGGAGAATACAAAAACGAATGCACAGGCAATAACAACGCCGCAAAGGAATCCGAGGATGGCGTTGAGCTGCTTAAGCACGGGGAGCCTTGCAACAAGGTCGAGCAACATAGCGATCAGGCTGAGCACTATCATTGCAGCGACAAACAGAATAATAAACGCAAGCACGGAAGAGATAGCGTTTACAATAGAGGTAGCAATGGAGTCGGAAAGCTCTCGCACCGTTTCCTCAGTTCCCTCGGTTATATTACGGAAGCTTTCCTCCAGCTTATCGGCATCAACGCCAAATCGCTCCAGCAGCTCCATAAAGTCCTGTTGCTCAGTCTCGAAAAGAGATGCGATATCAAAGGTCTCGCCGCCATTACGCTGGGAAAGTGATATGACCTGCTCAAACACAAGATCGCTTATCTTTTCGTCAAGCCAATTATCAGCAATAAACGAGGATACCATCGGGCAAAGGGTTACGGCGATCACTACGCTGAGCACGAAGCAAATCAGGCGCAAAACGTTTTTAATAAAGCCGCGCTTTGCACAGGTAACAACGATTATTATTGCCGCAACGGCAAAGAAAATGTCAACAAAAAATCCTATTCCGCTCATATATACCTCACAAATTCTGTTTATTTATCGTCGGTTTCGTGTATGATTGGCTTTCCATCGTTAAAGATAAGCTCGGCACGGTCGGGATAGATGCAGTACACGCGGTCCTCAAAGCTGAGAAGTGTGTCCGCACTGCCGTCTCTGGCTATATCCGTTTTACTTCCATCCTCAAGAGAGACACAACGCACGGTTGGTCCGAGGAGGAAAACGTGCTCAGAGGTGAGACAAACGTCGGAAATTGCGCTGCCCCACGTAAAGACCGAAACTACACTGCCTTCCGAGGAGACCACCTGCACGGTATTTTCCGGCAAGGACTCGCCACGGTTACTTACGGTGCAAACGTGCTTTGAGTCCGAATAAACCATTTTTAGCCCCTCGGGGATCCTTGCGGAATGCAGCACCGTACCGTCTGCACCGTAAACGTAAAGGGATCTGTCAGTCAGGCAAAAGGATCCGCCGTTTGCAAAAAATCCGGTTTTTAGCGCAAGCTCGGCCGGGTATTCGAAGCTGAAAAGCTCTATTCCGTTTTTAGTATCGGAAACCGCAAAGGAGGAAACGTACTCGCCGTCACGGGTGTTAAAGATCGCAGTCGTCATCCTGCTTCCGTCATCCGAAAGCTCGAAGTGAGCAACGTTACCGGCCGCAATATTCTTTGTCAAAGCAAGGCGAAAGTCCGCAGTGTACAGACGGATGGTACCGGCATACAGCTCGTCACCGGTAAGGACGGCAAAGCCGCCTTTATCGTCAACCGCAACACCGTAGACAGGTCGTTCAAAGGTCTCCTTGTGAATGAGGGAAACGGCATTGTATACGTAAATGCTCCTTTCGCCGTATGACCATAGTACGGTATACTTTTCGCCGCAGGAAATAATGGATTCACGATACTCGGAGGCTTCACTGTAAACCTTTTTGCCGGACATTCGATAGAGAGCAAAGCTCTCCTCTCCCGCAACGGCAAGCTTACCGCCGAACACTCCGACTGAAATATCCGCGTCGATATCAAATTCGATAGTCTCGGCAAGGTCCGTATCGTTTACAGTAGCCTCGCCGAAATTGCGAAGCAAATACCGAAGATTTGCATATGTGAAATTATCAGCCCCAAGCAGGAGCGCAAACAGCACCACCGCAACAAGCAAAACGATAAGCACCAGCTTTACGTTGCGGTATCCCGCCGATACCTTTGAGTAATACTTGTTTTTACCTCTGTCCCCGAACCTCTCGTCAAGCTTAGAGAAATCGTCATCTTCAGGAAAGGGTGCTACAGGCAGACCTTGCTCATCTCGGACCTCGGCAACGTTCTTGTTGACCTTGCGCTCGGACATAAGACGGTCTTTTGCATTATTATTATCCCGGTCTTTCATCTTGCCCCTCCTTTCCCTTATCAGAATATTATCCCTTAATTTTAGTGGTTTGTCAATAGAAATCACTTAATTTTATATATATAATATAATAATAGCAAAAGTTGCCTGCGGCAATACGTAAAATTCGAATTTATCATTGACTAAAAGCCCGTTCTCTAATATAATAATAACAACTACAAGAAAATGCGTAAAGTATTCGGAGGAACCGATGGAGCAAAAAGAGGAACCAAAGATCGGAAAAAGCCGCCCCGGCGACAGTAAGATTTCCGTAATAATTTCGCACACCGCAACCGTTATCGTTGCTTCCCTGCTGTTTGCCGTTGCGCTTAATATGTTTTTGGTCCCCTCGGAGACCGTTATAGGCGGCGCTACCGGTGTATCCACGGTCTTGAATATCCTTTTCAATACCCCGATCGGCGTTATAATTATTCTTATTAACATTCCGCTTGTACTTATCAATTGGTACGTATTTGGCTTTAAATTCGTTATAAAGACTATAATTGGCATCACCGCATCTTCGGTGATAACCGATATTTTCGTATTTTTACCCACGCTTACGGAGGACAGGCTCCTTTGTGCTGTCTTCGGAGGCCTTTGTATGGGCGCAGGACTCGGTCTGTTCTTTTCAAAGGGCTATACCACGGGTGGTACGGATCTCGTTTCCTGTCTGCTGAAGCGCAAGTTTCCCAGCTTTTCCAATTCTACTTTCATTTTTATCATAGATATGACGGTGGTCATTGCATCAAGCATAGTTCTCAAGGACTTCAGCGACATATTCTATTCCCTCATTTCAATTTTTGTTGCATCGGCATTTATCGACGTCGTGCTCAACGGCATAAACCGAGCAATACTCGCCATCATTATCACCGACAAGGCAGACGAGGTATCGCAGATGATACTTTCGGAACTTAATCGAGGCACCACGCTACTTACCGGCAAGGGAGGTTTTACTCACAACGAAAAGCAAGTCATTATGTGCGTTGTGAAAAAAAGCCAGATCTACGACCTTAAGCAGGGCGTTAACCGCATAAGTCCCGAATCGTTTATGGTACTGAGCAGTGCGTCCGAAGTCCGCGGCGTTGGATTTGAAACCGAAACTCTTTAAAATACAAATACATTCAAAGGAGACATTATGAACAAGGAAAACCACGAAAGATTATCTCTCAACTATAGGAGAAAGTACGAATCCGCAAGAAGCTCGGTTCTTATTATGATCATTTTCACCATTGTGAACTGTGCAATGCTGTTATTCGGCTCCGGAAGCTATTTTCTTTTCTCGGCGCAGTTTTTATACTGTTCAGTCGTCGAGGCAATGTTCCTGACAGGCAAACTGCCCGCAGAAGTCTACGAGGGCACTGAGGCATTTGAATTTTTCTCCGACGGATACCTTATCGCTACCGGTATCATAGTTTTAGCCGTACTGGCGATCTATTTCCTGTGCTGGATAAAATCCAAGAATATGCATCACAAATGGCTTTTTGCCGCACTCGTTCTTTTCTCCATCGATGCGGTAGCTAACGTAGTTTGGTTCGGATTCTACGTAGAGGACATTATTGATTACGTTTTTGCTGCATACATAATATACAGCATCGCCGCAGGGCTCATTGCACGCTCAAAGCTTGCAAAGCTTCCCGCCCCCATCCAAGCACCGGAAAATGAATTCAACAACGACTTTGCCTTTGCAGAGCGTGATTTTTCCTACAGCGACTCCGGCTCCGACAGCTCCGACAGCTCCGACAGCTCCGACAACTCCGATAACTCCGATAATACCGATAACAAATAGACCCAAATGCAAAAAAGCTCCGTGAGACCACGGAGCTTTTTTTATAGGCATTTGCATTTATTCACCAATCAGCTGAAACGACGTCCAAAACGGGGATTTACGGGCTGCTGAGGCTGCTGGGGCTGCTGCTGAGACTGCTGAGGAGCAACGGAGCGGCGCTTAAGCATATCCCTGACATCCTCAAAGATCTCCTCGCCAAGAACCTCCTCTGCATTGGTATCATCAGGCTCAAGCTCTGCGGTTCTGTCCTGTGCGGTGGTCTCGCGAGCGGCTGCCTTACTCTCTGTCTTCTTTGCGGAAGTTTTGTTGCCATCAAAGCCGGTAGCAATGATGGTAATGCGCATCTCATCCTCAAGATTGGGATCAAAGGAAACTCCCCAAATGTTGTTTGCATCGGGATGAGCGGCCTCGGTGATCATCGTAGCGGCAATATCGATATCCTCAAGTCCGATATCGGGAGAAGCGGTAATGCTGAAGAGTATTCCGCGAGCACCGTCGATAGAGGTCTCGAGCAGGGGGCTGGATATGGCGGACTTAGCAGCGATCTCTGCCTTGTCCTTACCGGTACCGCTACCGATACCCATATGTGCATTGCCCGCACCCTTCATGATAGCAGTCACGTCGGCAAAGTCAACGTTAATGAATGCGGTCTCGTTAACGATCTCGGAAACGCTCTGTACACCGCGGCGCAAAACGTCGTCAGCGATCTCAAATGCGTTCATAAGAGTAATTCTGGTGTCGCTGACCTGCTTCAAACGCTCGTTGGGGATAACGATGAGTGAGTCAACGTTCTGGCGAAGCTCCTCAACGCCGGCCTCAGCCTGAACCATACGGCGCTTACCCTCAAACTCAAAGGGCTTGGTCGCAATACCGATCGTAAGAATGTCCATCTCCTTGGCGATACGCGCAATAATGGGAGCAGCACCGGTTCCGGTTCCGCCACCCATGCCTGTAGTAACGAAAACCATATCAGCACCGGAAAGTGCGTTCTTGATCTCGTCAACGCTTTCCTCAGCCGCGCGGCGGCCGTTCTCGGGATTTGCACCGGCACCGAAGCCCTTGGTGATCTTCTCGCCGATGGCGATCTTGGTGGTTGCGTTAGACTTTACCAGTGCCATCTGGTCGGTGTTGATAGCAAGAAACTCAACACCCTTGATATTGGTCTCGATCATACGGTTAACGGCATTGTTTCCGCCGCCGCCGACACCGACGACCTTGATATTAACGTTGCTCATCATCTTGTCATAGGGAATGGACATTTTTCGACCTCCGATATATTAAACTTTATTTACAAGCATTAGGCATAAATCTACATACTAATATGATAATGGATTTAATTACATTTTTCAAGTGTTTTTACAGAAAAAATTGATAATTTCGGCTGAATCCGTGTATTTTTTCAATCATTGATGGTAACGATGACCTCTTTTGGCGAAGTAAGGTCAAGCGTGGCGCTTACGGCTGAAGAAACCCGTTCGATCCCGAGGTACGCGGCCGCAACCTCAAGCTTAAGATCTATGTCCGATACACCGCCGAATATAAGGGTGAATTTTCCGTCCACAACGCAATTTGCACCTATTGCACTGGTGCAGTCAATGGTCGTCACTCTGTCAAACAGCGATGATTTTGCAACAGCCTCAAGTATCTTTGAAACGTATGTGTATTCTCCTGACGCAAATTCGATCCTTTCGCCTCCGATAGCCGTGCGAACCTCGGGAAGCAAGACCTCAACACCTTCACCGTCGTGCGAATTTTGATTTACGGATGCAACTCGCAGCTCGCAATCAAACATTACCGTACTTACTCCGATCTTCGTTTTGAAGCCGGGTTCGTCTTCTTTTACGGAAATGATCACCTTGTTTGGCAGCTTAAGGCTGATGACGACGTCATGCACGACCGAGCATTTGTGAAGTATGCTGTCAACAGCCCCATCTCTGTCAACGGAAAACAGGAAAACACCTTCTTTTATACCGCTTGCCTCTATTATTTCTTCCGATGAGTATAGCTCACAGCCCACAACGTCTATATTGTCCGCTCTGCAAAATGCAAAAAACAGCACGATAGCCGTGCAAAGCACTATAAGCAACGCAACTGAGGCTATAAGCACGCCCTTGAGCTTTCTAACGTTATTCGGCAAGGAGCACCCTCCCTCTTACTGTTTGTTTTTCTTGATAAGCCTTAGCATTTCGTTATATATACGCTTATTGGAATCCGCGACTGCAAAGGCGCGGATATTTTTACGAATACGCTCCATTTTTTCGGAATCGCAAATCAGCGCTGCGATCTCGTCGGCAAGTCTTTCCGCCGTGAGATCCTTTTCTCTGATAAGAACTGCCGCTTCCTTGTCGGCAAGAAGCTTTGCATTTTTGTATTGCTGGTCGTTGGTTACGTTTGGAGAAGGTATGAGTATTGCGCACTTGCCAAGCAAGGCAAGCTCAGACAAAGTTATTGCTCCGCTTCTGCATATGACCACGTCGGCGGCGGCCATACGCGCCGGCATATCGTAGATATACGAAAGCACCTCTATGTTTTTATTGTCACAAAGGCCTGCCTCGGAATAGCGGGTTTTGAATTCGACGTAATTTCTGTCACCCGTTGAAAGGCAGAACGCGGCGTCGGAAAGGCGCGTGTCTGCGGAAATAAACATTTCGAGCATCGCATCGTTTATTCTGTCTGCACCAAGGCTGCCGCCGTAGCAAAGCACGTATGCACGGGTGTTTTCGGGAACGGTAAAATCTCCGTTGCTCTCCTTTGAGGAAAAACCGCCTCTCAAAGGACATCCCACGTGCATGTGCTTTTCCGGGCACTTAAGCCTTTTGCTCGTTTCCTCAAAATTCAGAAAAACGCGGTCAACGTATTTTTCAAGCCTTGCAACGGTAACACCGGGAACGGCGTTTGCCTCGTGTACGGCACAAGGGACCTTTTTTCTGTGAGCAGCAACAAGCACGGGCCAGCTGACGTATCCGCCCGTTCCTATCACGAAATCGGGTTTGAAATCGTCAATTATTCTTTCAGCTCTGAAGGGGGAGGTAAGTGCAAGCCACGCGGCCCTGATATTCTTTGGAGAAAGACTTCTTCTGAAGCCCTTGACGTCAACGTGGTACATTTTGTACCCTTCCCTGCCCACAAGACCGTTTTCCATACCGTTCGGTGTGCCAACGTACGCAATTACTGCCTCGGCATCATTTGCCTTTATAGTATCGGCTATTGCAAGCGCGGGATTAATATGACCTGCGGTGCCTCCGCCTGTAAGAAGATATCTCATTTCAGTCTCCGATCATTTTCTGATGTACGAATAGCGGGAAATCGAAAGCATTATGCCCATTTCCGCCGCAAGAACTATAAGTGATGAGCCTCCGTAGCTGAAAAACGGAAGCGAAATTCCCGTATTAGGCATCGTATTCGTTACAACCGCTACGTTAAGCAGCACCTGTATCGCAAGATGCGAGGATATTCCAAACGCAGTGATACTTGCAAATGCATCGGGAGCCTTTCTTGCGATCACCATTCCGCGCCAAACAAGCACTCCGAAAAGCACGATAACGGCGGTAGCCCCGATAAAGCCAAGCTCCTCGCAAACTATTGTGAATATAAAGTCATTGTGAGGCTGTGAAACGTAGCTGTTCTTCAAGCGGCTTTCGCCGAGTCCAAGGCCGTAAGGCCCACCGGAGCCAATGGCGTAAAGTCCTTGGATCGTCTGCCAGCCGCCCTCAAGCCGATACTGATACGGGTCGAGCCAGACCTGCACGCGGGAAGTTGCATACGGAAATACGACAATGAGCAAAACGACTCCCAAAACGCCGATAGCGCCTACGCCAACAAGCCAGCGCCAATCGCTTCCCGCGTAGAACATTACGACGATGGCTATCATCGTAATTATTGCAAGGCCTGAAATATGCTTTTCCAGCATAACGAGAACGTCTACGGCACCAAGTAAGCAAAAAGGTATCAGCACGCCGTACAGAAAGGCTTTTCTGCGATTTTCCTTGCGGACGAATCTGTACTCTATACCTCTCAAGCTCTTGTTCTTTTTGTAGGCAAGTATCTTGCTCTTGTTACGACTGTAGAACCTCGCGAGAACAAGGATAAGCGTAACCTTTGCGATCTCTGAGGGCTGAACCGAAATTCCGAAAACGGAAAACCACCTTTGAGCACCGCCTCCCGCGAAACCTATAACAAGAACAAGCAAAAGCATTCCGAGAGAGATCAGATACAGCATATTAGCCATTCTGTAGTAGAGCTTATAGGGAAAATATGCCACAAGCGGCATTATTATGACTGCGAGAAAAACAAAGAATATTTGTTTTTTTGCAAAGTACAGGCTGTCATTGAATCTTGCCAGAGCATCGGCATAACTTGCGGAAAAAACCATCACGGAGCCAAAGGCGAGTAAAATGAGTACAATAACGAAATAGACGGTATCAAAGCCCGATCTGCGCATTGCAAGCTCACCGCTACCTCCCTCCACCCGTATATCGGGGCGGCGAAGCTCGGGACGGTTGATCTTATCCACAAGCTCAAGCTCTTTTTTTGTCTCATTCGGCAAAAGGAGAGACCTACCCTCCTTCAGCGGATCGCCCATTCTATTTTTCATAGTTTCTCCGTTAAATTGCGAAATACGAAAGCGCGCACGCCACTGCTGTGACCGCCGCAAACACGTAACCGATCTTCAGCTCTCCCCAACCGCACATCTCAAAATGATGATGGATGGGTGCCATTTTGAAAACACGTTTTTTTGTAAGCTTATAACATCCAACCTGAATAATGACCGACGCGGCTTCCACGATGAAGATTATGCCGTAGAGGATTATCAAGAAAGGCTGTGTAAGCATAAATGCGGTACCCGCGAACAGACCGCCGAGATAAAGGGAGCCTGTATCGCCCATAAAGACCCTTGCAGGATGATAATTGTAAACAAGGAAACCGAGCACTCCGCCGATGATTCCCGATGCAATGATGCAAAGGGGCACGTTACCGGTTTTTATGGAAGCAAGAAGCAGGAAACCTCCGCAAACAAAAGAAACCATACAAAGCAGTCCATCGATACCATCGGTGAGATTAACGGCGTTTACAATGCCGGTGATAAGGATAAGAGCAATAAAGAAATATCCGAAGCCAAGGTTCAGTTCGATATTGGTAAAGGGTATACGAAGGATACCGTCAATAAGGCCGGATGCCTTCATTCCGGCAAGATAAAGGCCGGCGCAAATAAGCTGAAGCAGGTATTTTTGTGAAGCTGTCAAGCCCTCGTTCTGCTTTTTCTGCAGCTTGCGCCAATCGTCAAACATACCAACAAAGCCGTTACAAACGCCGAGGCCGAGAGCAAGTGCACCGCCTATGCACATACTCTTATCCGCTGCTCCTCCGATAGCGGCAACAATCAACAACACTCCGCCAAGAACGGAAATAACGCAGAAGAAGGCAAGTCCGCCCATCTGAGGCGTTCCTTCCTTTGACTTGTGCCAACGTGGACCTATATCAAGGATCTTCTGCCCCATTTTTTTACTTTTTAGGATCGGTATCAAATATCTGGTAAAAAGCGCCGTAAGCACAAAAGTTACCACAGTCATAATTGCAAAGTAGCCGTAAATTCCCATAGTCAAATTCCTCCGCGGCTCAGTTGTCTACGCCGTGTTCTTTTAAGTACGAAATTACCTTTTCTGCAGCCATTCCCCTGCTGGCCTTAACAAGGAGCACGTCACCCTTTTTAAGCATAGATGCAAGCTTCCGACCGCAATCCTCGGCTGCAACAGGATTTATTTCGCTTAGTATTCTTTCTTCGGGCATTCCGCATTTTTTAGCCGAATCGGCAGTGCAAACGGAAGCGATACCAAACGTAACGAGTCCGTCAAGACCTAAGGAAGCAACAAACTCGCCGAGCTTTTCGTGCTGGGGTCTTGTTTCGGAACCAAGCTCGAACATATCGCCAAGAAGTGCAAACTTTCTTGCGCCCTTCTCGGCCGCTATCTCGCAAAGCACGGAAAGGCTTGCGCGCATGGACTCGGGGCTTGCGTTGTAGCTTGCGTCAATGACGGTTACGCCGTCGATATCCGAAATGCTCTGTCGCATGTCTGCGTTTTTGAACGACGCAAGACCACGGCGAAGCTCTTCCTCGTTAATGCCGAAGCGCTCAGCGATCGCACAGGCAAACAGAGCGCCGTAAACGTGGTGCAGACCGATCACGGGAAGCTTGATCCCGTTTATGCGGCCGTTTCCGTGTACGAGGTCAAATTCAGTGTGCAGATCGCGGTTTACGATATTCTCCGCTCTGTACTCGGCATCATCGCTGTAAATAGAAATGCTGACCGTGTTCTTTCTGCTTTCTCTGATGGGGCGAAGCAGAGGCTCGTCGCCAAGCACGACGAGAACGCCGTTCTCGTCCATTCCCGCAACGATCTCCGTTTTTGCCTTTGCAATGTTCTCTCTCGTTTTCAGATACTCGATGTGAGAGGTGCCGATATTTGTTATAACTCCGAAATCGGGCTCTGCAATAAGGGAAAGACGCTCTATCTCTCCAAGACCGCTCATGCCCATTTCAAGGACGGCGGTATCAACGGAATCGTCAAATCCCAGAACGGTAATGGATAGGCCGATATCGGTATTGAGATTGCCTGCGGTCTTACCGACATTATACCTTGTAGAAAGCACGGCTGCAATCATTTCCTTGGTGGTAG
>JAFSCG010000103.1 GCA_017436885.1 Clostridia bacterium | reverse complement strand
GGATATTATCCGCCCCTACTGTTACCTTGGCAAAGAAATTCCAGCCGCTTGCGTTGGAATATGCGGCAATGATGCCCGTGGATACCTGAGATATCTCGACGTAATCAAAGGGGATGACCACGTTGCCCTCGGTGTCGATAACGCCCTTTATGCCGTTTTTGAAGCCGATGACGCCAAGACCCTCGGCAAATGGACGGGCAAAGGTGTAGATAGGCTGTGCTATCCACTTGCCAGAGGTGCTGTAATAGCCGTAAAGACCGTCGCGCTCCAGAAGAAGCACGCCGTCGGAATAACCGACTATCTCGTAATCGGCGGGAAGCTCGAAAATATTGCCGTTTTCGTCAAGGAGCAGATCGTACTGACCGACGAGCCAATCGGGATTGCCGTATATGGCGTCGGTATCCAGCTGACGGACGCGAACGTATCCGCGGTCAAAATAGAAGCTTCCCACGTCGTCAATGTTGCGGAGCAGGGGCGCTGTGTAGATGGAGAATGCCCATCTGCCGTTGGGGCTTTGATAATTTTTTTCTCTGTAAAGAGGATAATGGTTGGTTCCCCATTCCGTTAAGAACAGCATAACGTTATCGGGATATACCACCGCGGCGTAGCCATCGGAATAGTTGTACGCCTCCTTGAAGGTGTAGCCCGTAAGCCTGTACCACTCGTTATATCCGTATGCAAAGCGATACTCCTCGGAAACTATGGTGTCCACAACTATGTATTCGGGCTCCTTGGGTGCCTCGGTTACGGGCTCGGTGGTGGTTACCTCCTCGGTAACGGGCTCTGTTACGGGTTCTGTTACGGGTTCTGTAACGGGCTCGGTCTGTTCTGTGGTGTTCTCGGTGGTGTCGCGCCATTTATCGGGATCCTGAAAAACGTACTTTGTCGTTTCCTCGGCTGTGGTGGTATCGACCCACTCCTCGCCGTTTTCGTAATCCTCGTATACCTCGTTTTCCTCGTTATCGTCGTCATCGTAATAATAATCGTCGTCATCGTAGTAATAATCGTCATCGGGGAGAGGCTCGTCCATAGGAGCGTATACGGGCTCAACGTAGGATTCGGAGGGAGATTCGGGCACTCTTTCCACGGCTGTGGGAGCATAATCCTCGGGGGGTGCGGTCTCCTCCTCCGTAACGTGGACGGTAACGTCGGCATCTGCAGTATCCTCGGGTGCTTCCGTTGCGGGCTCCTCGGTAGTATCCTCAGGCTCCTCCTCCCTTTCGGGCAGCTGTGAGGTTATTTCCGTTATTACGGTAACGAGAGTATTGTAGATATTCAGATCGCTCTGGGGTGCTCCGTAGGTGGGAATATAATCAAAATAAAGTCCGCGATTATCGGTTTTTTCCACGTAGTCGCTTAAGGTGAGATTACCCTCGCTGTCGAAATAATAGAACTTATCAAAGCCTTTGTCGGGATAATAGAAAAGTGCGTTATCGTCCTTATCCCTTGTAAGCGCGGGAACGAGAGTGTCGGTAGGACCGTGGAAGATCATTTTACCCGTGCTTGTAAAGATCTTTTGATCGGACGAGTCATCCGTGATTATGTAACCCATATAAAGACGGATACCGCTGTGGGAAATAAGCCCCATTTTTTTGAAGCCTTGAGGAACTGTGAAATCGTCCTTTGCTTTGGTATAGAAATAAAGTCCCTGACATTCGTAGCCGTCGTGATCGTAAGGTACGTCAATATCCGTATTGATCTTGCATATGAGCATATTGCCGTCGGTGTCGAAATCCGCATAGGATATGCCGTAACCCTGCTCCATAAGCTCCGAAAGCTCAGAAAAATCAAAGGAGACCGCCTCTCCACCCTGCATAATGCCCGCGCCCAAGCCGCTTATGTTGGTTGCGGCCTTAAGTGCGTCCACAAACTGAAGATGATAGGTGTCCTCGGGGGACGGAGTGGCGACCTGCGCCGTTGTGGTCTGTGCCGCATCGGTAGTGTCCACACCTTCGGTAACCGATACCGAGGGTCGGGTGTTTCTTATATAAAATGAAAAGTCGAAAACTCCGCGCTGATAAAGCACCGCAACTCCGCACAACGCGCCGAGCAGCAGTACCGATATGGTCCTTGTTACAGCAGTTTTTAATCTTTTTCTTACTTTCATTTTTTTGTTCCGATTTTTGATTGTGAATTTTTGCAAATAGAATCGCCTCGAACCGTATGGGATGGGTCTTCCCCGCAAATAGAGCGATATACTCGCTTCGCTCGTGCGATATATCCTCGCGTCCGCTCGGATGCGATATATTTGCTACGCAAATGCGATATGACCGCCTTTGGCGGTCGCGAGGGACGCGGGCGTTTGATAACCGCCCCTACGGGAGAGAAAACACCTCATCACCCGCTTTCGCGGGAGCTTCCCCTCAAGGGGAAGCCTCGCATCCGCCGCAGGCGGATATATCGCGCGCTTTGCGCATATCGCTTTTTTTCGGCGGCACCAAGGCACCGCCCTACAAGGGTTACGGTTTTTTCACATCCGCCTCAGGCGGATATATCGCACGCCGTAGGCGTATATCGCAAGCGTATCGCTTATATCGCGCGCCTTGCGCATATCGCGGGAGGCGGAACGCCTCCCCTACAAGGGTTGTGTTTTTTTCTCGTAGGGCAGGGGCTTGCTCCTGCCGCAAATCAGACCGTCGATGTCGTGCCTGTCGCACCTTCTGAAGTATACGGAAAAATTTTCAAGACAGATTCAAGACAGATTATTTATGATACTTCTCTCCCCGTTCTATAGTCTTTGCGCGGTATATTGCTTCCATCAATATGACTCTCATAAGCCTGTGGGGAAATGTGAGTTTTGAAAATGACAGGCGAACGTCGCACATGTCCTTTATTTTTTTATCTATTCCGAGGGAGCCGCCGATAATGAACACTATGCCGGGGTAGGTGAGGGCGGCGTTTTCCAGCATTTTTGCAAGCTCGGGGCTGGAAAGCTGCTTGCCCTCCACGCAGAGGGCTACCTTTAAACAGCCGTCGGGCATTGCGGCAAGGATCTTTTGCCCTTCCTTTTCAAGAACTGCCGCTGCCTCCTTTTCACTCGGATCGTCGGGGATGGGCTCGTCCTTTAATATTATCACCTGCACCTTTGCATAACGGGAAAGGCGCTTTTCGTATTCCTTTGCCGCCTCCGTGAAATATTTTTCCTTATCGGAGCCAACGGCAATGACCGTTATTTTTTGCATATTTCCACAACCTCGCTGCGCAGGGCGACTCGCACGATGCAGCCCGAGCCCTCCAGGGCGCGCTCCGCACAGCGCTTTACCGTTGTTATATCGTTGTTTTCCATACTGAGATGAGCAAGGACGAAGGTGGTGGTGCCGCCCATGGCAAGCCGCGGAAGCAGGCGGGAACAGCCGTCGTTTGAAAGGTGGCCGTGATCGGAAAGTATCCTGCTTTTCAAAAATTGGGGGTAGGGTCCGTTTTTGAGCATTGCAACGTCGTGATTTGATTCCACCACAGCCGCATCGGCACCGTAAAGGCAATCGAACACCTCGTCGCTGACGTAACCAATGTCCGTTGCAACCGCAATATTTGTCCCATCGCCGCATACGGCGCGATAGCACACGCTTCCGCTGATATCGTGGGGCGTGGGATAGCTTTTTACCTCTATTTCTCCTATCATTACCGAGCTTCCCGCATCGAAATGCAAAAGCCTTGCGGGGTCGATACCGCCCTCTGTAAGATGATGGAAGGTATCAAAGCTGCAGTAAACGTACCCGACGTACTTTTTTAACAGTACGGGCAGGGCGGAGGTGTGGTCGCTGTGGGCGTGGGTTATGAAAATTGCGGAAATATCCGACAGATCCGAACCCACGGCCCGCATGCCCTTGGTAATGCTTGACGCGCTTCTGCCCGCATCTATCAGGATCGAGGTATTTCCGCTTTTTATAAAGTAGCTGTTTCCGGAAGAGCCGGAAAACAGAGAATATGCTTCTGTCATAGCTTTTGATTTCCGCTTTGCAGTCCTTAAGTGCATTATTTTTCAAGTTCATTTGCTATGCTCAAGGGTATAACGAACAAAGGATATGCACGGAATTAAATAAGAATTAAAACAGATATTTGAACCTGTCAAGAATAAACAGGTCAATCATATCGAACATAAAGGTAAACATAAGGGGAACGATGATGTAGAGCATCCACTTGGACTTTTCCTTCCTGCGTTTTCCCTCCTCGGTAACCGCACACATCTTCTCGTAGCTCCAGCTTTCGGGAAAACTGTCAGCCGTGCGGTCAACCATGGTAAACCCCTTATTGTATATAATATAAGCACTGAAAAAACCGATAAGCGCCGCAAAATATGTCCACATTACCACCTGCGACAAAACGTATCCCGCCTTGCCGTTTGCAATGAAATAATACACCGTATAGAACAGCACGGTGTTCACAATTATAAGCAGGAAGCGGGTGAGGGTGGTTTTGGCCGCCCTCACCTTTTCCTCCTCCCCGCTTTCGGGGAGGTTAACGTTCTTTTTATCTTTTTTCATTAAAGATTAACGATTATCGCACCCTCGGGTCTTACCTTAAGTGCGGAGCAAGCGCCCTCGCCGAATACGGAATCCATAACTGCCTTGTACTCGTCTACCTTATCGGTGGGAATGAACGCCTGAATGGTACCTGCAAATCCGCCGCCGTGTACGCGGAACGCGCCGCCCCAATTAGCGGTGATGTACTCGGTTACGCAAAGAGCGAGGGAAAGACCCTGCTCGTCCACGTTCTTTACGGTATATACGTTCTGAAGGAACTTGAAGCTGGAGTTACCGCTGGAGATAACGCCGTCGAAAAACTCCTTAAGATCGCCTGCGCGGAGTGCTGCGGTCTGCTTTTCAACTCTCTTGTTCTCTGCAACGAAGTGCATTGCACGCATAATGGCGCGGTCACCTGCGGTCTTGCGGAGAACGGGCATATCGGCAATGAGATCTTCCTCGGTAAGTCCGCGGAGGGCGTCTTTTCCGTAGTAAGCGGCTATCTTTTTCATTTCTGCGGGAACGGAAGCGTAATCGTCGTTAAGATCGGCGTGGTTGCCGCCGGTGTTTACGATGCAAAGGGAATATCCCTTGCCGGAGAGGTCAAACTCCAGAGGCTCGATAACGGGCTTGGCGGGATCGGCAAAGTCGATGGCAACGAAGCCGCCGACTGCGCACGCAGTCTGGTCCATAAGTCCGCAGGGCTTTCCGAAGTATACGTTCTCCGCAAACTGAGAGATCTTTGCGATCTCGGGGTTGGGGATAACGCCGCCGTTTGCAAGGTGGTTGAGGATATTACCGATCATTACCTCGAATGCGGCAGAGGAAGAAAGGCCGGAGCCCTTATGTACGTCGTTTGTGGTGTAAGCGCAGAAGGAGCAAATATTGTGGCCGTTTTTCTTCAGACCGGCGCAAACGCCTGCAATGAGGCCGCGGCTCTTGAAGAAGTTCTCTTTTTTGGGCTCTGCAATGTCGGAAAGATCAACTCTGTCCTCGCTGTAGCCCTCGCTGCGAACGCGAACAAGACCATCGTCGGTCTTTGCCGCGATGGCGATAATGTCAAGGTCGATAGCGCCTGCAAGCACCTTACCCTTGTTGTGGTCGGTGTGGTTTCCGCTTATCTCGCTTCTGCCGGGAACGGAGAATACGAATGCGTCCTTATCCGCGCCGTAAAGCTCTGCGAACTTCTCGCAGGCGTCGGCGTATCTCTTTCTCTGTCTGTCAAGATTTTTTCCGTAAAGGGAGTTAATAACCGTATCCGCTTTTCCTGCGCGGATGTACTCGGCAAGCTGTAATGCGTTCATAGTCTATATCCTTTCGTAATGTATTACAGTATTGTTTTTTGAAAGAAAAGCATTCTTTCCCTTATATTGCTTCTATTATAGCATTACATTATGAACTTTTCAAGACTAATTTAAGGCGGAATTGTTACATTATTTTTAACGTTTTCTTTTTAAAATGACTGTCGAAAACTATAAAATTCACTTGCATTGGCTATATATATATGTTATAATAATTATAATTATAATAGGGGAAGAATAATGCCATGCCGAGAGAAG
>JAFSCG010000102.1 GCA_017436885.1 Clostridia bacterium | reverse complement strand
TATCAACGCCGTAGGTGTCGATAACGTACACCGTCATCCAGATGCTGATATTCTCCTTCATAACACCGTGAATGGCGGCGGGAATGGAAATAAGCCGTATTTCCCTTTTGGATAAGAGCTGAAAAACGGAAAGGTGGCGTTTTTCGTTTCTTTCGGGTACAATGCTGCCCATGGCAAGGAACACGGCGGCGGCAAGCACAAGGGTAACAGCACCGGGCACGATGAATGCAAATCGCACACCAAGGCGCAGGATCAGTGCAGAGCAAATGATTATACCCGCAATATTGCCCACTGCCACGGTGGTGGAAAGGAATGCAGTACGCTTTTTTGCGGTTTGCTCGTCGTAAATAGTGGACATAACGGAAATAAGCGCGCCCCACAGCATGGACTGGGCAAATGCATTTGCTGACCAAAGCAGAAAAATGGCAATAAAAGGCGGAAAAAATCCAATGGCAACGTTACATACGCCGCTGATAAGCAGCCCGCCGCTTATCATAAGCCACGGCGGTGTTTTATCGCTTAAAACTCCGTTTATAAGCCTGCCCGATGCAAATACTGCGGAAAACGCACCGCCGAGCAGACCGATATTTTCGGTGGTCAGAAGCCCCATGTCAACGAGGTACGGATTAGCCATCGTCAGATTCACGCGGGAAAAATACACCGCGGAATACGCAAGATACGAGATTATAAAAACGATTATCCGTCTTTTTGATGATAACATTGAAAGTACTTTGTCCTCTTAAGGTAATACGATAATTATATACTTGCCAAGGCTCAAAGTCAACAGAAAAAGCCTGCAAAAAGCAGGCTTTTTCCGTAGTCGGTTATTTCAATTCAATGAGTGAACGTCCATCGTAATATGCTTCCAGCCCTGCCATTTTAGGAATAAAGCTGAAATCAGTTATTGCCCCGCCGTAGACTCGCAGCAACTTCATTCCCTGATAGCGCAGCAATAAGTCCGTGCTTACAGGCTTACTTACGGTAATATCAAGCCTGCTTATCCCGTTAACGGGCTGAAGAAATTCGATGGAATCCAGCTGTGCGGCAGATATCCTTATGGTCTCAAATGACTTTGCCGGCAAGCGCACGCTTTCCGCTGTGCCCCAAAGCTGTGTCCATATCTCGTAAAGATAATTCATTCCCTCAAATGCGTCTGCATTCTTTATCACAGAATCGGAGATGGCTATCTGCCGTGCGGTGCTGTTATATAATGCCGAGATATCCTCAATACCGCACCTTGTAAAACTCAGATAATCCGCGTGAAGGTATCTTCCTTCGGGGAGCACCTTAATAGGCATATTATAGACCCGCACGAAAGTAAGGCCGTAGAACCAATCCAGATCCTCGAAACAGAAATCGTTGTCCTCCGACCACTCGCGAGATGTCGTAAAGGCATGGGACTCAACATGAGTATCAAAAGCAACGGTATTGTCGCCGACAATGACCCACTCAATACCCAAAAGTTCCTTGGTGGTAATTGCCTTGGTCGATCCGATCTGAAGATATTTTCTTACAGCTCTGTCCATATACTCGGAACGGAAAACGACCTCCTTGACAGGTAAAAGCTCCTCGGCGGATTTGACCTCGTAGCTCTCCACCTTGCTCATAAATCCGTTTTCGTCCACCGCCGCAAACCATATCTCCCCATCGAAAAGCGGGTTTAACAAAAGCGGCTCGCCTGCGCCAAGGACTATGCTCTTATACGGAAACGCACCTGCGGAATATGGAACGTAGCCCTTGAATGCCCCGTCGACGGAAACGACTATCCTGCAATTTGCGGGAGCGTCGAACTTCACCTCGGTCATGCAGTTATCATAATTAAGGCTTTGCTCCTTCACGGAAATATTACCGGGATACAGCAGCTCCAACACCTGCGGAACGTCGCCGAATTTGTCAAGGAAGTCATCGCCGTTCTCAATACCGTCCTTCAGATTGAAATTGTGTACGGCAAGGAATAGCTCCTTCATCTCCTCATCCTGCAGAAGCTGTTCGGTATAGTCCTTTGCAATGATATCTATAACGCTTGTGTAAAGATCATTGAGCGGGAAATTATCCAAGGCAATACCCGCAGGCTTGAAAAAACCGTAAAACAGAGAAGGCTTTTTCCCTTCCATGAAGCGCTCAAATACCTGC
This sequence comes from Clostridia bacterium, assembly GCA_017436885.1. Taxonomy (GTDB): domain Bacteria; phylum Bacillota; class Clostridia; order Oscillospirales; family CAG-272; genus RUG12395. The sequence goes on along the minus strand of JAFSCG010000102.1, from coordinate 752 downwards.
TCAAGCTCCGCATAACGCTGTACCTTTATGTCGACCTTGCGGTAGAGCTCAAGGTCTAACAGCGCACGGTACACCCGATCGGCAAGCTGTGCCTTGCGAGATTCATAGCTCCACCCGCCGTAAAATTCCTCTGCATTGAAATCCTTTATCTGGTTGTGGCCGATAAACCCCATAGCCTCGTGCTTTTCCCATTGCTCGTCGGTGAGCTTTGTCCAAAGGGAAGGCTCCTTTTCCTTTTCGGGCTCCTCCGTCTCGGAGGAGGGCGGAACCGTGGTAACGGGCGCGTCGGTAACGACGGTCTCCCACGAATGAGCTTCCGTATCCATTGCGGGCAGCTCGATAACGGGCAGAGCCGAGCCGCAGGCTGCAAACATTGCCGTAAGAAGCAATATGGCGATAACACGTAAGTAAGCTTTCATAGACTTCCTCCTTTTATGGGTAACGGACTTATCCTCAAATTAATTTTACCACAAGCTTCATCCGAGGTCAAATTAAGATTTTATTAAGATTTATTAAGATTTCATTAAGAAACCGACGATTATCAGAGAATAACCGTCGGTTTTAAGTATTATTGATTTTACGGATAATTACGCCTTTTTGAGGACGATGCAGTTATAGGAGTGGTTTTCCAGAACTGCGGAGAGGATGCCGCCGTCAAGCTTGGCGTTGCCTGCGTGGGGAGCGACCTTATTGGGCTCTGCCTCGGTATTGGTATCGCGCAGGCCCTCGCTGTTGAGCACGCTGTGGCTTAC
>JAFSCG010000101.1 GCA_017436885.1 Clostridia bacterium | reverse complement strand
GCGCGGCGTATGCTCTTAAGGCGTACGCGGGAATGGAATACGGAAAGTTTGAGGAAACCAATCTCCGCGACGTGCCGTATGAGGTCTACCTTGAATATAAGGACAGGCTCCCCGAAAATTGGCGTAAGCGCGCAGAGCATTGGTACTCGGAGTTTGACAGGGTGCAAAGAGGCGCCGAGGCTTGGCGCAGGGGTGATATCGAAGAGTACGGCAGGCTTTCCTTTGAAAGCGGACGCTCATCCATATATAATTGGGAGACGGGGTCACCCGAGCTGAAAACCCTCTACGAGATAATGACAAAAACCGAGGGCATCTACGGCGGCAGGTTTTCCGGAGCGGGCTTCAAGGGGTGCTGTATGGCACTTATCGATCCCGCATATGAAAACAGCATAAAAGAAAACGTGACCCGCGAGTATCTTAAGGTGTTTCCGCATTTGGAGGGAAAATATTCGGTACACATGTGCGAAACCGCAGATGGGGTACTGAAGATTAACGAGGAAAAGAAATGAAGTGTATGATCCTTGCGGCCGGATACGCAACAAGGCTGTATCCTTTAACGGAAAATTTTCCTAAGCCGCTTTTGAAGGTTGGCGAAAAAACCATCCTTGATTGGCTTGTTGACGATATTGATGGTGCCGGTCTTGTGGATGAATACGTTGTTATCTCCAATCATAAATTTGCTCATCACTTTGAGAGCTGGGCAAAGAATAAGCCCCAAAGGATAACCGTTGTTGATGATGGCACCGAAACCAATGAAACGAGACTTGGTGCTGTCAAGGACGTGCAATACGCTATTGAAAAGCTTGGGATAGATGACGATATGCTCGTTATTGCGGGAGATAACGTTCTCGATTTCAGCCTTAATGGGTTTGTATCCTATGCTAGGGAGAAAAATGCGTCGTGTATTATGCGCTATTATGAGAGCAATGAAAAAAAGCTTTTGAAATGCGGCGTAGTAACCGTTGATGCGGACGACAGAGTTCTGAAAATGACCGAAAAATCTCCAACTCCTGAAACGCATTGGTGCTGCCCGCCCTTCTATTATTACACGAAGGCTGATTCAAGACTGGTTCAAAAGGGAATTGAATGCGGATGCGGAACCGATGCTCCGGGAAGCTACATTGCTTGGCTATGTACTCAGTCACCCGTTTATGCTATGAAAATGCCGGGAAAGCGATTTGACATAGGCAATCTTGAAAGCTACGAAACGGTAAAGGCAGAGTACAAGGGGATTATCGTATAACTTCGCGCTTTTTAAGTTTTTTGCTTGTTTACTAAGGAGGGATAGCCGTGAGAGAAAGCGTCGTTACGTATTTATTTTCATTGTTGCGCTCAGCTCTTTGCGGCGGTAGGCTAACGGAGCAAGAGTGTAATGATTATTCGGAGGAGTATACCGAATCGATCTTAAAATGTGCCGCTGCTCAGGATGTTGACCACTTGGTGGCTCTCGCATTAAAGCAAAACGGTTTGCTTGGAGACCGCCGCGGAGAGATTGAAAAACGTATCTTCAAGGCAGTATACAGATACGAAAGTCTGAAATACGAATACGATAGCCTGTGTAACGCGCTTGAGGGCGCGTGTATTCCATTTGTGCCGCTTAAGGGGGCGGTTATTCGCAGATTGTATCCGGAGGCGTGGATGCGTACGAGCTGCGATATCGACATTCTCGTTCATCGGGAGGATCTGGATAAGGCGGCATCCCTCCTCAGAGAGCAAATGAAATACTCCGTGGGTGAAAGAGATACCCATGATATTTCTATGTTCAGCCCGGGAGGCGTTCACGTCGAGCTGCACTTCGACCTTGTGGAGGAGGGACGCGCGAACAATGCCTGCAGTTTGCTTTCCGATGTATGGAACCACGTTTCGGTGTGCAATGGTACAGCTTATCGCTATGAAATGTCAGACGCATTCTTTTATTTTTACCACGTAGCCCATATGGCAAAGCATTTTGAAAACGGCGGTTGCGGCATACGGCCTTTTATTGATCTGTGGTTGCTCGAACGCATGGAAGAAGGCTGCGAGGATGCGCGTAACGCGTTACTTTCTCGTGGAGGATTGCTTCGGTTTGCGGAGGTGTCCCGCAAACTTAGCAGGGTGTGGTTCAGTGGTGATCATCCGGACGAACTGTCCCTGCAGATGCAGTACTATCTGCTAAGCGGCGGTATATACGGCTCTGTCGATAATAAGGTTGCCGTTCAGCAGGGCAAAAAAGGGGGGAAGCTCAGTTACATTTTTTCAAGGATGTTTGCTTCTTACGATATGCTTAAGCGGTATTATCCGATACTTGAAAAGCACCGTTGGCTTATGCCTGTGTGTCAGGTCAGGCGTTGGTTTATGCTTTTTGACCCCAAGGTTGCAAAAATGGCAAGACAAGAGGTCAAGGCCAGCGGAAGTCTTGAGGAAGCCAAGGCGGAGGACACGAGCCTTTTCATTAAACGTGTAGGATTATAACATAACGTAGCTTGTTGGGGGCTGTCTCAAGCGAGAAGTTGAGACGGCCCTTTTTTAGTGCCCGCCAAAAGATGAACTCGTTTTTATGCGGTATTACGGCTTTTCTCGGCGCTTGCTCTCCCCTCGGTTGCGAAAAACTTTCCGTTTGATGTATTGAATACTGTGGTAAATGTGGTAGAATATAGGTGAAAATAAGCGTGGGGGGACGGTATGAAGCAGATAGGGAACAGGATAAGGACCATGCGAAGAAACAAAAATCTGACTCAGCAGCAGCTGGCGGAGGCGTTGGGGGTATCCTCGCAGTCTGTGTCAAAATGGGAAAACGGATTTTCCGCACCCGACGTTTCCATGCTGCCGGTCATTGCGCGCTATTTTGGCATTACTATCGACGAGCTGTTCAATTACCGCTTGGACGTGCTCAGCTACAAGGAGAGGTTTATCCGTTTTATGATGGACAACGGCATGCTTCGCTTCGGCGAATACGTGCTGCATTGCGGCAGGGTTTCTCCGTACCTTATACATAGCGGTTATTATCGCTCGGGAAGTCAGATATCCAAGCTCGGTGAGTTTTATGCGGAATGCATACGCCACAATTCCATCGAGGGCAACCGCCTTATAGGCAATGCAGACCCCAGCGTTTGGAACGCGACCCGCGAGATCCCCATCGTCGTTTCCACGGGAATGATGCTCTATGACCGTTATGGCTTTGATTCCAATTACTGCATAGATATAGCCCTTGAAAGCGATGGCGACCATCCCGAGAGCATGACCCTTATCAACGATTCCTATACCACGGGAAATACGCTGCGTACCACCCTGGATCAGATCAAGCACCATTTCGGCAAGTACCCCACGGATATCGTAATTTCCGTGGACAGAATGGAAAAAAGCGGTTTTTCCGCCCTTACCGCTACTCACGAGATAGAGCGCGAATACGGTGTGAAGATCCATTCCATCGTTACGGTAAAGGACATAATCTCCGCCATTGAGAAGGGCGTTATTCCCGGAGCGGAATATCTTGAAGCTATCATGGAATATACCAACGCTTATATGGGAGTGTGAACGTGCAAAAAACTCTGTATATATCCGACCTTGACGGAACTCTGCTTAACGGCAGTCAGGCTCTGTCCGCACGGACCGTTGAGATCATCAATAGCTTAACAAAACGCGGTATGTTATTCTCCTACGCAACCGCGCGCTCCTACGTTACCGCCGCGAAGGTTACAGGCGGACTTGCTTCATCCATTCCTGCGATAGTATATAACGGGGCGTTTATAATTGAAAACGGCACGGGCAAAAGGCTTTTGGAAAAGCATTTCACGGAAGAAGAAAGCCGATATATCCTCAACACGGTAATGGAGCATGGTGTATACCCGATAGTATATGCATTTGTGGAGGGCAAGGAGCGCTTTTCGTACGTTGCTCGCTTGCAAAGCGAGGGATGTAAGCGGTTCAATAAAACTCGCAAAGGCGACGTGCGCGATGCTCCCGTTTCGGATACGAGCGAGCTTTACAGAGGAGAGATATTCCATTTTTCATGTATTGACACTCCTGAAAAGCTTTACCCGCTGTACTGCTTGTTGAGGGGACGCTTTGAGTGCATTTATCACGTTGATATTTACAGCGGAGACCAATGGCTGGAGGTGCAACCGCCCGACGTGAGTAAGGCAGAAGGGGTAAAGGCACTGAAGCGTTTGCTTGGATGCGAGCGCGTTGTGTGCTTTGGCGACGGGGTAAACGATATTCCGATGTTTGAGATATGCGACGAATGCTACGCGGTGGAAAACGCACACCACGATCTGAAAAGGATCGCAACGGCGGTCATTCCGTCCAATGACCGTGATGGTGTTGCCCTTTGGCTTTTGGAAAACTTTAAATAATAAATGCAAGCATATCACACGCGTTTTGCGTGTAATATGCTTGCATTACTTTTTGACCGTATAATCTTACCTTTTTGCTATGCGGTATTTGCGTTGTTTGATATAATGCAGATACAGAAATTATAACTCGGAGGATGTTATGAGTGTTGATATAGTGCTTTGCGGCGGCGTGAATGCCGTAAAGGTAGGCGGTGTTACCGTAGCAAACGTGGTGCCCTGCGAGGGAGCGACGGACAGCTTTACGCGACTTTCGGATATTGCGTTTTTCTGGAAGCGCACCGTTGCAAAGCCCACCGTAAATATGCGCATGGAGCTTACCACCTGCAAGCTTCCCACCTTTACGATGGTTCCTTCTGTCAGCTACAACGGCAACGGCTGGGGAAGCACACCCGAATACGTGGGCGACCGCGCAGAGGACGGCACCCCTTGGTCCTTTGCCTGGCACAGAGTTACCATTCCGTCCTGCACCTTTTCCGCAACGCCCGACGCCTCCGTGGCTCTTATGGCAGAGGCGGGTGAGGATACTGCCTGCTCACTTTATAAGGACGGCGATGTTGAACGCCACGTTGTGATATATCCCGAGGAGGAAAAGCCCAAGACCCTTCAGCGCCATTTCTGGGGCGAGGCATATCAGGGAGAGGGAAGACCCCGCACGGAATTCACAGCCATCATTCTTGCATATCCCTACGAGGATAAGCCTATACGATATGACAAACTGCTCGACTTTGCATGGCGCTATTACGGACACGCCCTTGAAGTGCCCATGCAGCCCGAGCGTAT
>JAFSCG010000100.1 GCA_017436885.1 Clostridia bacterium | reverse complement strand
TTTATATATATTTTTTTATATTTATATGCGGTCACAATTGACTTTTGCATATTTATTTAGTATAATCAAATAAAATGAAAAACTATGCGTAAAAGGTGACAAAACATATGCTTAGCAGAAGAAGTGCAAGAGAGGCTGTTGTCGGTCTTATATACGAGCTTGGATTCCATTCAAGCGACGAAAACGTAAATGATATCATTGCTACCGCAAGAGAAGAGCGTGATATTCCCGTAGACGATTATATCGATTCATGCTATTTCGGTATTTGCTCCAATCTTCAGCGCATTGATGAGGAGATCGAAAAATACTCCTCCGGTTGGAAGGTGGACAGAATATCCAAGGTAAGCCTTGCGGTGCTCCGTCTCGCGGTTTTCGAGCTTATTTATGCGGAACCTAAGCTTCCGTACAGCATTGCTATTAACGAGGCCGTCGAGCTTTGCAAGCAGTATGCAGAGGACGGTGCCGCCTCCTTTGTAAACGGTCTGCTGAACACCCTTGCAAAGGCAAACGGCTGTGAGGCTTAAGATGGGCGGCATTTTTGTCGGCATTGACACAAGCAATTACACGACATCTGTTGCGGCCGTTGACCGAGAGAGCAATATTCTTGCCAATATTAAAATACCTCTTCCGGTAAAGGAAGGTGAGCTCGGTCTGCGTCAGCAAGCGGCGCTTTTTGAGCATACCAAAAATTTGCCGGATGCTTTTTTGCGTTTTAAGGAAATGCTTGGAGGCAGGGAAGTGCTTGCCGTTGGCGTTTCCGCAAAGCCGCGCAATAAAGAGGGTTCCTATATGCCTTGCTTCCTTGCGGGTGTTTCCGCCGCCGCGGCGTTCTCTGCCGCAGTAAACGCTCCTCTGTTTCGATTTTCCCACCAATGCGGGCACATTCGTGCGGCGTTTGCGGGCGCGGGTGTTGACGTGTTTGAAGGGGAGTTTACCGCCCTGCATATCTCAGGCGGCACTACGGAAATGCTCCTTTGCAAAAAGGGAGAGATGGGCTTTGACTGCGATATTACGGGAGGAACTGCCGATCTGTGCGCTGGTCAGGCTGTGGACAGAACGGGCGTTATGCTCGGTTTTCCTTTCCCCTGCGGTCCTCATATCGAAAAGGCCGCACTCGCTTATAACGAAAAGTGCCCTTCCATGAAGATCAGCATAAAAGATACTTATTTTAACCTTTCGGGGCTTGAAAATATGCTTCAGCGCGAGTATGCAAGCAGCGGCGATAAAAACAAGGTCAGCCGTATGTGTCTTGAATTTATCTCTCGCTCCCTGCATAAGGTTATTGATGCACAGCTTGAAAAATACGGCGATATGCCCGTTATCTGCTCCGGCGGAGTTATGAGCAACTCCATAATCAAGGAGCGGCTTTCGGATATTCCAAACATTTATTTTGCGCCTCCCGTGTTATCTGCGGATAACGCGGTCGGCACCGCATTCCTCGCAAAAGAAGCCTTTGAACGGAAGTGAAGAAATGGACACCACCTTAACAGTCAGCGAGATAACCGCATATATAAAACAGCTCGTTGACAGCGACGAGGTGCTTTCCTTTGCTGCCGTAAGCGGCGAGATATCAAACTTCAAGGCACATTACGCCAGCGGTCATTTGTATTTTTCCCTTAAGGACGAGGGCGCGCAAATTAAGGCTGTCATGTTTCGTTCTGCCGCCGCTACCCTTGATTTTGAGCCTAAGGACGGCGAGGCGGTTAAAGCCTACGGGCGTATAAGCGTCTATCCCCAAGGCGGGCAGTATCAGCTTTACTGTACACGCCTTGTGCGCGACGGTGCGGGCTCTCTTTGGCAGCAGTACGAGAGATTGAAAAAACAGCTTGAAGCCGAGGGGCTTTTTGATGAGGGTCGGAAAAGACCCTTGCCGCGGTTTCCCCGCAGGGTCGGAGTTATTACCTCCAGAACGGGAGCGGCTGTAAGGGATATCATATCCGTTCTTACCCGTCGCTGGCCTATGACGGAGATCGTTTTCTGCGGCGCGTCGGTTCAGGGTGTAGAGGCTCCCACGGAGCTGAGGCGTGCCCTTCGTCTGATGGCGGAAAAGGGATGCGTCGATTCGATAATAATTGGACGCGGCGGCGGATCTATCGAGGATCTCTGGGCGTTCAACGACGAAATGCTGGTGCGCGATATTGCGGCTTGCCCCGTTCCCGTGATAAGTGCCGTAGGTCACGAAACGGATTTTACTCTCTGCGATTTTGCCGCCGACGTTCGCGCCCCCACCCCCAGTGCCGCGGCGGAGCTTGCGGTGCCCGACAGGGCTGAATACGTTTCGCTCGTCAATACTTTGGATGCAAGAATGAAAAACGCGCTGCTTTCGCGCATTTCCGATATGCGTCTGTACGTTGATTCCATAGCTTCACGTGGAGTTATGCGCTCACCTCTTGTGAGCATCGAGCGGCGAAGGTCGGAGCTTGACGGCAAAAAACAGCTCCTTATCAGCAGAATGAACGCGATCCGGACCCAGAAAAAGAGCTCGCTTCTTACTCTTGCTTCGGGTCTTAACGCAATGAGCCCATTGAACGTTCTTGACAGGGGATACGTTTTTGCCTCTGATACCGACGGACGCGCCGTACAATCGGTGAAGGACGTCAGCATCGGACAGCGGCTCTCCCTTCGCTTCGGCGACGGAATTGCCGATGCCGAGATAGAAAATATTAAGCAATTCAACGGAGATAACTGATATGTCAGATAAAAAAATGAGCTTTGAGGAGGCTGTTGCACGTCTTGACAAGATCGTGCGCGATCTTGAAAACGGCAAAGCACCTCTTTCCGACTCCCTTGCGCTTTTCGAGGAGGGAGTTTCCCTTGTAAGGCAATGCTCCGAGGAGCTTGACGCGGCGGAAAAGAAGATCATCGAGCTTACCGATGGAGATAAAGATGAATAGAGAAGACGTTGCGGCTCGCATAAAGGCGGATGCCGCCATAATCGAAGAGGCGCTTTCCGATATACTGTCCGATCTTGATAATTACAGCCCTGAGCTTGTGGAAGCAATGAAGTATTCCGTGCTTGGCGGCGGAAAGCGTATACGGGGTGTGATTTGCCTTGAGGTCTGCAAAATGCTCGGAGCCGATATATACGAGGCGCTTCCGTATGCGTGCGCACTTGAATTGATGCACGCTTCCAGTCTTGTTCACGACGATATGCCCGAGCTTGATAACGACGATATTCGCAGGGGAAAGCCCTCCTGTCACAAGAAATACTCACAGTCCACGGCACTTCTTTGCGGCGATGCCCTCATTTGCCTTGCTTTTGACGCAATACTTAAAAATCAGGTAGTTGACTGCCGCGGTGCCGTTGGTGTGCTTTGCGATGCGGGCGGTGTTGGAGGTATTGCCTCGGGACAGATGCTTGATATTGCATCCGAAACAAAGGATATTGAGTATAATGAACTGCTCACGCTCCAGAGCTTGAAAACGGGAAGGCTTATGCGCGCCTCCGCTGTTCTCGGTGCTTTTTCCGCAGGTATTGACCATACAGACGAGTTTCTTTATTCCTCCGTTGCTTCCTTTGCCGAAAAGCTCGGACTTGCGTTTCAGATCGAGGACGACCTGCTTGATGCCGCAGAGGAGGGAAGCGATTCAAGACGAGGTCTTGCAACCTTCCTTTCGTTTATGACTGCCGATGAAGCGAAGAAGATGGCAAAAAAGTTATCCGACGAGGCAAAGGATCACATTGCCGAATACGAGGATAAGGAATTTCTTTGCGGACTTTGCGATTATTTGCTGGAGAGAGAGTACTGATGCGTGCCGACGTACTTCTGACGGCTCTCGGATATGCCGAAAGCAGAAACAAGGCGCAGCGGCTTATTGAAGCGGGCTGTGTGTATTATAACGGTGCTCCCGTTAAAAAAAGCGGAGCCGAGCTGCCGGACGATGCACAGTTAAGCATCGTCAGCATGGGCGAGACCTTTGTTTCCCGCGGGGCGTTAAAGCTTTTAGGGGCTTTGAAGGATTTCGGCGTCGACCCAACAGGGCTTAAGTGCATTGATATCGGCGCTTCCACCGGCGGCTTTACCGACTGCTTGCTTCGCAAGGGCGCTTCATGCGTTACTTGTGTGGATTGCGGTCGAGGTCAGCTTGCTCCCTCCATTGCTCTGGACCCGAGGGTAACCTCCTTTGAGGGCTGCAATGCAAGATATATAACCCCCGAGGACGTCGGCGGCGAATATGATCTGTGCGTTATGGACGTTTCGTTTATCTCGCAAACGTACATCCTGCCAGCCATTCCGCCGCTGCTGAAGGAAGGCGGCATGGTTATCGCTCTTATAAAGCCGCAGTTTGAATTGGATGCAAAAAGTGTGTCAAAGGGCGTTGTAAAGGGGCTTGATAAGCATCTTCGCGCTCTTTACAGAATATACGACGCTCTCGAGCCATGCGGACTTTTGCCCCTGAACTTCACCCGCTCTCCCATTGAGGGGGGCGATGGCAACGTTGAATTTTTCGGGCTTTACGTCAAGGCAGGTGGAGAGAGCAAAATCTACGACAAGGCAGGCCTGCGCCATCTTGTTTATCACGACGCGAGGTAACCATGGAAAATAAGATCAAAAACGTAGTTCTTCTGACTAACGCCTATAAGGATAAGGAACTTCGCCTTTTCGGAGAGGTAATGTCCTATCTGCTTTCCGAGGGCTTCGGTGTCAGGACCTCGGATGCGTTTGCGGATGCATGCGATCCACGCGTGGCTCTGTATACCGATATGCGTGAGCTGTTCCGCGGTGCCGACGCCGCAGTTCTGATCGGCGGCGACGGTACGATATTGAATGCCGCCGTTTACGCAATTCCCACGGGCTGTCCCATGATCGGTATCAACCTTGGCAGGAAGGGCTATATGGCAGAGCTGGAGCCCGACGAATATTCCATGCTCTCGCGCCTTGCCAGCGGTGATTACCGCATTGAGGAGCGCATGACTCTCCGTGTTGAAACGGAGATAAACGGCAAGCGTACCGTTTTAAGCGAGAATGCCTTAAACGACGCGGTCGTAAAGCACGCAACGGGAATGCGTTGCGTTGATCTTTCGCTCTACTGTGATTCGGCAAGCGTGCTTGATTGCAGGGGCGACGGTATGGTAATTGCCACTCCCACAGGTTCAACCGCCTATGCTCTTGCAGCCGGCGGTCCCGTGCTTGATCCCGTTTTGCGTTGCATAAACATCGTTCCCATCTGCTCTGTAAGCCCTGCCGCAAAGCCCCTTGTTTTTTCGGGCAATAACGCAATTACCATTGAGAACGTGTTTGACCGCGACGATCATGCGCTTTTGAGTGTTGACGGAATGATAAACGTTCCTCTGCCTTACGGTGGAAAGGTAATTTGCACGGGGGCAGAAAAAAGCGCAAGAATGATAAAGCTTAAGGATAATAAATTCTTCTCTGTGCTCAGAGATAAGATAAACTGAACAAGGAGATAACATGAAAAACGAAAGACAAGAAAAGATCCTTGAGATGGTAGGGAAATACACCATTGAAACTCAGGAGGAGCTTATCTCCTTATTATATAATCTCGGTTACGAGGTAACGCAGGCTACCATCAGCCGCGATATAAGGGAGCTGAAGCTGTCGAAGATAATGACTCCGAGGGGAACGTATAAATACGTTCTGCCCAAAAATCCCGAGGGTGCCAATCTCCGCTTTAAAAGTGCTCTTTCCGAATCTATAACCAAGATAGACTGGGCAATGAACCAAATAATCATAAAGACCTTCCCGGGTATGGCTCAGGCTATTGCCGCCGCTATCGACAGCATAGATGATCCCAACGTTCTCGGATGCGTTGCGGGGGATGATGCCATTATTATCGTAACTCGCGACCCCGAAAGCGCGCAGGCTGTGGGTTCCGATATCCGCAGATTGATAAGGGAGACCAACTGATCCGACGGAGGAGCATCAAATGCTTTGTTCACTTCATATTGAGAATATGGCAGTAATAAAAAGCTGCGATATAAATTTCTCCCCCGGATTTACTGCTTTAACGGGTGAAACGGGTGCGGGAAAATCCATAATAATTGACAGTATTGGTCTGCTTTGCGGCTCTCGTTCCGATAAGAGCTTTGTGAGACGCGGCGAGGAAAGGGCGCTTGTGTCGGGCTTCTTTGCCGACGTTGGCGCGTCCGTATGCGACGCACTTGGCGAGGCGGGCATTTCCGTTGAGGACGGGGAGATAATGCTAAACCGCACTCTTACCTCCGACGGTCGCTCTGCCTGCAGAGTAAACGGAAAGCAAGTACCCCTTGCGGTGTTCAGGGATATCGCGTCGCGCCTTATCAACATTCACGGGCAGCAGGATAACTGGGCTCTGCTTGATGAAAAATGTCATCTTGCCCTCCTTGATAAATATGCCGGTGCTACCGAAGTGCTTGCGGATTACAGAGCCGCGTACGAGCAGTATTCGAAAAAAAGATCCGAGCTTGCCGCGCTGAAGATACAAATGGAAAAGGATGCCGAAGAGCAGGACGTGCTTACCTACAGATTGAACGACATCGGCTCCGCAAAGCTGAAGCTCGGCGAGGAGGAAAAGCTCCTCGAGGAAAGAAAGATACTTCAGAATGCGGAAAAGATAGAAAAGCAATCGGGTCTTGTCTACCGCGCCATAAAGGGCGGAGATAAGGTAAACGCCGTTTATCTGCTCGACCGAAGCGTTGCCGCTCTCAATTCTCTTTCTTCGGTTTCCGAGGAGTATTCCAAGCTTGCCGAAAGGCTTGAAAGCGTAAAGTACGAGATCGAGGACGTTGCTGATACTGCACTTTCTCTTGCGGGCTCTTACGACGGTGATCCCACCGAGCTTCTCACTCGGCTTGAATCCCGTCTTGACAAGATCGAGCGTCTGCAAAAGAAGTATCGCAGAGATACGGAGGGGCTTATTGCTCTGTATGACGAGACGAAGACCCGCCTTGAACGGCTGGAACACTCCGAAGGCGATATTGAAATGCTTGAAAAGGAGCTTTCGGCGGCAAAAAAGCTTTGCTCCGAGAAAGGAGCGGTTCTTTCCGCTGCAAGAAAAAAAGCTGCAGATGAATTAAGCTCCCGTATATGCACGGAGCTTGCGTTCCTTGACATGCCAAACGTACGTTTTACCGTGTTTGTCGATCCCCGAAATGGCGACGATGCGCTGACAAGCGACGGAAGCGACGACGTTCGCTTCATGCTTGCGGGCTCGGGTGGGGAAGCACCCTCGCCTCTTTCCAAGATAGCGTCGGGCGGCGAGCTTTCCCGCGTTATGCTTGCAATCAAGAGTGTTTTTGCGGAGGCAGACGGCGTTGGGACCGTTATCTTTGACGAGATCGACGCCGGTGTTTCGGGTAAGACGGCTCGAAAGATCGGAATAAAGCTGAAAAATGCAGCCGAGACCTCGCAGGTATTCTGCGTTACTCACTCCGCACAGATAGCTTCCCTTGCGGCATCTCACCTCCTTGTTTCAAAGGTGCTGGAGGACGATAGGTACAGTTCTTCCGTCCGCGAAATAGAGGGGGATGAGCGCGTAAGCGAGCTGTCAAGGATACTTGGCGGAATCAACGTTACAGATGCACAGCGCAAGGCCGCAATGGACCTGCTTTGTGCTGAAAATGAAATATAATATTCACTTTGAAAGGATAATAAAATGAAAATCTATGAAGAACTTCAGGCCCGCGGACTCATTGCACAGGTAACCGACGAGCCCGAGATCAGAGAACTTATCAACGAGGGAAAGGCAACCTTCTACATCGGCTTTGACTGTACCGCAGACAGCCTTACCGCCGGTCATTTTATGGCACTTACCATGATGAAACGTTTGCAGATGGCGGGTAACCGTCCCGTTGCACTTATCGGCGGCGGCACCACCATGATCGGCGACCCCTCCGGCAGAACCGATATGAGAAAGATGCTCACCCGCGAGGATATCGACCATAACGCCCAGTGCTTCAAGCGTCAGATGGAGAAGTTCATCGACTTTGGTGAGGGCAAGGCCATTATGGTAAATAACGCAGATTGGCTCCTTAACCTCAATTACGTCGATCTGCTCCGCGAGGTCGGTGCATGCTTCTCCGTAAATAACATGCTTCGCGCCGAGTGCTACAAGCAAAGAATGGAGAAGGGTCTCAGCTTCCTTGAGTTCAACTACATGATCATGCAGAGCTACGATTTCTACCACCTCTTTAAGAATTACAACTGCAATATGCAGTTTGGCGGCGACGATCAGTGGTCCAATATGCTTGGTGGAACCGAGCTTGTGCGCAAGAAGCTGGGCAAGGATGCATATGCTATGACTATAACCCTTCTTACCGACTCCCACGGTAACAAGATGGGTAAGACCGCAGGCAACGCCGTATGGCTCGATCCCGAGAAGACCTCTCCCTACGATTTCTTCCAGTACTGGCGCAACGTTGGCGACCCCGACGTTATCAAGTGCATGAAGATGCTTACCTTTATGCCTCTTGAGGAGATCGCTGAGTACGAGAAGCTCGAGGGCGGCGAGCTTAACCGCGCAAAGGAGAAGCTTGCATTTGAGATGACCAAGCTCGTACATGGCGAGGAGGAAGCATCCAAGGCTCTCGAAGCCGCAAAAAGCGTATTCGGCGGCGCAGGCGAGGGTGCTAACATGCCTACCGTCGAGGTTCCCGCATCTGCTCTTACTGCTGACGGAACCGTTCAGGTCGCAGAGCTTCTCGTTCTCGGCGCAATGGCTCCCTCTAAGGGCGAGGCAAAGCGTCTTATCCAGCAGGGAGGTATATTCTGCGCCGATAATAAGATCGAGCGTTTTGATGCGGTCCTTACTGCCGACGATCTTAAGGACGGCATCGTTATCAGAAAGGGTAAGAAGACCTATAAAAAATTCATTCTCGCTTGAGGTAGTATGATCAGCTTAACCGAGACTTTTGTCTGCACGTTTTCCGAAAAATATCCCGAATGCGTTATAGAAGAAAATTATGACCTTGCCGCCCACACCACCATGCGTGTAGGCGGTAAGGCGGCAGTTGCCGTATTCCCCGAGACAGCTGAACAGCTTTGCGCCGCCGTTGAAATATGTGCTTTTCGCGGCATTCGTCATGCGGTGCTTGGGCACGCCTCCAACGTGGTGTGCTCCGACGAAGGATACGACGGCGTTATAATAAGAACCGAAAAGCTTTGCGGCATCTCCGTGTATGAAGACGAGATAGTTGCCGAATGCGGTGCTTCTCTCAACGCACTTGCCCGTGCCGCGCTCAATGCGGGTCTTACGGGGGCAGAGTTCCTTTACGGTATTCCGGGTTCCGTCGGTGGCGCTTGCTACATGAATGCAGGGGCTTACGGAGGTCAGATAAGCGACGTTCTTTTATCGGTTACCGCTTATAATTCGGTTACCAATACCGTTAAAGAATATGCAGCAGAGGAATGTAATTTCGGCTACAGGCAGAGCATTTTCCACGATAATGACAGCCTTACCGTTCTTTCCTGCAGGTTAAGACTTTGTAAAGGCGATAGGGAAGCTATCGGCGCTAAAATGGATGAGCTGATAAGCGCAAGAAAGGAAAAGCAGCCCCTTGAATATCCCAGCGCAGGCAGCTTTTTCAAGCGCTGTGAAGGTCATTTTACCGCAAAGCTTATTGACGATTGCGGCCTCAAAGGAACGCGGGTCGGCGGTGCGATGATCTCGGAGAAGCACGCCGGTTTTCTTATCAATTACGATAACGCAAGCTGTGCTGACGTTATGGCTCTTTCCGAACTTGTAAGATCGGTCGTTAAGGAAAAATACGGTCTTGACATCGAAAGAGAGGTCGAGTACCTTGAATAGCTCACAAAGCCAAAGCGAGCTTTTAAAAACTGAGCTTTCGTCCATAGAAGTAAAACGTCAGTGCTGCAGAAGGGCCCTTGTGTTTGGTCTGCTGTTTGCGGCTGAAAGGCTTGAGAACGGCGACGTTGTTCTCTCTGTCCCGCCTTGTGTCGGTGAACTTGCTTGCAGGCTCATCAGAGAACAATTCACTCGCGAGCCTAAGCTTCTCGGCGCTTACCGAGGCAAGCTTCGTTTCGGCTTTAACTCCAAGTCCGCTCGTATTATGCTTGAGGAGCTTGACCAATTTAGAACGCGGGTGAAGTGCGGCGATTGTGCATCGACTATGCTCAGGGGTGTTTTTTTGGCTGTTGGCAGTATGAATTCCCCTGAAAAGGAATCTTATCTTCAGTTATCCCCGACGAGTGACAAGGCCTGCCTTGCCGCAAAAGAGATAGCGGAGGAGTGCGGAGTTGCGTTCTCGGTGGGTGAGCGCCGTGGTAAAAGCTATCTTTACATTAAGCGCCGTCAGTCAATTGAGGATATGCTTGGAACAGTTGGTGCCAATTCAGCGTATTTTGATTTTATAAACGCCGGTATAGATAAGCAGACCCGTGAGTATGCTAACCGTTCGGCAAATTGTATTACCAGCAATATCTCAAAAACGGTCAGCTCCTCAATGCAGCTTGTTGAGCTTATAAACGAGGCGCGGGACGAGGATCGCCTGTCGGTATTACCGCCCGAGCTCGCCGAAACCGCAAAACTGCGCAGTAAATACGAGGACAGCTCACTTGCTCAGCTTGCCGCAATGCATAATCCACCCGTATCAAAATCCGGCCTATACCATCGTCTCGATAAGATTAAAATGATCCTTGAAGACGATGCAAAGAGGCGAAATAAGATCAAAAAATAGAAAGGAGCCGTCATGCAGGAGTTCGTACATCTACATTTGCACAGTGAATACAGTTTGCTTGACGGCGCTTGCAGAGTTAAGGATATACCGCGCAAGGCAAAGGAGCTTGGACAGCGCGCTTGCGCTATTACAGATCACGGTGCGCTTTTTGGGGCCGTAGCTTTTTATAAGGCCTGCAAGGAAGAGGGAATTAAGCCTATCATCGGCTGCGAGGTTTACGTTGCACCCAGATCACGCAAGGATAAGGATGGACGCAGAGACATATCCGGCAACCATCTTGTTTTGCTGTGCAAAAATGCGGAGGGATACAAAAACCTTTGCAGGATAGTCAGTGACGCTTACACTGAAGGCTTTTATTCAAAGCCTCGCACTGATCTTGAAATGCTGAAAAAGTATAACGAGGGTCTTATTGCTCTCTCGGCCTGTCTTGCAGGATATATTCCAACGCAGATCACTGCGGGAAACTTTGAAGAGGCCGAAAGGTACGCTCTTCTTATGCGGGATATATACGGTCCAGATGGCTTTTATTTGGAAATTCAGGACCATAGAATAGAGGAGCAGGCAGCTGTTAATTCTGCCATTGCTGATATTTCCGCAAAAACGGGAATTCCTCTTGTTTGCACCAACGACGTGCATTACCTTGAAAGGAAGGATGCTTATACCCAAGCTATCCTTACCTGCATTCAGACAGGCAACGTAATCAGCGACGGACGTCCTCTTGGTTTTGAGACCGACGAATTCTACTTCAAGAGCGGCGACGAGATGCAAAGGCTTTTCTCCGGTTATCCCGGTGCCTTGCAAAACACTGTCAAGATCGCCGATGCTTGTAATTTTGATTTTGAATTCGGAGACCTTAAGCTTCCCACCTTTGACACAAAAGGCACTAAGCCTTCCGTGCTTTTGCGACATTACGCCGAAAACGGATTGAAAAAGAGGGAAGCGGCTTCTCATATTGATTATTCCAAGCACACCAAGGAGGAGTACCTTGAAAGGATAGACCACGAGCTTTCCATCATCGAGAGTATGGGTTTTTGCGAGTACTTCCTCATTGTTCGCGATTTTGTGACCTGGGCAAAGGTCAATGGAATTCCCGTTGGCCCCGGACGTGGCTCCGGTGCGGGCAGTCTTGTGTCCTATCTGATAGGAATTACTGACGTTGACCCGCTTGTTTACAGCCTGCTTTTTGAGCGTTTCCTTAATCCCGAACGCGTAACCATGCCCGATTTTGATATTGATATTTGTCAGATCCGCCGTGAAGAGGTCATTCGCTACGTCACCGATAAATACGGTGCGGATCACGTTTCCCAGATCATTGCTTTTGATACTCTTGCGGCAAGAGGCGCAATACGCGACGTTGGACGTGCGCTCGGTCTGCCTTATTCGGATTGCGATACGGTTGCCAAAGCTGTTCCGAGGGGATACAATGCTACGATTGCCGACGCAATGGAAACGGCAGAGTTTTCAAAGCTTTACAGATCCTCACCGCAGATAAAGCAGCTTATTGATATTGCTTCCGCTCTTGAGGGTATGCCGCGCCACGCGTCCACTCACGCCGCCGGCGTTGTTATTACCGATAAGCCGCTTACAGATTATATCCCGGTAGCGAAAAACGGTGATACCACCGTAACGCAGTACGAAATGACGACCGTTGAGGCCTTAGGTCTTGTTAAGATCGATTTCCTCGGTCTTCGTTTCGTAACCATAATGGACGCGGCGGAAAAGCTTATAAAAAAGGAGTATCCTGATTTTGATCTCGCTTCCGTTCCTTTTAATGATAAAAAGACCTATAAGCTGATCTCGGCAGGTCATACTGCGGGTATATTCCAACTGGAATCAGCAGGAATGCGCCAAACGCTGATGCGCTTGCAGCCCGATTCCATCGACGACGTTATAGCATCCATTGCTCTTTATCGTCCCGGACCTATGGAGTCGATCCCCAGATACATCGACTGCCGCCATCATCCCGAAAAGGTCAGATATACTGTGCCTGAACTTAAGGATATAATCGGAGTTACCCACGGTTGTATAGTTTATCAGGAGCAGGTAATGCAGATCTTCCGCGCTCTTGCGGGTTATACGTACGGACAGGCTGATATCGTTCGCCGTGCTATGGCAAAAAAGAAGCTTGACGTTATGGAGGCCGAGGGAGAGCGGTTCGTTTGCGAGGCAGTTAAACGAGGTATAGAAGCGGATAAGGCTAGGAGTATTTATTCCGAGATGGCTAATTTCGCAAAGTATGCCTTCAATAAAAGTCATGCTGCCGCTTATGCCGTGATCTCCTACAGAACTGCGTACCTCAAAGCCCATTATACTCGTTTTTATATGGCGGCCCTTCTTTCGTCTGTGCTTGGCGATTTTACCTCAACAGCCGCATATATTGCCGAATGCGGAAAGTACGGCATAAAGGTTCTTGCGCCCGACATTAATGAAAGCGACGTAACCTTTGGCGTGTTCGGCGATAATATTCGCTTTGGACTGCTTGCTGTAAAAGGAATAGGTGCTCAGTTTGCAAGAGATATCGTTCGCGAGAGAAGCAGAAAACCATTTGCGTCCTTTGCGGATTTTATTTCTCGTATGTCGGAATACGGAGTAAATAAAAAGCAATTGGAGATGCTTATTAAATGCGGAGCATTTGACGGTCTGGGCGTATATCGCAGCAGGTTGATGGCAACCTATGAAATGCAGCTTGATATGCAGAATGAAAAGATGCGCCGCAACCTGTCCGGACAGCTTGATCTGTTCAGTTCTACGGACGGGATGGACGTTGGGGGATTCGAATACCCCGAGCTTGATGAATTCTCTATGAAGGATATGCTTATTATGGAGAAGGAGAGCGCGGGAATGTATTTCTCCGGCCATATGCTTGACGATTATTCGGACGATGCGGGTTCTGTTCCTCACACCGATCTGTCGGAGATCGTTTCTTCCGGCGATGATAGCGATGGCGACAGCTTTGACGGAAAAAAGATCACGGTGATAGGTTCCGTTCGTAAGATAACCAAGAAGAATACCAAAAACGGCGACGTTATGGCATTCGTTACCTTGGAGGACCGCTTTGCCGAGATCGAGATTCTTCTTTTCCCGAAGGTATTTGCTAAATATTGTGATGAGATCTTGCTCGATAATGCGGTTGCAGTAAGCGGAACTCTCTCAGCCCGCGAGGACGAAAGTCCAAAGTTGCTTGTTCAGGAGCTGAGAGCCCTACAACGTAACGGTTCCGTTGCCCCGCAAAAGCTTGCGACCACTTCAGCGGCACCTATCGAGCGATCGGAGCCGTCTCGCGCAATGGGAGGTGCCTTCGGCTCCGCCGCGATCATGCAAGCGATGCGAATGGCAAGAGCGCAGTCTCAGCAAAGCCCCGCGCCAAAAGAAAAGCCTGCGGAGCCGCAGGCAGGGAAAATCGATAAGCTTTGCTTGAAGGTGCCGTCAATGAGCTCGATTGAAGCAAAAAAAGCAGAAAACCTCATCGGTATCTTTTGCGGAAACTGTCGTGTGCTCTTTTATGATTCAAGCACCAAAAGGTACGTTGCACTTTCAAATTACGGCGCCGACGTTTGCAGAGACCTTATCGTTGAATTGAAGTCACTTCTTGGTGACGATAACGTTGTTGTCGTCTATCAGCCCGTATAATCTTCAATCAGTGATATCAGCTCGCTTACCGTGTATATCATAATACCGTTTTGCAGATAGGTCCTGTCCGTTTGCGGTAGGGAATATGTGTACACGTTCAGCTCCTCGATGACCTTGCCCGTGCGGTAGTCGAATATCGCCACCTTGCCGTCCTTCTCGCGCACTACAAACAGTGCCTCGTCAAACAAAGTTTCCCCATCTTCTATAATAGCGTTAACCGCAGAGTATACTCTGTCGACCTTTTGATCCACTCCGTTTGTCTTTGCTATTATAAATGCTGCCATTACCGCTAAGGTGATGCACAGCACACCTATCAGCCCATCGGTAAGGTGCTTATTAATAAATTCTTTTGTTTTCATAATTTTTCTCCGTTCTTTTGGAATTTTTAATATTGTTTGCATATATTCACACTTTATTCAAAAAATCGGTGTATAATATACGTACACAGATCTCGGTGAAAGGATGTTACCGTGAAGCACACTCCCATTAAATTGAAACCGGCAAAAAAAAGAATAAATTGGGGCGACGAGATACTGAATGCCTTTGAGTTGGTCGGTAAGATCTTTTTGAAGATACTTACCGGTGCGATCAATATTGTGCTGACAGTTCTGTTGATTGGAATTTTGACAGGCATAATCGCCGGAACTGCTTTTGCCGTCTATATCAAAAACTATATTGACCCCACCATTGACGAATCTCTGTTCGTCAGCGGCGGAACGAGCCAGACCACAAAGCTGTATTACTATGATTACACCGACCGCACAAATCGCATAGGTGAGGCAATAGAGCTTGAGGATCAGCGTCTTTACGGCGAGCAGAACAGCCTTTGGGCTCCTATGTCCAGCATTCCGAAGTCGTTGAAGAATGCCTTCGTTGCTATCGAGGACAAGCGCTTCAATGACCATAAGGGTGTGGACTGGATACGTTCTTTCAAGGCGGTTGCCAACTTCTTTCTGGGCTTTGACGATTCAACGGGCGGCGGCTCCACCATCACCCAGCAGCTGATAAAGAACGTAACCGAATACGACGACGTAACCATTCAGCGTAAGGTTCAGGAAATGCTGATGGCGCTTAATCTGGAAAAAGTGAAGACCAAGGATGAGATACTTGAGCTTTACTTGAACATTGTTCCTCTCTCACAGCGCTGTATCGGCGTTCAGGCGGCGGCGAACACATATTTTTCCAAGGACGTAAGCGAGCTTACCCTTATCGAGTGCTGTGCTATTGCGTCCATTACCAACGCCCCCACTCGTTATGACCCTGTTCAGCATCCCGAAAACAACGCTTATCGCCGTAATCTCATCCTTGACTTTATGCTTGAGTTCGGATATATCACCCTCGATGAATACGAGGAAGCATATACCGATATCGAGGTCATTTATAACGAAGATGACGAGATCGAGGATATCATCGTTAACGAGGAAAAGCTCGTTATCGTATATAACGAAAACGCAAACGATGCTATTGCAACTAATTCCTGGTATACCGACACCGTTATATCCGACGTCATTAACGATCTCGTTGAAAAGAAAGGTATGACACGTCTTGCCGCAAGTAATATGATATACTACGGCTGTCTGAACATCTACACCTGTATGGATCCCGACGTTCAGGCAAAGATGGAAAAAATAATGGAGAACGAGGCCAACTTCCCCGAAAAGACAAGCGGTGTTGCGGCTGAATGCTCCATGTGCGTTATCGACCCATTTACGGGAGATCTGCTCGGCGTTATCGGCGGCAGAGGCGAGAAAACTGAAAACCGTATCCTGAATTACGCAACACAGACCCTGCGCCCTCCGGGATCGTCCATTAAGCCACTTGCGGTCTACGGACCTTCCATTGAGGAAAAGATCGTTACTTGGTCTACGGTATGGGACGACGTTCCTCTTAATTTCGGCGAGGATAATGACGATCCGTGGCCCGATAACCTTCCTTACGTTTATGAGGGGCTTGTAAACGTAAAGTACGGACTTGCAACCTCAAAAAACACAGTTTCTCTTAAGACCCTTACAAAGCTGACTATCGATAAATCCTTCGATTACATGCAAAACAAGTTCAAGCTTCCCACGCTTGTTGACGTTGCATATTATAACGACGGAAGCTCTTACACCGACCGCGGCCTTGCTGCTCTCGGTCTCGGTCAGCTATCAAACGGTGCCACGGTTCGTGATATGGTTGCTTGCTATACCGCGTTCCCCAACAGGGGCGTTGTAAGTAAGTGCCGCTCGTATCTTGAGGTTACGGATTCAAACGGTAACGTGGTCCTTTCCAATGATTACGAGGCAAGAGTGGTGTTCAGCGAGGAAACTGCCTTCGTAATGACAAAGATCCTCGAAAACGTTGTTGATTGGGGTACCTCCACCAAGATATCCCTTGATAATAAGATCGACTGTGCGGGTAAGACCGGTACCTCCAACGATGATAAGGACCGTTGGTTCATGGGCTATACGCCATACTACGTTGGCGGTGTATGGTACGGTTATGCGACCCCCAAGACAATGACAAGCGAGCTCTGGTACAGCCCCGCAAACAGAATTTGGGACCTTGTTATGTCCGCTGTACACGAGGATATAATCAAGGATATCGAAAACGGCGTTGCCGAGCGCAAGACCTTCGAGCAGCCTGTTAACGTTGTTAAGGCTTCCTATTGTAAGTACAGCGGTAAGCTTATGGACGAGGCGTGCTATCTTGATCCCCGTTACGATGCAAGCCTTGCATACGGCGGTATAGGCGAGGAAGGATACTTCATTGCGGGTACGGAGCCTACCGAAAAATGTGATTGCCACGTTATCGTGCTTTACGATACCGTAACGGGCGGCGTTGCCCATTCCGGATGCCCCAAGGAAAACGTTATCAAGGTCGGTCTTATCACCTTGCCCGAGGATCGCGTTTTCCCAATGCAGCTTCCTGTCAGCGATGCAGAGTTCGTATACCGTCCTCTTGCCGCAACCACACGTCCGGCTATCTACACCTACAATCCTTATTTTGCCACCACCTTTGCAAAGGACACTTTTGCGGGAATCACCAATTATTGGGGGGCAAAGCAGTTTAATGCGTTCTGTACAGCTCACTTTGATTACGATTCCTTTGACAAAGGCAAGCTGAAGGATTATACGGGAATTCACGCCGTAACGAGCGTTACCGAGCCCGTAAGCGTTGCCTGGGTGCCCGAGGTGTCCGATGAATGGAAAAAGCACGGCAAAGAAACGGATAATATTTGAGGCTTGCTTGTTTAGTTTCTATTGACAAATATTTGAAAATGTATTATAATCTAATCACAAAACTTTTGGAGGATTTTTAACATGATCAAAAGATTTCTTTCCGGTCTGCTCTCCGCTTTGATGGTGCTTGCACTCGCATCTTGCGGCGGCGGTACCGATCAGCCCGCTGAAACTACCGTAAACAACGTTCCTTCCGAGATCCATTGCACCATTACCGTAAAGATCGGTGCAACCGATAAAAAGGGTGAGGAGGTCCTCATTGATAACCTTCCCATCATTCTCCGCGACAGAACCGAATGGC
>JAFSCG010000099.1 GCA_017436885.1 Clostridia bacterium | reverse complement strand
TCCTCGATGCAGGAGGTGCTGCGCATATATGCCGCGCACTCAAAATGGTGATAAAAGCTGCGGTAATCCAGATTTATGGTGCCGACCACAGCCTCCTTGCCGTCCGCAAGGAACACCTTGGAGTGGATAAAGCCGGGGGCGTACTCGTATATCTTCACGCCCGAGGAAAGCAATGGGGCGTAATGGGTCTTTGCCAAAGCATATGCACCCTTTTTATCGGGAATACCCGGCAAAATAATGCGCACGTCCACACCGCGCTCTGCAGCAAAGCGGATGGCAGTCTCCATCGTTGCGTCAAGTATCAGATACGGGGTCATTATATATACGTATTCGCGCGCTCTGTTCAGTTTGTCCATATAGACGCGCTCGCCCGTTTTGTTGTTATCCAGAGGGTGGTCGCCGTAGGGGATAATAAAACCGCCGCCCTCGTGCTTTTCCTGCCAAACGAAGTAGTCCTTGCCAACGGTTCCCTTTCCGCCCGTTTCCCACATTTGCAAAAACATAAGGGTGAAGCTGTTTACGGCGTTGCCCTCTATCATTACCGCCGCATCCTTCCATTTTCCGAAGCGGGAATTGATATTGATATATTCATCGGCAAGGTTAACGCCGCCCGTGAAGGCTGTCTTGCCGTCGATCACGGCTATCTTGCGATGGTCGCGGTAATTGTAATGGGTGGAAATGAAGGGCGTAAGGGGAGAAAAGGTCCTGCATTTTATACCCAATTTATTAAGGCGGGAGGCATAGTCGGCTGTCAGTCGGGTAAATTGGCAGGTGCCGTCGTACAGCACGCGCACCTCCACGCCCTCCTTTGCCTTGCGTGCAAGTATCTCCAGCGTCCTTCCCCACATCTCTCCCTCGGAGATGATGAAATACTCCAAAAATATGAATTTTTCCGCTTTTTCCAAAGCTTCGAGCATTGCGCCGTGCTTGCTTTCCCCGTCGGAGAAATATCTTGCATTCGAATCGTTATAGCTGACCCAATCGCCCGTGGTGTACAGATACGAAGCAAGGGGCACCGTATCGGGCGCGTTTTTTTCCATATCCGCAAGGGTGGCAGCGGAAAGAGGCAATATTCCCTTGCTTTCCTTTATCAGCTTATCGGTGCGTGCCTTCAGGGCGCGATGCCCCACCTCTGTTTTCGTATACGCAAAAAGCAGAGCTCCCATTATGGGAAGTGCCATAATTATAACGAGCCACGTTATTTTTGCCGATGGGTCGGAATCGCCGTTAAGCAAAAACAGCACCGCAACAGCCGTAACCACGGCAGTTGCTCCGACGTACAGGTGGATTGCCTCCTCCAGCCACATAAATGCCGTGGCAAGCAGCGCCGCCTGTAATAAGAACAGGAGGGTTATGATGCCGAGACGGCTGAATATCACTCTCACAAGTCCAAGTCGGCCTTGCTTCAGAAGCCTCATCTCGCGTGATCCTTTTTCGTTTTTTTCTGCCATTTACGCACCCTCCCTTCCGATAACGCCGACTGTAATTTAATTATATTATCTTGCGCCGAGGGTGTCAATAAAGTTCAAAGATTTTTTGTGGAAATATCTACTCAAAGGTCTTGACAAACGGAGAATTAGGAATTATAATAATTTATCGCGCTAAAGCGATAAAGTGAGCGACGGAGGCAATATGAAACAACTGCGAACCAAGGAAGTAGACGAGCTTTTTGAGGCGATACTTTCTCTTGAAACCGTGGACGAGTGCTACAAGTTTTTCGAGGACGCATGCACCGTAAAGGAGATAATTGATATTTCCCAGCGTCTGAAGGCGGCAAAAATGCTGCGAAGCGGCGCAAACTACGTGGACGTATGCACGGGTACGGGAATGAGCACCGCCACAATAAGCCGCGTAAGCAAATGCCTTGAATACGGCAAGGGCGGCTACGACATTGTTATCGAGCGCACAGCCGAAGGGGGCAAAAATGAACTTTGATATACTGAAAAGCGAGGAAAAAGCCGTATACACGTTGCGTTCTCTGTATAGGAGCTACGGCTATCTTCCCTTTAAAATGAGCAAATTTGAGGAATACGACCTTTACCTGCGCAACAAGGACTTCCTTGTAAGCGACAAGGTAATAACCTTCAACGACACCAACGGCAAGCTGATGGCATTGAAGCCCGACGTTACCCTCTCCATTATTAAAAACGGCGAGGACGCGGCAGGCTGTAAGCAAAAGGTATGCTATAACGAAAACGTGTACCGCGTTTCGGGAAGCACGCACCAATTCAAGGAGATAATGCAAACGGGCATTGAATGCATCGGCGACATAGATGCCTACGATATTTTCGAGGTCATAAGTCTTGCGGCGGCAAGTCTTGAGCTTATCAGCCCCGAGCACGTTATCGAGATATCCCATCTCGGCATTATCGAGGCTCTGCTTGACGAAAGCACCGACGATAAGCAGCTTAAGAAGGAAATGACCGTCCTTATCGCGGAAAAGAACGCCCACGACCTTGAAAGGCTGTGCCAAAAATACGGAGTGAGCAATGAGTGCACCACCGCTCTCTGCACGGTGGCAAGGCTTTACGGCGATATGGACAGCGTACTTCTGCGGCTTGACGCACTTTGCGTTTCCGATGCTGCAAGAAGCGCTATGAACGAGCTTGCGGAGCTGAAAGCCCTCCTTGAAAATGCGGGCATCGCAGATAAGGTGCGCTTTGATTTTTCCGTTCTGAACGACATGAGCTATTATAACGGAATAGTATTCCGCGGATTTATTTCGGGCATTTACGAGAGCGTGCTTGCGGGCGGACGTTACGACCGCTTGCTGCGGCGAATGGGCAGGCGCGCGGGAGCAGTCGGCTTTGCGATCTACCTTGACCTGCTTGAGGGGCTTGACCGCCGCGGCAGAAGCCTTGACGTTGACGTGCTCGTCCTTTATGACGAGGGCACGGTAAGTGAGGCGGCAAAAGCCGCAAAGAGGCTGACGGAAGAAGGAAAGAGCGTAAGCGTTCAAAGGGCGATACCGCCAACACTGCGCTTCCGTGAAACAGAGGACCTGCGAAAGG
>JAFSCG010000098.1 GCA_017436885.1 Clostridia bacterium | reverse complement strand
CCATCAGCTCCTCCCTGTAATCGGACATTCCCGAGCCAACCACCGCAAGCTGCGGGAAAAGGCTCTTGATATGGCTTTCTATCTCCACGAAGCGCGCAAGACCCACGTCGGGCGTTTCGGGAGGGATATAACCGCCCTTTCGATAGGGGCGATTCACGTGCGGATTATAATAGGGATTACCGACCGTAACGTTCAATATCTCTATTCCCGCGTCAACAAGTCTGCTTATCAGCGCGTCGGGCTCCCTCATATCAAGCGCGCCATCCTCCGTGGTGCCGAAGCCCCATGGTTTTTTTACCATATCGGAAACGCTCAGGCGCGTTGTAAGCAGCATATCTTCGCTTATGGCGTGCTTTGCCGCAACAACGCTGTCTATATACAGCTTTATGCGGTTTTCGAAGCTGCCGCCGTATCTTCCCTTGCGATCGAAGGCAGAAAGCAGCTCCTGAAAAAGATACCCGTGGCAGGATTTCACGTCCACACCGTCAAAGCCCGCCTCTTTTGCGAGGCGTGCGGATGCCGCATATTTCTCGGGCAGGGTGTCAAGGTATTCGTCGCTTACTATGCATTCGTCGCCAACGGGGCGCCTTTCCTCATACACGGCGTTGCGGTAGGCGATCATGGGTACGATGCTCTGCCTGCCGGAATGGGTAAGCTGGAGTATAAAAACAGGCTCTGTGCCGCATTCTATTTTGGCTATCTCTCGCATTTCCGCAAGCAAGGACTTGAACTGCGGGAGGTTGTTTTCCGTCAGCATCATCTGGCGCACGTTGGTCCTACCCTCGGGGCAAACGGCGTTTGCCTCGAACCACACAAGTCCCGCGCCGCTCCTTGCGGCCTTAAGATATTTTTGGCGCGTCAGCTCGCTTGGGCTGCCGTCCTCGTTGCAATCGCATCCCTCCATGGGCTGAAGCACGATCCGATTGCAAAACGTCTTGCTTCCAACCTTCAATACGCTGTCGAGCATTTCCTACTCCTCCGAAATTACTTTATCAATTCAATTATAATAAGATTTAAAAGATATGTATATAATATTTTTTGCATAAAACATTGCTTTTCTTGCAATAAGGTATTACAATACAAGATAAGGAGGTGATATTGTGGCTTACAGCTTTCAAAACGACAGATTTGCCTTGGAGTACGTGGAAAGCCAGGTGTACGACCACGTGCTGTGGGAAAGCCACTGCCACCCTCAATTTGAGATGATCGCCGTGCTTGAGGGAGACGTAAACGTTACCGCCGAGGGGCAAAGCTACCGTTTGAAAACGGCGCAGGCCGCCATCATTCCTCCGCTATGCTACCACAGCGTTACCGCAAACGAAAAGGGCGTGTACCGCAGGGTAACGGCTCTGTTCGGCGGCTCCATGATACCCGAGCCGCTTGCCGCGCATTTTTCCGAAAATACCGATGCCATTACAATCTTCCCTGCCGAACGTTCGGATAGGCTGAAGGCGATATGCCAAAGCTCCGATCCGCTGTTTTACTACCCGCTGGCAGAAAGCCTGATGGTGCAGATCCTTTACGACACGCTGAACGCACCAAAGCAGGTTACCGAAATGGGAAGCGACCCATTCCTGCAAAGGATATCCCTGTACGTTGACGAGCACATCCACGAAAAGATACTGCTTGACGATCTTGCCGTGCTCACATCGCGGTCAAGGTCCTCCCTTTGCCACCTGTTTGAGGAAAAGATGAACGTATCCCCAAAGCAGTACGTACTGCAAAAAAAGCTTGCACTTGCAAGCAAGCTTATAGCCGAGGGCACACCGCCGACCGTTGCCGCCATGCAGGTGGGATACGATAATTACAGCAATTTTTACCGAATGTATTTAAAGCACTTCGGCAAAAATCCAAAAGAGCAAAAAACGGAACAAACGCAAAAAAGCGTATAACAGAAAGGTTGAATTTCATGAAAAAGATATTCTCATTAATAATTGCCGCAACACTATTGCTTTCCCTTTGCTCCTGCGGAGGATACGCAAGCTCCTACAAAGCCATAGGTCTTGTGCGAAGCCAGACAAAGCACGGCTGTGAAACAAGCTTTTATTCTCTGGAGGGACAGCTGGTATTCAAGCTGAAAAAACTCTCGGGAAGCGAAGGAAGCATCAGCTTTTCAGTGCGTGCAGACGAGGGCGAGATATTCCTTTACTACGATAATAACGGCAGTAAGCAGCAGCTTGCCCACGTCAAAGCTGGCGAGAGCATAACGGACAAGGGCGGCTACGTGGAAGGCGGAGACGACGTTTATATCATTATCGAAGCACCAAACGGAGCCGGTGGAATGGTATCTGTGGAGCTTAATGGTGAGCTATCAACAGAAAATTAGTAAAAGGCATTGCGGCCGCGGCCGCAATGCCTTGTTTTTTATAATGTTACCTTATAATAGGTATCCTTATCATTCTCGTCCACTCCGGGGAATCCGTCGGTAAGTCTGTCGTCGCCGCAGAAGTCGAAAAGCTTTGCGTAGATGCCGATATGGTCTACGTTGCCGATAAACTTGCGGGGAACGGTTATAACGGAAACCGCACCGTTATCCGAGAAGGCGGGCCCGTCCAGCTTGCCGTACAGCTCGGTGCTTACGGTTATCTCCCTTGCCTGACGGGAATTGAAGGTGGAATATACGTTGCCCTCAAGGGAGAAATCGCAGGTTATGAAGCTCTCTCCGCAGGAGATAAACACCTTTTCGCCGTCGCGATGCTCGAGGGTATCGTCCAAGCGGTCGATACGGATATAAAGATTATTTTCATCATAAGCAGCACGGAGCGCCATCTGCACCCTGCTCTTGCCGCCCGCAAAGAGTGCGTCGCCGCATCTGTCCCAAGCGGCACCGCCGTCGTATTTTTCAGCACGGATATCGTGGTTCAGATAGTAGCGCTCTATCATCATATCGTTATTGCAGGCAACTATCCTGCCGCGCTCGTCCTTGGTTTCGCGGACGTTTGGCATGGAAACGAGGAGCGAGTGGTCGCTGTCGCAGAGGATATTTCCCCAATAGCCGTGCTTTTCCTCAAAGGCGATAAAATGCCTGTCCTCGGTGAAGTTCCTTGCGCGCTCGTCGCCCATACGGAGATGGAACATATCGAGCGTATTGTAGGAAAGCACCGTTTCGCCCGATCTGAACTGTGCAAGATAGGGACCCGCACCGTAGGTGAAAGCAGGAAGCTTATCCGCGGGACCGTCCTCGTCTATGCCGAGGGGACGCGCCCAATTATCCTTCGAATAGGACATGGTAAGCATAAATCTGCCCACCGCCATATCCGACTCGGTAGCAAGGGCAATATCACCGTTATTAAGCGCAAGACCAACGGGCATCTGATTTGTGAATATCTTGGTGCCGTTTTCCATGGTCTCCACGTAATTCTGCGTAACGCGGTGAGCGGCGTAGGGCGGAGCCATAACGTAGGGCTCCCAGCTTTCGCCCTCGTTTACGGAGCGAAGCATGGCTGAGCCGCTGGAGGTGTGTATCCTGCTTGCGGTACGAACGGTCTTATCAAGGTAGAACTTGGGAGCGGTGTGGCTGAAGTAAACGTGCACCTCTCCGCTTGCCAGCTGAATTGCGTGGGGCTCCCAGTTGCGTCCGAGATAGATAAGCTTTTCCCCGGACCAGCTGGAGCCGTTATCCTCTGAAACGCGCATAAGCAGCCCGCTGTATTTTGCGTCAAGCACGTAGCCCTTATTATATCTGTAAGAGGCAAAGGCAAGTATCTTGCCGTTTTTCAGCACTATGGCATCACAGGAGGCGTAGCACAGCTTGTCCTCCTCGCCGTCGTCGCGCACCGTAAGCTTGGCGGCAAACAGAGGCTGACGCTTGCTGTAATGTAGCCCGTCATAGCTTTTTGCGTAGAACACGGAGGCGCTGACTCGCGCATCTTGATTAAACATAATATAAGTGCCGTCGGCACATTTTTTAATTCTGGGGTAATAAACCTTGGAGGAAACAGCGGGGCAGTTTGCACCGACCATAGTAACCTTCTCGCGATAGTTAAGGGCAAGGCGGCTGTTCATCTTGCCACCGTGACTGTCAACAGCCTGTGGCACGCGGTTAAGCTCGCTTATCTTCTTCAAACTCATAGCACACCTCCGAATGGTAATTAGTTGAATATATTTTATCACGCCCTTTATTTTTTTGCAATAGCTTTCTATTTTGTACCTTGCTAACATAATCGGAAAAATTCCCACATAGATTATAGCAAGTACAAAAAGAAAGGATCAGACAATGGATAACAAGATCACACATCCTTACCGTCCCGAGGGGGAGCTGATGCACCGTGCCGAAAACCGCATTAATCTCTCGAGCGCGGACAGCCTGCGCAGATGTATGCGCGCCGGGACGGTGCTCGAAGCACCCGCGGTCTCCGCAAACACCGACCTTGCCCTTGAGATCGACCTTGGAGCAAGTATGAGGGGAATTATTCCCAAGGAGGAAGCCGTGCTTCTTGCGGAGGGAGAAAAATTCAAGGAGATATCCGTAATAGGCAGAGTGGGTAAGGCAGTAGCCTTTAAGGTAATAGGCGAGGAAGCCGCCAAGGACGGCAGACCGCTGTTCATCCTATCCCGCCGCGCCGCACAGCTTGAATGCAAGCTAAACTACATCGACTGCCTTGAGGCAGGCGACGTTATCGACTGCAAGATCACGCACACAGAGCGCTACGGTGCCTTTTGCGACGTAGGCTGTGGGTGTTTTGCCCTGCTTCCCGTGGACCGCATTTCCGTATCGCGACTACCGCACCCGAGAGAACGTTTTGCTTCAGGCGACCTCATACGCGCAATAATAAAGCACCGCGACAGTGCAGGCAGGCTGTTTATTTCAAGGCGCGAGCTGTGCGGCACGTGGGAGGAAAACGCATCGCTGTTTTCTGTAGGACAAACGGTCACGGGAATCGTTCGCAGTGTTGAAAGCTACGGTGCCTTTATCGAGCTTACCCCAAATCTCGCCGGTCTTGCCGAGCCCTGCAACGATCTTGAGGAAGGACAATACGTGGCGGTATACATAAAAAGCATTATTCCCGAAAAAATGAAGGTAAAGCTGGTTATTATAGACAAATGCCCAGCACTCTCCGCACCAAGACCAACACCTGTGTTCCCGATCGAAGAGAGGGAGCACGTTTCCTTCTGGCAATATAATCCCCCATCCTGCAAAAAAAGCGTAGAAACCATATTTGACGGAAGACCGTAGCTGTGGCAAATTTTCTCTTTACTTTTTCACGGGAATGTGATATCATAATAAAAAGTAAGGAGGTGCTTTTATGTCTAATTTCAGCATTTGTTTCGATCGCCAGCTTGGAAGCGGAGGACGCGAGATAGCAGGGGCAGTCGCGAATGAGCTTGGCTTCAGGTTTCTTGATAAGGAAATAATTGCCCTTGCCGCCGAGCACGGCAATCTCAGCAAGGACACCGCGGAAAGCATAGATGAAAAGCCCACCACCAGCCTGCTTTATTCGGTTGTTACCAACACCGCACACTATACCGCAGGCGGTCTCGGCTATAACGTTCCCATAAACGATAAGCTCTATATTGCGCAAACAGAGGTAATAAAGGATATTGCGTCAAAGGAAAACGCCGTTTTTGTAGGAAGGTGCTCCGACCACATTCTTGCAAAGGACCCTCACGCGCTCAGCGTGTTTATTTACGCAAACGATGATTTCCGTGCAGAGCGCGTTATGAACAGCGAAGGCTGCGATAAGAAAAAGGCCCTTGATATCATCGCAAAGGGCGATAAAAAGCGTGCATCCTATTATAACTTCTATACAGGCAAAAAATGGGGCGCGATGCAGTATTACGACTTGTGTGTGAACTCCTCCCTCCTCGGTATTGAGGGCACGGCAAAGCTTATTGCCGATTTTGCACGCAAATTCATGGACGCACATCGTTGACAGCACAGAACGGCAATATACGAAATACCTAAAAAACACTTGTTAACAAAAAGTTCACAAGTGTTTTTTGTTTTCCCTATTGACACGGAATAGCCTATGGGTTATAATGCAACTGTACTAACACAAATAATACAGATAATACACGAGAAAGGAGATAAAGGGTTGAGCAAATTTTCAATAGACGTAAAATCCCGCACGCCTATATTTGAGCAGCTGCGGCACAACATTACCGAGCTTGCGTTAAGCGGGGCCCTTGCCCCCGACGAGCAGCTTCCCAGCGTGCGCGCCCTCGCCTGTGATCTTGCAATTAACCCAAACACCATTCAGAAGGCTTACGCCGAGCTTGAAAGGGACGGAATAATCTATTCCCTGCCCGCAAGAGGAAGCTTTATTTCCTCCGATCTTTCATCGGCAAGCGAGGCGGCAAAGCGCGAGATCTGCGCACAGGTTGAGGACGCCGTAAGACGAGCAAAGGCGTTCGGCATATCGAGGGAGGAGCTTGAAGCGCTCCTTGAACGGGAATGGAGGTAAAAACTTGTTTGAAATAAAAGATCTTTCTAAATCCTACGGCACCGTAAAGTCCGTCGATTCCCTTTTTGCAACCATAA
This sequence comes from Clostridia bacterium, assembly GCA_017436885.1. Classification (GTDB taxonomy): domain Bacteria; phylum Bacillota; class Clostridia; order Oscillospirales; family CAG-272; genus RUG12395. The sequence continues at coordinate 11,535 of JAFSCG010000098.1, read as the reverse complement.
AAAAGGGTTCCATATTCGGGCTTGTGGGCTCCAACGGCTCCGGCAAGTCAACCCTGCTTCGAATGATGGCGGGAATACTTAAGAGCGATAGCGGCGAGATAACCGTGGACGGCGAGCCCGTTTGGGAAAATCCCTCCGCAAAGGAACGGATATTCTATCTTTCCGACGACCAATTCTTCCTTGCCCACTCCACAATAAGGGAGAACGCCGCCTACCTGTCCTCCGTTTATCCCCGCTTTGACAGAAAAAAGGCCGAGGAGCTTGCAGGTCAGTTTGGGCTTCCCTCCACAAGGAAGATAAACACCTTTTCCAAGGGTATGCAAAAGCAGGCTTCCGTTGTGCTTGCCCTTGCCGCGCATCCCGACTATCTCCTTTGCGACGAGACCTTCGACGGACTTGACCCCGTTATGCGCCAGTTCGTGAAAAGGCTTATTGCCGCAGAGGTAGCCGAAAGAAGTATGACCGTGGTCCTCGCGTCCCACAATCTACGCGAGCTTGAGGATATATGCGACCATCTTGCCCTCCTGCACAAGGGAGAGATGCTGTTTGAAAGCGAGATAGACACGCTGAAGGACAACGTGCGTACCGTACAGGCAGTGCTCCGCGAATTGCCCGAAAAATTCGAGTGCGAGGGACTGCGCTTCGGCGAACCCGTGATACGCGGAAGTATGATAAGCTGTGTCGTTACGGGCGACGAGGAAAAGTGCCGCCGATACTTTGACGATCTCGGTGCCGAATTCTTTGAGTTCATTCCCCTTACCATTGAGGAGATATTTATTACTGAAATGGAGGAAAAAGGCTATGACGCAAAACACCTTATCGGCTAAAGGCAGACCCCACAACCGCCGTTCCTTCTTCCTTCGGGAGCTGATGTACGGCAGGATACAATTCCTGCTTTGGATGGTTGCGTTTTTCATGGTGCTTCCCGTTGTTTCCATATACGAGATGACAAGCTTCACCGTTGTTGTAAAGCGGGACGGACTCGACATGCTCCGCTCCATCGCCAATCCCATGTACGCATCCATGTACGTTATGATAGCGGCAGGCTTTATTGCGGGCATTGCAGCCTTCTCTGTGTTCCACAACAAAAAGAGCGCGTATTTTTATCTGGGGCTTCCCGTTAAGCGCGACTTTCTGTTCGTTACCCGCACGGTAACGGGAGCAATTCCCGCCGTTGGGGCGTATCTTGTAAACGTTATCATTTCCGTGCTTATATATGCGGCAAATCCTCACTTTGGGTTTTTGGAGATCATCCCCGCATTTGCAAAGCTGACCCTGCAGGCACTTCTGCTGTTCGTGTGGACCTATGCGATCACGGTATTTGCCGCAAGCATAACCTCCCGCGGCGGTGCGACCATCCTGCTTACTGTATGGCTGTTTACGTTCCTTCCCATCTATCAGTTCTGCATCATGCTGATAAGCAATCTTTCCGCGCCCAACGCATATCTCCCCCATTTGGAAACGGAGGTGCTTATCACCCGTTTCAATCCCCTTGTTCGTGCGGTGATACTGCAAGGCGAGCTTGGCGATTATTACAGTCGCCCGTACCCCGCTCTTAAGGTCAGAGATATTAATTTCTATGCCTCCTTCTCTCTCCTTGAGGTGGTGCTGATACTTGCCGTTTCCGCCCTTGCAATAGCCGCTGCAATGCTCATCTTGCGCAAGCGCCCTGCGGAAAACTCGGGCGAGAGCGCGGTATTTTTCAAGGTCGGCGAGGCTATCAAGCTTTCCGCCCTGGTACCTGCGGGCGTGCTGTTCTCCGCATTCTTCAACGAGCTGTTCGGCATTATCGGCTTTTTCTTCGGAATAATCTGGGGCGTGTTCGTTATCTTCCTGCTGCTCAATCTTCTGCTCTACCGCTCCGGTAAAAAGCTGTTTGTGGGCATCAAGGCCGCCGCCATACTCACGGCTGCGCTTGTGGTCGCCATAATTCTGTGCCTTATTTGCGGACACCATATCGAAAACCGCAAATACACCGTTGAAAACACAAAAACCATTATCGTGCGCGTTGACCCCTTCGACGATATAAAGCTTGACGTGGACAAATGCGGTCCCCTGCTTGAGCATATCGACAAGGTAAGACAGAGCTACGACATCGGCGATGCTTCCTTTGGCGGCGTGATGGCAGTACCCGAGGAGGACGTCCTGATCGTTGATTACAGATACATTTACAGCAAGCACTATTCCTTCACGCTCATCCCCAAATTCGGCATCGGCATCAGGGATAGCTACCGTTTCGACGACGAAACGGTCAACATACTGTTTGACGCCATCCGCGCATCCTCGGGAGACGGAGTAGACCTGCTTGCAAGTCTGTTCCCCGCAGAGGAGGAGATGTTCAACAAGCAAGAATCTTCCTTCTCCATCTCCTACGACATGACACCTCTGTTCCCAAGCGACTTCCACCTCCACCCCGAGAAATTCAAGAGCCCCGACAGAGATACCGTGGCAAAGCTGGCGGAGCGTAGGGTAAAGGAATTTATGGACGGTGAATATTCCGGCTTTGCAATAGGCACGGTAAACTATTACACCGCAGACGGCGATTGGGTCACCTTGCCCGTATATCTCGGCGACGGAGACATCTTCGGCACAAAATTCTGCACACCCGAAGAATTCCTTGACACCGTAACAAGTGTGGAGATAAGATCCATCATCTCCTACGCAAACGAGAAGGCGCTGGTGGAGAAATACGGCGACATCGTGTACAAATACATGGGTACTGAAGCGGTGGTCGGCACTATCACGGATAAGGAGCAGATAAAGACCTGCTTTGAAGCCTCCAACGGAAGCTACGACGGCTACGGCGTGTTCAACGGCAGGACCTCCGAATACATCACCTTCGTATTCTACGGCGAGCACGATAACGTTCCCTATATCGTAAAAACGTTCCCCACCAGAGAAAAATGCCCTCAGTTCGTATACGACATGATAGAGCATTACTCTTCGGGATGGTTTGAATCGCTTACAAAAGATATTACTAAAGAATAATTAAAAAGCCCTCGGTTCACTTCAATGATGAACCGAGGGCTTTTATCAGTCAAACAACAAGTCGGACAGATCCGAAAACTCCTTGCAGGATAGCCTTTCTCCTCTCACGTCGGGGGAAAGACCGAGGGCTTCGATCGCGGCGGCGATCTTCTCCTTCGGTATTGCGGGGTAGGCGGAGGAAATGGCGTTTGACAGCTTTTTTCTGCGCTGTGCAAATGCGGCGCGAACCACGCCGCGGAAGTTTTCCGCGCTTTTCGGGGTGCACAGGGGCGTTTCGTGGGGTACGATCTGAATAACGGCGCTGTCCACCTTCGGCGCGGGATAAAAATTGCCTGCGGGAACGTGGAGTATCTTTTTTACCGTTCCGTAAGCGGCAACGGCAACGGTAACGGCGCCGTATTCCGCGCTTCCGGGCTTGGAGGCAAGCCGCTGTGCCACCTCGTTCTGCACCATTACGGTAATGCCGGAAAGGTTAAGCCCGCTCTCTATAAGATACATCAGAATGGGGGTGGTTATGTAATACGGCAGATTGGCGCAAACGGCCACCCTTCCCTTATCTGCAAGGAGGGCGTGAAGATCCACCTTCAGCACGTCGTCGTTTATTACGGTAACGTTATCGTAATCGCCAAGGGTCTCGCCGAGGACGGGAATAAGCCCGCGGTCAAGCTCGATGGCGATAACGCGCTCGCTTACCTCGCACAGCTCCTTTGTCAGACAGCCGATACCGGGTCCTATCTCCAGTACCGTATCCGCATTCTCCACGGATGCGGCAATTCTGTACGGCACCTCGCGGTTGATAAGAAAATTCTGCCCAAGGGATTTTTGCATCTTGAGTCCGTGATGCTCAAGTATCTGCTTTATGGTGGAAACGTTACAAAGCTCCATTTTAACTCCAAAATACTTTTTTGTTTTGACCTTGACAAACAAGCTAAAACAATGTATAATACCAATGTTGTGAATATGCTGGTGTAGCACAGTCGGTAGTGCAGCTGATTCGTAATCAGCAGGTCGCGTGTTCGAGTCACGTCACCAGCTCCAAGGATCCAAGCCGTAAGGCTTGGGTCTTTTTATTTGCTAACCGTAACGTTAGTATGATACCACACCAAAAAAGCTTTGTCAACGAATTATCCGGTCATTTATCCGAACACGCTGATAAGGAACAATCCACCAAGCCCAAGTATTATTCCAACCATCCTTTTTGCGTTCAGCCTTTCCTTGAACACGATCGCCGATACTGCGCACACAAGCACTATGCCAAGACCGTTGAACAGAGGAAACATTACAACGGACGGGACCCGTCCTGCCAAGCTTGTCATAACGAAGCTTATAACGCAAAGAGAGATCGCGCTTCCCGCGGCGAACGGCAAAACGGTCTTCACGTCCTTTGCCGTTCTGTTTTTTCCCTTTGGCAAAAATGCCCCGATAACGAGGAACGGAACCACAAAGGAATAAAAATTGTACGCGACAACACTTTGCTCGGGGAAATACATTCCCATAAGCTTCTGGCACACCATAACGCCACCGCTCGTCAGGAACACCGCCGCACCGATCAATATTCCGAGTGCGGTAAAGCCTTTTTTCTCCTCGTTCCCGCCCTTTAACAGCACGGCAGACAGAACGGTAAGCACTATTCCTCCAAGGGCAAGGAGCGAAAGCCTCTCTCCCCAGAAGAAATGACCGATAACGCAAGGGACTATCATTCCCGCAGAATGGCAGAGCGTCATGAACGCAACGGAGGTCTTGCTGTATCCGCGCAATATGATAGTCTTGCTGACGGCGTACATCATTCCGCACGCAATTCCGCACAGAAGCACTCCCGCCTTGAAGCGCGGTGCGCCGTCGAAAAGCACGAGCGGCAAAAAGCAGATGCTTCCTATAAAGAATTTTACCGCATTATACAGCTCTCCGCTCCCCTTGCCCCTTGCGGAAACGTATTTATCGCAAAAGGAATTCGTAACGTACAGGGGTATACACAGAAGTATGATTATGATATCTTTCATTTTTCGATCTGTTCGTCAGAGCTGAATCTTATATTTGTTGAAAAGCTCCTTGCTGAGCTTGATATTGTGCTCGCTTACCTTTCCGCCGAACTCCACCTTGACGGTATAGTCGCCGTAAAAGCCCTTGAAAAGCGCATAGCCATCGCTGTCGGTGAAGGTGCACTCCTCGGTATGCCATTCCTTTTCGAAAAGGTTCTTGAAAACGTAGAACGCCGGCTTCGGCGTCATATCAAAGCGCAAAAGACCGCCATAGTAAACGTTCTCTCCCTTTGTCATATCACCGGGTCTTGCGCCGTGTGCATATCCGTCAACGAGATTCCAATAGATTATCTGCTCCACCGCGGGATGGGCGAACCATATCCTGCAGACCCGTCTAAGAAGCTCTGCCTGGAGCTTTTCGCTTTCCGGATGCTCGGAATATGCGGGGATGGTTACCTCGGATATCTGCAACGGACGACCAAGGCGCGCATACCAATCCATAGTGTCCCACAGATTTTGCGGATCGTAATACTTTGCGGTATCCTTTATTGCATTTTCTTCCTTGAAAAACATATGGTAATGCAGACCAACGGAGTCCACCCTTGTTCCGTTATTTATAAGATTGCGTATCATTTCAAAATACGCCACCTTCATTTTACCGTCTTCCCAAACCTTAATGCTCTCGTTTATCGCAAGCTTGTTATACGGAAAATATCTGTCCGCCATTTTAAAGCACCATTCAACGAAATCCTTATCGCTGTAAAATTTGAATAAGCGATCCTTTGGCCAGAACATCTCGTTAACTACCTCGATACAATTTATCTTATCGGCGTAGCGCTCGGATATCTCTTTACAGCGCTTTTCATAATGCTTTTTTATCTCCTTTTCGGGAGCGTTGTGGAGCCATTTGGGGAAAAAGTACGGATATGCCAAGCCGTGCTCGCGAGGCTCGATACCGTTTTCTTCGCAAAACTCCATACAAAGGTCGATGGCAGGTCGGCGATACATCTTTGGGGAATCCTTCGCGTATCTCGTCTTCCCTTCCTCGGGCTCGGTGGCATTCCAATAGAAAGGAAGCGTTACCATGTTGGCGATTTCCTTTACGTATTCCTTGTAAAGACGGTTTTTCTCCTCTGTTTCCAGCTCGTCAAGCATAAAGAGATTGCAGCCGTACTTAAACTCGTGCGAGGTCTGGCAAACGCTGATCTTTGCCCCCTCAACGGGAATACCGTTCTCACCCACCACGGTAAATTCGCCCCAGCCCTTGCGGTTCTGCTCTATACCCAGAGCAATTCTGTCCTCCGTCTGTCTTTCATATTTTTTGAATTTTTTCAGAAAGTCCTGTTCGTAGTACATAGCTTCCTCCTTAACGGCAAAATAATTTCTACCGTCATTGTAGCATCACAGACATACGCATCAAACCCCAAAAACAATAATAATGGTTGATTTTTCGAAACATTTTTGCTAATATATAGCTAAACTTCGGAGGTGTGTTCATGTTTTTCGAAAAGGACAACGCAAAATTCACCATTATGGGTGTTGTGGCGCTCGACCAAACGCATATAAAGCGATATAATGCGGGGCGCAGCTTCGACGCGCTCTCGTACCGCTACAGTGCGGATACGGAGCTTACCACCGAGCGCGGAACTTACCACGTTACGGACAACTGCGTTACTTTCGTTCCAAAATTCGTGAATTATGAAAGAAATGCAAAAAAAGACACACTCATTGCCATCAATCTGGTTTTAGAGGATTCGGAAACTGATGATATCGAATTTTTCATCCCAAAGGACCCCGTAAGGCTTGCTTCTCTTTTTAAGGAGCTGCTTGATTGCTGGGAGAAAAAAGACAAGGGCTACGTTTACCGTTGCTATGCACTGGTCTATCGCATTCTTGCGGAATGCTGCGTTCAATACGCAACCGAAGAACAAAGCATACCCAAAATACAAGACGCGGTCAACTATATTAATTCAAATTACACCAACAGCGAGCTTTCCGTTAAAAGCGCGGCGGCAAGATCCTATATGAGCGAGGTGTACTTCCGAAAGCTGTTTCGGGAAAGATTCAACACCTCACCCGTAAAATACATAATAAAGCTCCGCCTGCGCAGAGCAATGGAGCTTATGGCAACGGGCGACTACCCGTTAAAGGAGGTCGCTTTGCTATCGGGCTACAAGGACTACAAGTATTTTTCCTCGGAATTCAAGCGCGAAACAGGTCTTTCCCCTTCCGAATTTGTTCGCAATATCCCGGAAAGCTACGGTCACAAGCAGCTTGACTTTTCCGAAAAAGCACGCGGGGATTTTGTTAATATTCGAATCCGTCATCCTTAAGATGAACCCTGCATTTCTCGATAAAATGCTTTATAAGTAAGCTCGGCATCTTTTCGGGGTGAGATGCGACAGATCGGTAAAATTTTGGCAAAAAATGTGTTCTTGAGATTGCGACAGCAAAGCTTTTTTGTTTTTTTACCAATTATGTATCAAAAAAAACAATCAGCATCTAAATTTACATTTACCTTCAACATCTTCCTTGGTAAAATAATTTGGGATGGTGTTTGCGATCTCAATTTATAACAACAAGGAGTATCCAATGAAAAGCCTCAAAAAGCTACTATCACTCGCTTTAGTTGTGTTGATCATCATCACAGCACTCCCTTCGGTATTCGTAACAGCCGTTGAGTTTGATACGGATTCTGATGGGTATTATCTTATCGAGACTCCTGCACAGCTAAAATCGCTTATGGACAACACCGGCAAGATCACCGGTAAATACCGTCTTGCAAACGATATTGATATGACCGGTGTTGCAGGCCAGTCCCCTATCGGCGATACCACCACCAACCAGTGCTGGTTTGAAGGCACCTTTGACGGAAACGGTTACGCCATCAAGGGGCTTGATATTACAGCGGATCTGCGCGTTGGCCTTTTCGGCTATGCACAGCTTTCCACCTTTAAAAACCTTACGGTTTACGGCACCATTACGAATACAAAGACCGGCACTAATGAGCACAATTGCTACACGGCAGGTATAGTTGCCGGAGGAAACGCGCTGACCATTGAAAATTGCGTAAACTATTGCACCATAGTCGGCAACGGTTATTGCGCAGGAATTGCAGGCCTTATTCATACCACTGCCGGAAGTGTAACGGTAAAGGACTGCGTTAATTACGGAACCATCAGCAGCAGACGCCTTAACAACGGCGGAATAATCGGCGGAATGAGAAACGCTGATGCCAAGGCCGGATACACGGCTGAAATATCAGGATGTATAAACCACGGTCTTATCGACAGCAAGAGCATTGCTGCATCCAACCAAAACGGACATATGGTAAGCGGAGGCATCATTGGCTTTGTATACTGCCAGCCGACTACCGTTACCATAAAAAATTGCTCTAATTTCGGCGACGTTATCGGCAACGTTGATATTTCCGGTACCGGTCACTCCAGCTCTGGCTTCGGCGGAATCGTCGGACGCTCTTACAAAAAGGACCACGAGGAAAAGCTTGTTATCGAAAGCTGTCTGAATACCGGCAATGTGACCGGAGATATGTATGCAGGCGGCATCATAGGGTTCCTTGGCACAGGAAGCAAATCTACAGATAGCAGCATCATAAGCAAATGTGTTAACACCGGAGACATTTATTCCCTTCAGCATTCAGGCGGAATTGCCGGCTGGAGCCAGTCATACGTTACGACCTCTCCCGACACTCCGATACAGTTCAGCGATTGCTTTAACAGCGGAAAGGTGACCTCCTCTCACGATTCTGCAGGGGATATGCACACCGGCGGTATAATCGGCTACTGCGTGCGCACTAACGTTGCCCGCTGTGTTGATATCGGCGTTATGAACCAACCCAACGTTACAACTCCCAAGCGTTCTGGCGGAATTATCGCATATTCTTACTCCCACAGCGGAACGAATTGCTATTCCTTGAATCCCGTTGTGTTTGCCGTGATCGGAAACAGCTTTACCGCTGATTCCGCTTCCAAGACACTTACGAAAACCGAGATGGCTACGCAGTCCAGCTTCAACGGCTTCGACTTTACGAACACATGGAGAATGACAGACACCCATCCCATCATCCGCAACGTTGGCGCCGACACCCTTCACATTACCAACAGCGAAAAGGGCAGAGGCCTTTCCCTCCGCGATGACGGAAACGGATCCTTCTCCCTGCGCAAGAGCTACACCGTTGACGTTGAAGTTGTAGACAGCGAAACCGCACCGATCGTGGAACTTGGCGTGCTTATAAAGCTTGCAAGCACCTCCACCGCGCTTGAGTACTTCAAAGGCGGAATCTACTACGGCGTTGAAGAGATAAACGAAAATGCCGAAAACCACCTTAACAAAGTTGGAAAATCCGTTTGCTACGTTCGCGACAAGCAAAACAAAGACGCCGCCGCACTTAAGCTTTACAACTACGACGGTATCAGCTCCGACGTTGGATATACAGGAGTTCTCAGCGAGCTTAACACCGCCGAGTTGCTTTGCACGCTGTTTACCTTTGCCGATTACCGTGTGACCGGAATCAATTCTCAGGAAAGCAGTGTTGGCTCTGAACTCAACGTCAGCGCATACGACGTTGCAAGAGTGATCCTTGCGGGTAAGGATCTCTCCGATCCCACATCCCTTTCCGGCGACGAGCTTGTTGCTTACAACGTACTTTCCACCATCAATCCCTACACCTTTGCACCCGCAGAGTAAGGAGAACAAGATGAAAAAAGAATACATAACTCCCGAAATAACTGTCGTCGACATAAAAACGGAAGAAGTTACTACCCTTTCGAATCAGTCCGGCCGAAGCGGCACCAACGTGCTCGCAAGCTGGCTTATAGGCGAATGATAGAGTAATAAAAGATCTTGGCTGACCTGTGATCGCAGGTTAGCCAAGATCTTTTTTTCTAATATTCGAATCCGTCATCCTTAAGATGAGCCCAGCATTTCTCTATAAGGTGGTGAGGATGGTAGCTCTTCTTTGCCTTTCGCAGTCCCTCAAGCCCCATATCCTCCTCGCGGTCGAGGTATTGGATATCGGGATATTTATGCCGCAGGTAACGGGCAAACTCGCAGTTTACTGCCGCATACGCACCGTTATACCCGCTTAACGCCTTTTCAAACTGAACGTCGAAGGTATTGCAGTTGAGAACACTGCCCAACGCAAACGCGATCACCTTGCCATCGTAAAAAATCGCGATTCCGTCCATTTCAAGCGCCGCTTTGTCTCGCAGAGCCTTGGTGAGAGCAACACGTTCCATTTCCAGATCTGCTTGCGGATCCTCCGCAAGTCTGTCGGCGTACCATTTATCCGCCGCGGCTCTGACGGCATCGATGTTACCGTCGCATATGGGCTCGACACTGTATCCCTCGTACTCCTCGGAGAAACGGTTGTAATGATTGCGCTTGGAGTGGTATTTTTTGCCCTTCAGGTCCGCGAGATCGTCGACGGCGTAGACGTAGTCGTGAGAGCCTTCGTCGCAATGGAAGCTGAATTTTTTGGGGTACAGCTCGTCAAGGATCACCTTGCGCTCGGGGGTTATTCCCGTAAGTCGGCAGGTGATGCCGCGTGCGCGGGAATCGGCGATTATGGCGTCTATTGCGGACTTGATATCACCCTTACCAACGGGAAAGGGGTATACGCTTTTTCTGTTGAATTGGGAAAACAGTATTGCCACACCGTGGAGGAAGGCAATGCTCTGCCTTCCCCACAGATAGAGATTTGCAAAGGTGTATTCACAGCCCACCTCATTTTCCGCGGCAAGAAGGTCGAGATAATCGTTTCTGTGAGCTATCGATATGGGAGCAAAGTCAAGCTTTTTTAAAGTCGTTTCTGTCATAATTCCTCTTTTATTCGGTTCTCAAAGCAACAACGGGATCCTTCTTTGCAGCACTGCGGGAAGGAATTATACCGCTTATGAGAGTAAGCATCACGCTGATGGCAACCAGCAATACGGCAACGAGAACGGGCAGCTGTGCGCTGAGATTGTTAATGCCCGTAAGTTCGTGCAGGATAAGATTTATCGGTATGCAGAGCAGATAGGTGGTAAGCACGCCGATAAGACCCGAAGTAAAGCCTATTATTACCGTTTCCGCGTTGAACATACCGGAAACGTTCTTCTTGGACGCTCCGATGGCGCGGAGGATTCCTATCTCCTTGGTTCGTTCCTGAACGGAAATAAGGGTAACAACGCCTATCATAATAGACGATACGATAAGAGAAACCGCCACGAAGGCAATAAGCACGTAGGTAATTGCGTTTATAATGGTGGTAACGGAGGACATCATAAGTCCCACGTAATCGGTGTAGCTTATTTTTTGGGTTTCCTCAACGCCGTCGTTATAATCGGAAATCGCGGCTTCAATATCGTCCTTGTTCTCAAAGGTGGATGCATAGAGATTTACGGAGGAAGGAACGTTGACGTCAACGTAACCCAGCTTGCGCACGTTCATTTCGTAGGATGAGGGAGAGAACTCCAGTACCGCATCGTAATATTCTGCGCACTGCTCAACGGTATAGGTGGGAATTGCCATATCAAGAGACATTGCAAGCTGCATCGGGGGCATTGTG
>JAFSCG010000097.1 GCA_017436885.1 Clostridia bacterium | reverse complement strand
TGACGGGGGTCGAACCCGTACGGTATCGCTACCACCGGATTTTGAGTCCGGCACGTCTGCCAATTCCATCACACCGGCTTGTGCTTGAAAAATTCCCCGCATACTTCGTTGCTGCCTCGCGCACGACTTCGACGTACTCAGGTACGTCATCGCCCGAGCTTATCTTCGTTCTTCGTCTACGAAAAAAATTTCTGCGCCCAAGACTATTTTGGGGCTTAAACTCCTGCGCGCACGACTTCGACGTACTCAGGTACGTCATCATCCGTGCACTTCGTTGCGCCTCGTCTGCGAAAAATTTTTCTACGCCCAAGACTGTTTTGGGACTTAACTCCTGCGCTCACGACCTCGACATACGCAGGTATGCCATCGCTTTGCTTGCTCTCTCGCGCCTCGTCTACGAAAAAATTTCTGCGGAAAAGATTCTCTTAATGCTTTTCCGTATTCTTAGACTCATGCATCAAGCACGACCTCGACGTACTCAGGTACGTCATCGCCCGAGCTTATCTTCGTTCTTCGTCTACGAAAAAAATTTCTGCGCCCAAGACTATCTTGGGGCTTGATAACTCTCTGCAGCCCGACGTACATTTGTGCGTCTTCGCTTAGGCTCCCTCTTCGAGGGATCTGGCTTGCCGCGACTGAGGGAGTCGCCTTTGCAACGCGGACCGCCGAGGACTGTACAGTGTAGTATGATAGTATACAGGTAGTGCAAGATGATTGTATACAGTTTTGTGATATAATAAAGGCAAGGAAATGACCGCAAAGGAGGTTGTTCGAATGCCTTGGAAGGACAAAACTGTGGAAGAATTAAGAAGAGAATTTGTAGAGGCAGCAAAGACCTCAAAAAACTTCAGCTCACTTTGCCGTGAGTTCGGTATCACACGCGCAACAGGCTACAAGTGGGTGGAAAGAAACAATCAATCTTGCTCGATGTCAGACAGAAGTCATGCACCGCTTCACATTCCCGGCAGAACGCCTGCCGAAATTGAAGAGGCTATCTTGCGAGTTCGTGCCGACAATCCTGAATGGGGTGCCAAAACAATCTTGAAAGTGCTCGAAAACAACGGATACACCGACTTGCCTTGCATTCGCACCGCGAACAACATTCTTCAAAGAAATGGTTGTATCAGCGAAACAGAATCGCAAAAACGCAAAGAATTTTTGAGGTTTCAACGAGAACATTGCAACGAGCTTTGGCAGACAGATTTCAAAGGAGATTTTCTTTTACTTGACGGTACGCGCTGCTTTCCACTTGACATCATAGACGATTGCTCACGCTTTTGTCTGTGTATAGATGCCAAGGAAAAGGCAGGCGGAATAATACCGTCATTTGAGGCTGCTTTTAAGCAATATGGGCTTCCAAAGGCTATTTATCCGACAATGGCGGTGCATTCGCGGGTTTTAAGGGCGGTTATACGCTCTTTGAACGTTGGCTTATGGATCTTGACGTGCTTCCGATCCACGGTCGCCCGTTGCACCCTCAAACTCAAGGAAAGATAGAACGGTTTCACCGTACGATGAAGAACGAGCTTCTCAAAAGAAATGCCTTTTTTGACCTTGCCGACGCGGATAAGAACCTCAAAGAATGGCGTACCAAGTACAACGAGGTCAGACCTCACGAGGCGATATATATGCGTTGTCCTGCGGACATTTACATACCGAGCGAGAGGAAATACCCGGACACAATAAAATCTTACGAATACAGTGGATTGTACCGCATTCTCAAAGTTAATTACAAGGGTTATCTGAGATTCGACAGCAAGGTGTTTTACTTGAGCGAATCCATGGTGGGAGCAGAATTGGAGTTGAGAGCAGAAGGCGCTGAATTTGCCTCGCTCTGCTACCGCAACTACAAGATCGCAGAGATCGATCTCCGGACCGAGCAACTGATCAACCGCCGCATTTCGCGCCTCGATTGAGCCGCGCGCCGCTTTTGGAAGCCTCTCTCCGCTACGCTCCGTTCGGCTTCCAAAAGCATAAAGAATGAACATAAAATGTGTATACAATCCTCTTGCACAACTGTTTACAATCTTGCTCTTGACAGAGGACGCCGGTCCCTACAGTTTTGTAAACATCCTTATGAGAAGGAGCGCAAGCGTGCCCTTTTCTTTTGGCTTTTATAGGTGAAGGAATCGGTTTATCTTTTCTTAAAAAATAATGTAAACTGGATAACTGCATTTACTGCACAAAGCGCAAGGCAACAACAGGAAATACCAAGTTGCAGTTTGTTAACGTACATACCCACACTTATAAGCCAACAAAACCAAGCTACTGTAAAGCAAATTGCAGCAATCAAATGTTGCTGTTTCTTTTTCGAAAATATATCCTCTGCTTTCTTTGTAGCGAATTGAACGGCAGGAATATCACTATCGCTTTCATAGTCATCGTTGAGTAGATAATCAGTTGTAACGTTAAACAATTTGCTGATCAGCAATACGTTTTGTACATCAGGAAGAGCTGTTCCGTTTTCCCAATGACCGATTGCTTGTCGGGATACATTTAATTTTTCTGCCAAAACCTCTTGTGACCAACCAAGAGCTTTTCTATGCATAATTATTTTGTCCCGGAATTTCACTGTAAGATCCTCCTTAAGATTACTATGGTTCGATTATAGCAAAAAAATCGTTCTGACACCACCATGTCAACTTTACAATCCCGCAAAATAACTTTACATATCGGCAAATTCTTATTTGCTGCTCCGTTTTATCTCCTGTTTCGCCTTTAAGTTACAAATGAATTGGCAAAGCCCATACCCCTTATTTTTGTAGGGCGGGGGTTTACTCCCGCCGCCTCATTGGCATAAACCTTTTGTCACGGCGGGAGCAAGCCTGTTCGCGCGCCTCAAGGCCGCGCTTTACCCCGCCCTACGATGTAACCCCATTATATCACAAAATCGGCAGAGAAAAACAACGTCTCTGCCGAAATTCGTTGGTGATCCGTAGGGGAGGTGCTTCGCCTCCCGTTCTGCCGTAAAGATCGGATATCAGCGGGAGGGGAGCCGATTGATCGGATATACTTCAAGCTGCGCCGCGGCGATCATGGTTGCTTACCCGAGTCGTTCGGGTAAGCATGAGGAAGGCTCCATTTGTAATGGGCGGCGAGAAGGCGGATAACGAGCACCAGCGTTGCGCCGATGAACATGGCGGGAACGGCACCGAGCACGTTCCACAGCAGGGCGCAGGCAAGTGCTCCCGCAATGGAGGCGCAGGCATAAATGTGCTTAACGAATATGTAGGGCGTATCGCCTGCCATAACGTCGCGCATCAGTCCGCCGCCAACTCCCGTAATAACGCCGACGAACACCAGCAGAAACAAATTATATTCTCCTACGCTGTGCGCCTTGTCGATACCCATAACGGTGAAAAGCCCAAGCCCCACCGAGTCCATTATCCGCATGGTAAGGTCGTACACCTTCTGATTGCGGGTAAGGAGGCGGCGTATGGACGGCAGAAAAACGATGACGGAAACAACCGTGGCAACCACGGCGTAAACGGGCTTTTCGAACATTGTGGGCGGGGTAATGCCCAGCACGATATCTCTTGTGGCACCGCCGCCGACGGCGGTAACGATGCCGAGTATCACAACGCCGAAGACGTCCATGTTCTTTTTCAGGGCTACCATGGCACCCGAAACTGCAAACGCCACGGTGCCCAGTATCTCAAGTATAAAGGCAAAGGTCTGCATTACAGTCCGTATATCTCCCCGTATTTTTTCTCAAGATAGTCGGTGAAAACAAAAGGATCAAACTTTTCTCCAAGCACGCGGTCAAGCAGCTCGCCGGGGGTGTAGGTGCATCCGTGCTTCCAGATGTTTTCCCTGTTCCAGTCGTTGATGGGCGCAAAGTTGCCCGTTTTCAGGCAGCCTTCCACGTCAACGGTCTCCCGCATCTTGCGAAGGAACTGTGCGCCGTAGGCACTTCCAAGGGCATAGGAGGGGAAGTAGCCGATAGCTCCGCCCGACCAATGGCTGTCCTGCAAAACGCCTTCCTTATCGGAGGGAACGTCGACCCCAAGGTATTCCTTGTAAAGGCGGTTCCATTCGCGGGGCAGGTCCTTTACCTCCAGCTCGTCGCTCATCACGCGCTTTTCAAGCTCGTAGCGCACCATAACGTGAAGGGCGTAGGTAACCTCGTCGGCTTCAACGCGGATAAGGGAGGGCTCCACCTTGTTTATGGCGCGGTAAAGATCCTCCGCGGTGCAGCTGTCAAGCTTGCCGGGGAAGGAGCTCTGTAAGGTGGGGAGCACCAGCTGTGCAAAGGCGCGGCTTCTGCCAAGAAGGTTTTCGTAGAAGCGGCTCTGGCTCTCGTGTATTCCCATGGAAACGCCGCCGTCAAGATTTGTGTATGCAAGGCTGTCGTCGCTGTTCATATCATACAGCGCGTGGCCGCCCTCGTGGATAACGCTGAACATGGAGGATGCAAGTTGTCCCGCTTGTAGTTTGTGGTAATGCGCACGTCGTGGTGGGATCCGAGGCTTGTGGTAAAGGGATGCTCGGTGGTCGCAAGGCCGCAATGACCCTTGTCAATACCCATTATGTCCATAAGCGCAAGAGCGAAGCTCTCCTGCTCCCCTTCGGGGAAATCGCCGTAAAGACAGCCGTCGTCTATCTGCGGTCTTTCGCCGATCTTTTTGATAAGAGGAACAAGGCGGCTCTTGAGCGCGGCGAAAAACTCGTCGCATTTTTCCATGTTAAGCCCGTCCTCATATTTGTTCAAACAGTAGTTGTATGGGTGCATTTCGGGCGCACAGTAGCGCGCAAAGCGCTTTTCATAGTCGAAGATCTTTTCAAGGCAAGGGAGAAAAAGGGCAAAATCGTCCGTTTCCTTTGCCTTATGCCATACGTCGTCGGCTTCGACCATCAGCTCCTGATAGGCAATATATTCCTCCATGGGGATCTTTTGCATCTCGCGGATATCCTTCAAAGAAAGGTAAACGGAGCGCGCCTGCACGCGGTCAAGCTCGTTTTTGTGGGCGTCCAGATATTCCAGCAGCTCAACGGTGTCCTTGCCCGTGGAAAGCAGGTAGCTCTCCTCGCTCAAAACGGAAAGGGTCTGTCCGCGGTTGGCGGCGGTGGCGTGTGGCGCGGTGGTGGAGCCATCGTAATATATAAGGGACATTGCGTGCCCATAGGCGGCAAGCTTTGCCTGCAGCTTGCGGTATTTTTCAAGTGCGGTGGAAAGATCCATGGTTGCTCCTTTCATTATTCATCTGCAATATAATCTATTATAAATGGTGGCCGAGTATTTGTAAATAGCTAAATCGGGAATAAAAACAGCCTTCTCCTTGGGAGAAGGCTGAAGAAACCATTTTTGTTATGAATTATATACTATCGACACAACTTTTGCTCCCAGAAGCTCTGCTTCGGTCTTGTCGTGGGTAACGCACACAAGGGTGCGTCCCTCCAGGTATTCATTGATAACGGCGGCGGTGCGTTCCTTGTTTTTTTCGTCAAGGCCCGTCATTGCCTCGTCGAGTATCAGTATCTCGGATGGGCGCGCAAGTGCCCTTGCCAGAGCAACGCGCCGCTTCATTCCGCCGGACAGCTCCTCGGTCTTA
>JAFSCG010000096.1 GCA_017436885.1 Clostridia bacterium | reverse complement strand
TATGGAATTTCTTATCACACTTGGCGACTGCTGCCGCTTTTATGGGGTGGCGTTTTGTTGTTTTCTGTCAGCGGAGCTTTTGGCGGAATTTATACCGCGCTGATCTCATTTGCCGCAAACGGCAGGGTCGATAATAGAGGCGCTTCATATTACTTTTTGCTTATCGCAGCGTCGATCTTGCTTGTTTTTGGCAGGCTTCTTGCAGTTCGGGCACGAAACGAGATATATTCGGCAGAGATTGAATATAAAAACAAAAAAATTACCGTGCAGGCAATAATTGATTCGGGAAATTATCTTCGTGAGCCAATATCGGGCATTGGTGTTGCGTTGCTGTCCTATGAAAAGGGAAAGGAACTGTTTTCAGATACTGATATCAGTGCGCTTATGAGTAGTACGGCGTCACCAAGCTTAAAAGGATTGAGGTTTTGTCCTATCAGGACAGCATCCGGCAAAGGTGAATTGCTTTGCGTGAAAGCAGATAGCATTGAATTAAAGGCAAGGGGCGGTGGGGGAGTCGGACCTCTTTACCTTGCGCTGTCCGATAGTATCGGAAATTGCGGTGCAGATTGCATTTTGCCAAATTCGGTAAATATTAAATTTTAGGGGGATAAGATGATCAGAAGGTTAGTAGGACGCATAATTCGTTTCGCAAAAGGACTGTTTTCCCGTTTTGCGGAAAGGGGTATATATTACATCAACGGAACAGACACACTCCCCCCGCCCCTTGATGCGGATATCGAAGCCATTGCCCTTGAAAAAAAGGATACGGATCAGGAAATGAGATCGCTGCTTATAGAGCATAATCTGCGGCTCGTGGTGTATATAGCAAAAAAATTCGAGAGCACGGGCGTGAGCGTGGAGGATCTGATCTCCATTGGAACCATTGGGCTCATAAAATCGGTCAACACCTTTAAGGCAGATAAGAACATAAAGCTTGCAACCTACGCTTCGCGCTGTATAGAAAACGAAATTCTCATGTACCTGCGCAAGGTTAACGCCCAGAAAATCGAATGCTCCCTTGACGAGCCGCTGAACGTCGATTGGGACGGGAACGAGCTGCTGCTGTCCGACGTTCTCGGAACCGACGAAAACGAGGTGATGAAGGACCTTGAATGCGAGGAGGAGCGAAGGATAGTCAGGCGGGCGGTAAATAACCTGAACGAAAGGGAAAAACTGATAATTGACCTGCGATATGGGCTGAACGGCGGAAAGGAAATGACGCAAAAGGAGGTGGCGGATATGCTTGGCATATCGCAATCGTACATATCCCGTCTTGAAAAAAAGATACTTGAAAGATTAAAAGCGGAGATCGAATTGGTAATATAAAGTTCACTTCCGTCCCAAGGCTCACCCTTGGGACGGAATAATTTATTTTAGGCAAAAATACTTGCATTGTCGGGCTCTTTCTGTTATAATAACAAGGATAAGAAGGTATTATGGCAAATTGTGTAATTTACAACTTATCAGCGCATTTTGAAAGGAAAAACCGTTCTGATGACAGATAATAATAACGCCTTTGAGTTATACTCTCAAAGGGTAAGGGAATATACCGATGCATTTGCGGCAAGCAAGGGTCATCGCCCGCGTGCTTTCGTTCGTACCTTTGGCTGTCAGCAGAATGAGGCAGACAGCGAGCGGTTGCGCGGTACTCTCGTTTTTCTCGGGTATGAGATCTGCGAGAGCGAGAAGGAGGCTAACTGCATTCTTGTTAACACCTGCGCAATACGGGAGCACGCCGAAATAAAGGCGCTTTCCGTTATCGGGCAGTATAAGCATCTGAAAAATGCCGATCCTACTCTTATTATAGGCGTGTGCGGTTGCATGGGCGCGGAAAAGCACAGAACGGACCAACTGAAAAACAGTTATCCTTACGTTAACTTCTCGCTTCCTCCCGCATCCGATGCAATGCTCCCCGAGGCGCTCTATAATGCCATAAAGCGCAAGCGCGATTTTACACGTCTTGAAAGTGTTGCCGAAACGCCCGATATTTCCCCCGTAAGGACGGATAAAAGCAAGGCGTGGGTCAGCATTATGTATGGCTGTAACAATTTCTGCACCTATTGCATCGTCCCATACGTGCGAGGCAGAGAGCGCAGCCGTCCCTTTGCCGATATCGTGCGTGAAGTTGAGACTCTTATCTCCGAGGGATACAAGGATATAACGCTCCTTGGGCAAAACGTTAACTCCTATAACGGCGGTTGCACCTTTGCGGAGCTGCTTTACCGTCTTGCGAAGCTTGAGGGGGATTTTGTTCTCCGATTTATGACGAGCCATCCGAAGGACGTTACTCCCGAGCTTATTGAGGTCATGGCAAGCTGTGATAAGGTTGCAAAGCATTTTCACCTTCCTTTGCAGTCGGGCTCCGACCGTATCCTTAAGGCAATGAACCGCCGCTATGATAGGGAAAAATACCTTGGGCACGTTAATGCTTTGCGCGCAAAGATCCCCGATATTGCCATAACGAGCGATATTATAGTCGGCTTCCCCGGAGAGACCGAGGAGGATTTCGCGGCGACCCTTGACATTATAAGGACCGTGCGCTTCGATATGCTCTATTCCTTTATTTATTCACCCCGCAAGGGCACTCCCGCTGCGGAGATGGAGGAGCAGATACCCAAAAGCGTTCAGAACGAGCGCTTTGACCGTCTGCTTGCCCTGCAGAATTCTATCAGCGAGGAGTTAAACTATTCGTCCGTCGGAAAGACCCTGCGTGTGCTTTGCGAGGGCGGAAGCAAGACCGATTCATCCGTGCTTTGCGGACGCACCGACGGTAACAAGCTGGTGCTGTTTGACGGTACGGCAAAAGCGGGCGAATTTATTTACGTTAACATTACCGATGCAGAGCCTTACGCTCTCCACGGAAAACAAATATAAAAAAGAGGTAAAAACAATGTCTATCAAAGAAAATGCCGCCGCTCTCGGCGAGATCATCAAGCAGGACCCCATCACTCAGGCTTATTTTGCAGCCTCCGAGCAGTACAAGAACGATGCAGAGCTTAAGAAGCTCATTTTCGAGTACAACGTTCAGCAGACTGCTCTCGGCGAGGAGTACAAGAAGGAGGAGCGCGATCAGCAGGTTATCGACGCTATCGAGAAGCGTGCATCCGAGCTTTATAAGGGTATTACCGAAAGCCCTGTTTACACCGCCTTCACCAAGGCGCAGGACGATATGAACGAGCTTATCAACATGGTAAACCGCGAGATCACCATGGCTATCTTCGGCAAGATCGAGGAGGAGTGCACTCACGACTGCTCCAGCTGCCACGCTAACTGCGGACACAATCACTGAAATTAACGAAGAAGGGGGCGCTATATGGCACTCTCACCTATGATGGGACAGTATTTCAAAGTCAAGGAACAGTATCCCGATTATATAATTCTTTTCCGTCTTGGCGACTTTTACGAGATGTTCTTTGATGATGCAAAGCTGGTTTCAAAAGAATTGGAGCTGACCCTTACCGGCAGAGATTGCGGCGAGGAAGAGCGCGCGCCCATGTGCGGCGTACCATTCCACAAGGTCGACGTTTATATCGGACGTCTGATAGAGCACGGACACAAGGTTGCCATCTGCGAGCAGACCGAGGATCCCTCAAAGGCAAAGAAGCTTGTAAACAGGGAAGTAGTTCGTGTAATCACACCCGGTACCGTCCTTGACCCCGAGATACTCGAGGAATCCCGTAATAACTACCTTTGCTCCCTTTGCTTTACGGAGGATACTTGTGGCGCTGCATTTTCGGATATTTCCACCGGAAAGATCTACGCCACGGAGTTCAAGGGGCCCGACAGAAGCGAGCGCCTTTGTGCCGAGCTTGCATCCTACGCACCAAGCGAAATACTGACCAACGTAACTTGCGATAAGGTGCCGAAAATGACGGCTTTTGTGCGCGAACGTCTGCGCGACGTTATGATAAGCGACCGTCAGCCTGAATTTTTCGCCTTTGACGGCGCAAGAGAGCGCGTGCGGAGATACTTCAAGGATAGCGAGCTTTCGCTTTTTGCGCATCCCGAAATGGCCCTTGCGGTCAGCGCTATGCTTGCATATATCAGCGAAACTCAAAAAACGGACAAGCTTTACACCAGTTTGCTTGATATATATCTCGATGGAAGATATATGGAGCTTGACTCCAACTGCATCCGCAATCTTGAGCTTGTGGAGGCTATGCGCACAAAAGAGCGCAAGGGATCCCTTCTTGAGGTTGTTGATAAGACTAAAACGGCTATGGGCGCCCGTCTTATGCGCAGACGCTTGCTTCGCCCCTTGCTTTCGGTTTCCGATATACGCCGCAGGCAAAAAGCCGTTCGCGATCTATTTGACGATTTTCTTGTCAGGGGAGAGATTCGTGAATTGCTTGGTACGGTTCTTGACCTTGAGCGTCTTACCGCAAAGACGGTTTACGGTGCCGCTAATGCCAGGGATCTGTTTGGAGTAGGCGAAAGCTTGAAGCCGCTGCCTGTGCTTAAGGGACTTATTTCCCGTCTCCATTCGGATATGTTCCGTTCCATTGCCTCGGATTTTGACGATCTTTCAGACATTCAGCAGCTTATCAGCAAGGCGATAAGCGATTCTGCTCCGCTTACTGTCAGGGAAGGCGGAATTATAGCTGCAGGATACGACAAGGACGTCGATTTTTTGAGATCTGTTCGCGATAACGGGCAGGGCTGGATCCACGAGGTGGAGGAAAGAGAAAAAGCCGCCACGGGCATTAAAAACCTTAAGGTAAGCTATAACCGAGTTTTCGGATATTATATTGAAGTTACAAACTCCCAGAAGGAGCTTGTTCCCGAAAGATACATAAGAAAACAGACCCTTACGGGCAGCGAAAGGTATATTACCGAGGAGCTCAAGGAGATCGAAAGCACCATTCTCGGAGCTCACGACAAGCTTTGCGCTCTGGAGTACAATCTTTTCTGCGACGTCAGGAACAAGGTCGGCGAAGCGGCAGCACGCATTTTTGCAGCTGCTGATAAGGTTGCCGAGATCGACGTGTATGCGTCGCTTGCAGAGATTGCAAAAAAGAATAATTACGTTTGCCCCGAAGTAGATGACAGCACGGTTCTTGAAATCAAGAATGGCCGTCATCCTGTTGTGGAAAGGTATGTTGGCGATTCCTATTTCGTTCCCAACGATACCCTTCTTGATACTGACAGAAACCGATTGATGCTCATCACGGGGCCTAATATGGCGGGTAAATCAACTTATATGCGCCAGGTCGCGCTGATCACGCTTCTTGCTCAGTCGGGAGCATTTGTTCCCGCAAGCGAGGCTCGGATCGGTATTACGGATCTTATATTCACCCGAGTTGGCGCTTCTGATGACCTTGCAAGCGGTCAGTCCACTTTTATGCTTGAAATGACTGAGGTAAGTCAGATACTTACTAAGGCAACAAAGCGCAGTCTTATCGTTTACGACGAGATAGGTCGTGGTACGAGTACCTTCGACGGAATGAGCATTGCCCGTGCCGTTGCGGAGTATTCGGCCAAAAAAATCGGCGCGCGAACTCTGTTTGCAACTCACTATCACGAGCTTACCGTTATGGAGGGCGAGATAGACGGAGTTATAAATTACAATATTGCAGCCAAAAAGCGAGGCGACAGCATTACTTTCCTTCGCAAGATCGTACGCGGTTCAACGGACGACAGCTACGGAATTGAGGTCGCAAAGCTCGCCGGAGTTCCCGGCGAGGTGGTTAAGCGCGCGAGAGAGGTACTGAAAAGCATCGAAAGTGATGCGCCTGTTAAAAATGCGGCGCCTGCCCCCAAGCAGAACGAACAGGTTGGATTCAGCCTGCTTGACGAGATAGAAAACAGCATAAACGACGAAATAGCGGACAGACTCCGCAAGACCGATCTTAATACTCTTACTCCGATCGAGGCGATCAACCTCGTGTGGGAGCTTAAGGGTAAGCTTTCAGATTAACAATATTCGGATGTAAAAATGGCGAAGATTAACAAGCTTGATATCTCTGTTGCCAACCTAATTGCCGCAGGCGAGGTGGTAGACAGACCAAGCTCTGCATTAAAGGAGCTTATAGAAAACGCGGTTGACTCCGGCGCAGATAAAATAACTGTCGAGATAAGGCGCGGAGGAATTGCACTGATGCGCGTTACCGATAACGGATGCGGAATGGAAAAAGAGGACATTCCCGTATCCGTTCTTCGTCACGCAACCAGCAAGATAAGCAAGGCCTCCGATCTTGAATCCATTCTCACGCTCGGATTCCGCGGAGAAGCGCTTGCCGCGATATCCGCTGTTGCAGATATCAGGATACTTTCACGCACCAAAACAAGCGAAATCGGAGCGCTCCTTGAAGCGGAGGCGGGTGCTGTGCCAATGATCTCCGATGTGGGATGTGCCGAGGGAACCACCGTAATTGTCGAAAACATTTTTTCCAACTTGCCGGCAAGGCAAAAGTTTTTAAAAAGCGACCGCACAGAGTCTATGAGTTGCCACGCAGTAACTGAAAAACTTGCGCTCTCTCATCCGGAAATCGCATTTACCTTTATTTCCGACGGAGCAGAGCGGTTTTCCACGGCGGGCGATGGCAATCGCTTCAACGTTCTTTACGCTTTATTCGGTCGAGAGTTTTCCGACAAGCTTGTTTCCGTAAACGGAGAGAATGGAAACATCAAGGTCGACGGTTACGTTGGAAATTCCCTTAACAACCGAGCCAACAGGGGAATGCAACACTTCTTTATAAACGGACGTTTTGTTCGCTCACGCACGGCTCAGGCAGCCCTTGAGGAGGCATTTAACTCCTATATGGCTGAAGGGAAGTTTCCTGTTTGCGCTCTGTGGATTACCATCCCCCCGAATGCAGTTGACGTTAACGTTCATCCCGCAAAGCTTGAGGTTAAGTTTTCCTCTGAAAAACCTGTATTTGAAGCGGTTTACTACGCAGTTCGTTCTGCGCTTAAGGCATACACCGGCAAGGCCGAGCTTAAGCTTAAGGCCTCGTCTCCGTTTAATTTTACCGCTACCGAGTCGCCGGTGCCTGCGGGCAGAGTATCCGATTCACTCCGCCCGTCGAGCTTGCTTGATAGTTTTGTACCTGTTACCGCCGCCGGTTCCGTTGAAGTGCCACCGCCACCTTCTGATAATGAGGCACCTATTTTTAACTCTTTTGTGCCGTCTTCTGCACATATTGCGATGCCCAATGATGGCGCCGATTCTCTTAACGGCACAGTGCTATCTTCTCCTTTTCCGACGTCTGAGTTTTATTCCTCCTATGTAAAGTATTCTGAGCCACCCAAAACCGAGCAATATGCTCCGGTCAAGGTCGAAGCAGACGTGCTTTTGGAATCCGAACCGAGTAAAACTGACAACAAATCAATTCTTGCCAATAACGATAGTGTAGATAGCATTGTGTGTGCTTCTGCTAACGTCTCTATCGTTCCCATAGAGTATATTGGTATTGTGTTTGATACCTACATACTTGCAAAGCGTCTTGACGAGCTGCTGATCATCGATAAACACGCGGCCCACGAGCGCGTGATATATGAGGAAATGATGCGGAATTTGAAGGCAGACAGCGAGCCATCAAAGATGATGCTTGTACCGATAACTCTAAGACTTCCACCGGAGCAGCTTGCCGCAATTCTTGAATACGGGGATGATATCAAGGCATCCGGCTTTGATTTTTACGTTGAGGATGAGAGGCTTTGCATCGACCAAATTCCCGGTTTTTTGACTGTTGATGCCGCGCACGATCTTATTGAATCCCTTGCCGGCTCCATTGCCGATGGGGAGGGAAGCAGCGCGCTTGTAAGGCGCGACACGCTGTTTTCCCGTTCGCTGTATTCTGCCTCCTGCAAGGCAGCTATGAAGGGCGGCGTTTTCGATGGGGAGGATCACCTTAAGTGGCTCCTTGCCGAGCTATCCAGGTGTGAGGATATCAAGGTCTGTCCACACGGAAGGCCGGTTGTTACCGTTCTCAGCCGTAGCTATTTGGACCGTTCATTCGGCAGACTACTGTAAAGGATATTTTTATTATGTTTATTTTGAAAAAAACAGAAGGCAACGCTCGCAGAGGCGTTTTGCATACCGTTCACGGCGATATTGAAACCCCTGTTTTTATGAACGTTGGTACCAGTGCCGCAATTAAAGGCGGCGTATCTGCCGTGGACCTTGTTAATATCGGCTGTCAGGTGGAGCTTTCCAACACATATCACCTGCACATCAGACCGGGCGACGAGCTTATTCGCAAGCTTGGAGGTCTGCATAAGTTTATGAGCTGGAACGGTCCTATCCTTACGGATAGCGGCGGATTTCAGGTGTTCTCCCTTGCGCAGCTGCGTAAAATTACCGAGGACGGCGTTCGCTTCCAATCCCATATGGACGGAAAGCGCATCTTCATGGGGCCCGAGGAATCCATGCAGATCCAGTCTAACCTTGGTTCTACCATTGCCATGGCTTTTGACGAGTGCGTGGAAAATCCTGCAGAGTATTCCTATGCGAAGATGTCTGCCGCCCGTACCTCCCGTTGGCTTTTGCGCTGTAAGGAGGAAATGAAGCGTCTGAACTCTCTTGAGGACACGGTCAATCCTAATCAGCTTCTTTTCGGCATTAATCAGGGCTGTACGTATCCCGATCTCCGTGCCGATCACATGAAGCAGATAGCAGAATACGATATGGACGGATACGCCATTGGCGGTCTTGCCGTCGGC
>JAFSCG010000095.1 GCA_017436885.1 Clostridia bacterium | reverse complement strand
GTCGTTAAGAGCCTTAGCCATGGGAGCAAGGCAGTTGGTGGTGCAGGATGCAGCGGAGATGATGGTGTCGTCAGCGGTAAGAGTGCCCTCGTTTACGCCGTAAACGATAGTGGGAAGATCCTTACCTGCGGGAGCAGAAATAACGACCTTCTTTGCGCCTGCGTTGATGTGAGCCTGGGACTTCTCCTTGGAGCAGTAGAAGCCGGTGCACTCGAGAACAACGTCAACCTTGAGCTTCTTCCAAGGGCAGTTGTTAGCGTCCTTCTCAGCGTAGATTCTGATGGTCTTTCCGTCTACGGTGATGGTGCCTTCCTCGTCGTTAGCGCAGATATCGTGATCGTATCTGCCCTGTGCAGAGTCGTACTTAAGAAGATGAGCGAGCATGGTGGGGCTGGTGAGGTCGTTGATGGCAACGATGGTGTAGCCCTTTGCGCCGAACATCTGGCGGAATGCGAGACGGCCAATGCGGCCAAAACCGTTAATAGCAACTTTTACAGACATTTGTAATGATCCTCCAAATATATTTTTAATAAAATTGCTTTCAAATTAATTTGCCAATTTATCCGAATAACATTATAACACAAATTTTCACATAAACAATAGTTTTTTCAAAAAAATATCCGATTTGTTAATATTTTATCAACCCGCACAAAAATAAAGGTCGAAAAATCACGAATTTGCTCATTTTACCGTTATCTTGTTTTTCTGTACTTAAAAGCGTGAAGTAAAAACAGAGGCAGCTTGCTCATTCTGCCGATACGGGAGGGTTCCTTTATAAGACGGTAGAACCATTCAAGACCCGTTTTACAAAAGAAGGCGGGAGCGCGTTTGGAATTACCCGAGAACACGTCAAGACTGCCGCCAAGCCCCGCAAAAACGCAAACGTTCGGCATTTTTGCACGGTTTGCATATATCCATTTTTCCTGCTTGGGCGCGCCAACGCACACCAAAACGAGCCTTGCGCCCTTCTCGTTTATCTCGGCGACAACGCGGTCGTTTTCTTCCCCTCCCGACATATCGAAATATCCGTCGTGAGTACCGCAAACGTAAAGCCCTGCATATTTTTCCTTAAGCTTGACAGCGGCCTGCTCCGCTACTCCCGGCTTACTGCCGAGGAAATACACAGGCAGAGCCTCGCCCTTCGATGCGCAGTATTCTATCATCGCCTCCCCAAGCTCAATGCCGGGAATGCGCTCGGGTAACGGCGTGCCCAATATCGAAGCGGCCTTGATCACGCCGATACCGTCAGCGACCACAAGCTCCGCACCGTTCATAATGTCTTTGAATTTCTCGTCCTTCTCCGCAATCATTACGATCTCCGGATTAGGAGTATACAATGCCGTTTGCCGAATGTTACCGTCAAGGGCGGAAAACAGTCGTTTTCTTGCCTCGGCGGCTGTAAGCTCATCGAAATAAACTCCGCAAACGTCTATCCTTCTTCTATCCATTTCACACCTGCCAAAGAGTTATCGGACACATTTTAGCATTGTTTTTGCTATTTTTCAAGTGTTTGGGTAATTTTCCGCCTTTTTCATTGACTTGATCGGCTGAAAATGTTATCATATAAAAAATACTACTGATCGAGGTAAATGTGATGACGATCTTAAGGGGAAACGCCATTGTGGGACAGTCCGGCGGACCTACTGCCGCAATCAACGCAACGCTGTCCGGAGTTATACGCGGATGTGCCGATGCAAAGGGCATCATCGGAAAGCTTTACGGTATGCGAAACGGTATCGACGGTCTTATAAACGGCAAGTATATTGAGCTGAACTATCTTTTCAGAAACGATGAGGAGCTTTCTCTCCTTGAAAAAACTCCTGCCGCCGCACTCGGAAGCTGCCGCAAAAAGCTGCCCGACCCAAACGGCGACAGCGAGATATACGCCCGTCTTTTTAAGCTTTTCGAGGAACTCAATATCCGCTATTTCTTCTACATCGGCGGCAACGACTCCATGGACACAGCCGCAAAGCTCGATAAATACGCAAAGCGCGTTGGATACGATATGCGCGTTGTCGGCGTTCCCAAAACCATCGATAACGATCTGTGCGAGACCGACCACACCCCCGGCTACGGCTCTGCCGCAAAATACATTGCCACAACTGTCGCCGAGGTAATAGCCGACTGCGCAGTATACGACATTCCCGCGGTTACCGTAATCGAGATAATGGGCAGAGATACGGGCTGGCTTACCTGTGCTTCGGGCGTTGGCGCTGCCATCGGCGGCGCAGTACCCGACCTTATCTATTTCCCCGAAAAGACCTTCGACCTTGAAAAGCTTTATGCTGACGTTGAAAAGGCACTGGCAAAACACCCAAACGTTGTAATTGCGGTTTCCGAGGGTATACGCTATGCGGACGGCACCTTCGTTGGCGAGGACAAGAGCGGAGCAGTTGACGTTTTCGGACACAAGCAGCTCTCGGGGGCAGCAAAGACCCTCGCATCCGCTATCAAGGGACGCTTTGGCTGCAAGACCCGCGGTATTGAGCTTAACACCGTACAAAGATGCGCAAGCCACATTGCCTCCCTTACAGACATTACCGAATCCGTATCCCTCGGTATGACATCAGTTAAGGCAGCCGTCGACGGCGCAAGCGGACAGACCGTTATATACAAAAGAAAGAGCAACGTACCCTATGAGGTCGAATTCGAGACCGCTGACGTTACCCTTATCGCAAATCAGATAAAATACGTTCCCGACGATTTCATAAACGCTGACGCAAACGGCATCACTGAAAAATGCCTTGAATACGTTCTTCCCCTTATTGCGGGAGAGCTTGCGACCGTCTATGAAAAAGGCATCGTCAAGCATTTTAAATTTTGAAGGGAGAACGGTATGAAGTACTTTGATTATAAGGCACCCGACAGAGCCGAAGCAAAGGACGCAAGGGTCTCCTGCATCGGCTTCGGCGGAATGAGATTTCCCCGTAACGAGGACGGCACCATTGACCGCAAGGCGGCAGGTGCTCTTATCGACAGAGCAATGGAGGCGGGCATCAACTATTATGATACCGCATATCCCTATCACGGCGGAGAGAGCGAAAGCTTTTTTGCGGAGGCGCTCGGCAAATATCCCCGCAGCAGCTACTATCTTGCGGACAAGCTTCCCGTGTGGAAGCTTGAAAAGCGCGAGGACGTGCGAACCATCTTTGAGGAACAGTTGAAAAAATGCAACGTTGACTGCTTTGATTTCTACCTTTGCCACGCTCTTTCCCGCAAGAGATACGATTTTATTTGCGAGCTCAGCGTGCTTGAGGAGCTGGAAAAATTAAGAGCGGAGGGAAAGATAAACCGCCTCGGATTCTCCTTCCACGATAACGCCGATGCTCTTGAATACATCCTTTCGGGCTATGATTGGGATTTTGCACAGATACAATATAATTACCTTGACTACACAATGCAGGACGCAAAGGGTCAGCAGGAGGCGCTTGTACGACACGGCGTTCCCTTCCTTATCATGGAGCCCGTGCGCGGCGGCGCGCTTATCAACGTACCCAAGGACGGACTTGAGCTGCTTAAAAATGCAGGCGGCGGATCCGTTCCCTCATACGCAATACGCTATGCCGCTTCTGCAGACGGCGTATTCTGCGTTCTCAGCGGTATGTCGGACTTTAACGCCCTTGAGGACAATATCGCCACTGCAAGCAATTTTGTGCCCGTAAGCGATAATGAAAAGGATATGCTCTCAAAGGTCGCAGACATCATTATCTCCGCACGTCTGCTTCCCTGCACCGAATGCCGCTATTGTGAAGGCTGTCCCTCGGGCATAGACATTCCCGCAACCCTTAAGCTTTATAACGCTTATATGTCAAGCGAGGACAAAAAGACCCTCCGATCCGAAACGGACAAGTTTCCCGCACGACCCGTTTCCTGCATCGCATGCAATGCCTGCACCTCCGTATGCCCACAGCACATTGACATTCCCGCCGCCATGAAGGAGCTGGCGAAACTGACCGAAAAGCCTCAATAATCAAAAAGCCAAATAACAAAAGAGACCGCATCCCGTGCTTGGATGCGGTCAACTTTTTTATATATGTTTTTTTGATCTTTCCATATCCCACGGAAGAAGCTTATTTCCTTTAACAAGAAAGGCCTTTTCAGATATATTGGCAAGAGGAGAATCGCTGTAGGAATCGCTGTAAAATTCCTCTATCTTTGCATCGGGATAAGCCTCGTTAAAGCGAACAACCTTTTCCTTGCCGTGGCAATTATTTCCCGTATATTTTCCGGTATGTTTATCAACGGGAGAACCCATGATATATTTGATACCTATCATGCGAGTTGCGTATTCAACGAGAAATTCGGGAGATGCGGTTATAACGAGATCGTCTTCGTGCTGATTTTCCTTATACCATTGCTTGATACCCGATATATTGCGCGACCAAAATGCTTCAAGCTCCCTGTCCGTATCTATGACAGACAAAAAGGAAAACATATCCTCCTTGAACGCTTGCTTTTTTATAGCACCGCAAAGAAAAAGAATGCCGCGCACCGCTATTCTCGGCAGCTTAAAAAGCACCTTGGGATTTCTTTTTGCACAGAACATCAGAAAATGAAAAGTACTGTCACCGTCGTAAATCGTCTTATCAAAGTCATAAACGTTCATATTTTCACTCCCTTTCGACAATATTATATCCGACTTTTACAAAAAAGGAAATAGGAAAGATAAATTATTATCAAAAAAATTTTTCCCTATTGAAAACTGAATAAATATATATTATAATAATTACGGCTTATTCTACACATTGCACAAATCGACGTTTTGCGATGCTGTAATACATCAAACAGGAAAGGACTTTTCGGCAATGAAAGCAAAAAAAGAATGTGTGGCCATGCTTCTCGCAGGAGGCCAGGGCAGCAGACTGTATGCCCTTACAACCACAGTCGCTAAACCCGCCGTACAGTTCGGAGGTAAGTACAGGATAATCGACTTTACCCTGTCTAACTGCGTAAACTCCGGTATCGACACCGTTGGTGTGCTCACCCAGTATCAGCCCCTCGTGCTGAACGAATACGTTGGCAACGGCCAGCCCTGGGATCTGGACAGGACCTTTGGCGGCGTGAAGATCCTCCCCCCCTATCAGGCCGCAGACAGAGCAGACTGGTACAAGGGTACCGCAAACGCAATTTATCAGAACATGAGGTTCATTGACAGATACGATCCCGAATACGTTCTTATCCTATCCGGAGACCATATATACACGATGGACTACAACGCTATGCTTGCCTACGCAAAAGAGCAGAACGCGGACTGCACCATAGCAGTTATCAGCGTTCCCAAGGAGGACGTTTCCCGCTTTGGCATCCTTTCCGCAGACGAAAACGGCAGGATAACAAAATTCGAGGAAAAGCCCAAGCAGAGCGACAGCACCGATGCTTCAATGGGCATTTACATTTTCCGCAAAGATAAGCTCTTCGACTACCTGAACGCTGATGCAGCCGACCCGAACAGCGAAAACGACTTCGGTAAGAACATTATCCCCGCAATGCTGAATGCAGGTGAAAGACTGTTTGCTTATCCCTTCGTTGGCTATTGGAAGGACGTTGGAACAATATCCAGCCTCTGGGAAGCCAATATGGACCTCCTTGAGACCTCAAAAACCCCATTCCGCATCAACGATAAGCATCGCAGAGTGTTCTCCCGTTCATCCATACGTGCACCGCACTATATGGCAGACAGCGCAAACGTAGATAATTCCATTATCACCGAAGGTTGCCAGATATACGGAACCGTTAAGAACAGCGTGCTTTCCCCCGGAGTTATCGTTGAAGAGGGCGCAGAGGTAATCGACGCAGTTATACACGCAGGCTGCACGATAAAGTCGGGAGCAAAGGTCAACTACTCCATCGTTGCCAGCGACGTTATAATCGGCGAAAACGCCATAGTGGGCGAACCAAGAGAAACGTCCTCCGGCATTTCCCTTGTGGGAGCGCATCAGGAGATACCCGCAGGCGAGGTTGTACCCGGCAACGTAATCAGACAAGCGAAGGGAGAGTAATAAAATGAACGCAGTAGGAATCATTTTCTCTAATATCCACGACCAGAGCATTCCCGAGATAACGAGAATGCGCACTATGGCATCCGTACCCTTCGGTTGCCGTTACCGCCTTATCGACTTTCCCCTTTCCAATTTCGTAAACTCCAGCATAAAAAACATCGGAGTTATCACCCACTATAACTATCAGTCCCTTATGGACCACATAGGAACAGGTAAGGACTGGGACCTTGCCACCCGCAGCGGCGGCATCAGGATCCTTCCCCCTTACATCACCGCTTACGATAACACCATGTCCGCAGGTCTTTATTCCACGCGACTTGAGGCTCTTGCCGGCATACTGAATTTTATTTCCCGCGCAAAGGAAGAGTACGCCGTTCTTTCCGACTGCGACACCATCTGTAATATTGACCTTAACGAGATCCTTGCATTCCACAAGGCAAAGGGCGCAGACATTACCGTTGTTGCAAAAACGGAAGTCCTTACCCGTGCCATGGTAGGAAAGCAGACAGTTATTGAAACGGACGAGGGCGGACGCATTACCGATATTGCCGAGCAGACCTCCAATATGTCGGGTTCAAAGTACGTTTGTATGAATATCCTCATTATGAGCCGCCTCTATCTGCAGAATCTTGTGCTTGACGCCATTGCCCACGGCTACAAGAACTTCTACCGCGACTCCATGATGAATAACGTAAGCTCCGCAAACTTCTACGTATACGAGCACAAGGGTTTCCACGCATCTATCACATCTCCCGCAGAGTTTTTCAAGTGCAATATGCAGCTCCTTGACAAAAAGGTGCGCGACGATCTGTTCAACAATCCCACCCATCCCATTCTCACCAAGGTGCGCAACTCTCCTCCCACAAAGTACGTTGAGGGCGCAAAGGTAAGCAATTCCCTGCTTGCCGACGGTTGCGTTATCGAGGGAACCGTGGAAAACTCCATTATTTTCCGCGGCGTTCGCGTAAGCAAGGGTGCCGTTGTCCGCAACTCCATTCTTATGCAGGACACCTTCATTGGTGAGGACGTTCAGCTTAACTGCGTTATTACAGACAAAAACGTGCTTATCGGTGACGGATGCGACCTTTCCGGACACGAGACCCGCCCCTTCTATATTGAAAAAGGAGCAAGAATATAATGAAGCAGATCCTATTTGTGGGCTCCGAGGCTGCCCCCTTTGCCGCAACCGGCGGTCTCGGCGACGTTCTCGGCTCCCTTCCCAAGGAGATTGCCGCCTTAGGTGGAGATGACGTGGACGTTCGCGTCGTTATCCCGCTTTACGGAATGGTAAAGGACGAATATCGCCAAATGATGCGCACTGAGGCTGAGTTTACCGTTTCACTTGCTTGGCGCAGGATATACTGCGGAATCAAAAGCATCTATATGGACGGTGTTACCTGGTATTTCATCGATAACGAGGACTATTTCAAGCGAAACGGTCTTTACGGTCATTTCGACGACGGCGAGCGCTTTGCCTTTTTCTGCACCGCTGTGCTGGAGATGATGCGCGTGCTCAACTTCTATCCCGACTATATGCACGCAAACGATTGGCAATCCGCACTTACCGTCGTTTACGCAAAGCGCAAATACGCTAACGTTCCAGAGTATGCAAACATGAAATCCGTATATACTATTCATAACATTGAGTATCAGGGCATTTACGGATTTGAGATCCTCGGCGATATTTTCAATCTTCATGCGGCAGATGCCAGCTTCGTTGATAACGACAGCTGCATCAACCTTATGAAGGGCGCTATCCAGCTTTGCGACATTCTTACCACCGTAAGCCCCAGATATGCAGGAGAGATACAGTCCGCCGAATATGCCCACGGACTTGAG
>JAFSCG010000094.1 GCA_017436885.1 Clostridia bacterium | reverse complement strand
GAGTGCGGCGGGTGGAATCCGCAAAAATAAGGGGAGCCTCCTCAACGGGTGCCGCATTTACAGCAACGGGCACAGAGGAAAACAGCAATGCGGTAATCAACAAGATCAATAATTTTTTCATACGGAGATCCTTTCATTTTTCAAAGCTTCGTAAATGCATTCTACAGGGCTGATCTACACGCTATGCTGTCTTTTTCTTTTTGCCGCTATTGCGCACACGGCGGCAGCTGCGGCGAGGGGGACGGCTATTATAAGCGCAATTATGGGCGCGCCGAGCTTAAGCTTGGCTACCGCTTGCTGTGCAACAAGGGTAATACCGCACACGGAGCAGTGGGAGCCCTCGGATATCCCCTCCTTAAAATAGGTGGGAGCAACGGCTGCGTCGGTCTCCGCCTTGTGGCCGAGGGCTTTTATAAGGGTCCTTTGCTCCGTTACCTCGCCGCAAACGGTGCAGAAAGCGCCGCCCGTGTAGCCATCCTCGGTACAGGTGGCATTCACGTCCCTGTAGCTCTCGAGGCTGTGGCCTGCGGCCTCAATAACGGTCCTTTCGGTCAGAACGTCGCCGCAAACGGAGCAATATGTACCGCCCGTGTAGCCGTTTTCGGTGCAGGTGGGCTTGACTTCCTTGTATTTTTTGGAGCTGTGCCCCTTTGCCTTGATGGGCACGGGCGCCTCGATAACCTCGTTGCATACAGAGCAGTGCCGTCCGCCGACGGAGCCGTCCTCAGTGCAGGTGGCCTCCACCCGGGGGGTGGCAACGGGGCGGTGATTTTTCGGAGGCGTGATCTTGCGAGGAGCAAACTCCCGTCCGCAGGCATCGCAGTACCGTCCGCCCGTAAAGCCCGACTCGGTGCAGGTGGCGGGGACCTCCTCGTAGGGGACTATATGGTGCTGTATCGGCAGAGTTTCCCTTTTTGTCAGCTCCAGATTGCAATTTTTGCAGTAGGTGCCGCCGGTATAGCCCTTGCTTTTACAGGTTGCGGGGATCTCCTCGTATGGCGTGGACAGATGTCCCGTTGCCTTTACTACCGTCCTTCCCTGCTCCTGCCCCTTGCAGAAGGCGCACCACGTTCCTCCGGTGTAACCGTCTTCGGTGCAGGTGGGTGCTACCTCGTCGCAGGGGACCATAACGTGGTTCACCTTGGGAATGCGGACGGCGTTCTCGGAGGTCTCCGTTTTTGCGGAGGAGTCGGAAAACAGCTTGCCGCAGTCAAGGCATTTCCAATGCTCGATATTGCCGTCGGCCTCACAGGTTGCCTCTGTGAACACTGCGTGGGCAAGGGAGTGACTGCTTTTTTCAAATGCGTCCTCCGAGCCGAATCCCAGAAGAAACGCCTCTCTTCTCGGCTGGAATAAGGTTGCAAAGGCAAACACCTTGTTTTTTGAGGTAACGAAAAGGTCAAGATGGGCGGCATCGATATCCGTTTCCCACATAATATTGAGATTTTTATCCGCACGGACAACGTGGTATACGTCGTTTGAATGCTCGCCCTCCGTTGCAACGTTTATGGCAATAAATCCGTCGTCGTCAAAGAAGGTTGCCGCGTTTGCCAGCATACCCCGGCCGCTTGACGGTATTACCAGCTTTTTCATAATACCGAAGGAGGGATCAACGGTCAGTGCCATATACATGCGCGTGCCCGACTCCTCCGTAACGTTGCCGAAGATCAAGCAGCTGCCGTTGCCGTTGAGTTTTATTTTGAACAGCATAAAGTCGGTTGCGCCGTCGATAGTCTGACGGGCAAGCTCGGTGCTGCTGAAGGTTACGGGATCGGTTTTATAGAAGATAAGCTCGTTCGCTTCCGCCTTTACGGTCACCACGTCGGTTCCGTTATAACACGTTTTTCCGGAAACGAAGTCCGAGGGCTTTTTCGTTGCCGTAATGCTTCCGCTTGCGGGATCGAGAAATACCAGATCGTCATAGCGGCCGTTTGCCCCGAGGCAATAGGTGTAAACGATGCGATCCCCCACAAGAATGCCGGAGTTAAGGGTGTAGTCGTACTGCCTGTGCCAGAGCAGCTCGCCGTTTTTATCGATGCGGATGGCAAAATCAGCAGTTGAACCGCCCGTAATAACGTAGCCTCCGTCCTTCGTTTGGATGGAGTAGATCCCCTTAGTGCCCGTATATGGATTTTTGATAAACTTATGTGCAATAAGCTTGCCGTCGCCGTCCACCTTTACAAACTCGATAAAGCTGACCCATTCGTCGCCCTCGCCGGTGGTGGTGATCACTATGCTGTCGCCCTCGTAGCTGAAGCACTCCGAGTTGGTCTCCCACCTTCTCTCCTTGCCCTCATAATACCAGGGGATAAGCTCTTTGCTTTCCGGGAACACTCTGCCCGTGGGCTCTACCGTTACAGTCTCGGCTTTGTTTTTGTTGCCGGAGGAATCCGCAACGCATCCCTCGGGAAGCACGATCCTGTATCCGTCAGTGGGGGCGCCGTTTGTAAAATTGATCTTTATCTCGTTTGCGGGATAGGTGCTTTTTATTATTTCCGCGGCAACGGACTTGCCCTTCATATCCGTAACCTTAATGCCGGACCACGCAGCCGCGGCGTAAACGTGCTCGTTGAACCTGAGCTTGTTTTTATCCGAAAAGCCGACGGAGGAAAGCTCCTCGGAAACGCGGGGCGCTGAGGTATCCTTGTTATTGAAGGTAATATCCGCGGTGGCGTGATCGTCGTATCTTTTAAAATTGTCTATTCTGATCCCCGTGCATCTGCCGCTGTGGGTGTCGGAGCTTGGCAGAGAGTTTGGGGCAAGGGAGCTTCCTTCACGGAAGAAGTCGCTTTTGCTCTTGTT
The DNA here is from genome assembly GCA_017436885.1 of Clostridia bacterium. Lineage (GTDB taxonomy): Bacteria > Bacillota > Clostridia > Oscillospirales > CAG-272 > RUG12395. The sequence continues at coordinate 3,714 of JAFSCG010000094.1, read as the reverse complement.
TAAGGCGCTGTCGTACGTCGGAAGGGAAGAAACCTCCTCGATGAACAGACAGCTTGACACCTTTTTGCTTGAGCTGTGGGCGTCGCCGTCCTCCGGATTGGGGGTAAAGCGCAGATTATCGTATAAAAATCCTGTTTTTTGCTCGTTTAAGCGGGCGTCGATATGCCAGATGCGGATCTCGTTGTTTTCGACACGGAAAACCGCAGGCTTGCCCTTTTCGTCGCTCTGGACGGGATCGGACACCTTGTAGGTGATCATATAGAACTCATCGAACACGCCGTTGTAGCTGTCGGTAACAAGGAAGGTCTCGCCGTGATCGTCCCAATCGTTTAAGCGGATGCCTCTTGTATCGGAGGTTACCAGCGTAACGCTTTTTGTCCAGCCCAGCAGCATTTTGTAATACGGATTTATCTCAAGATCGTTTTTGTTCATAAGGTCGGAGCCGATGTCCAGCGTCAGCCATACTTCTCCGTAAAGATCGAAAAGGCCCAGCACGTGCAAAAGCTCGTGGCAGATAGTGCGCTTGAGATCGAGAGAATCGGTCCTGACGTTTACCTCGCTGCTTACCTGCACCACCGTGGTCAGCTTTTTGCCGGCAAAGGAAGCTCCAAAGCCACCGTCGAATTTTACTCCGCCGTACCACGGCTTTTTCTGCGAGGTGTCGGCATCGCCCGCAAAGTGGAACACGCAGGCGTCGATAACGCCGTCGTTATTTGCGTCAAAATCGGAAAGATCCTTTCCGCGGGAGATGTGGTACTCGGCGGCCTCCTCGATAAGCTCCTTCTTTTTTGTGCTGTAATAGTCCCTTTCGTGCTTTGCGGTGTACCAATCCATTACCTCGCCCGTCAGCTTCAACTTACCGAAGGACTGGGCCTCGTAAAATTTGGAAACGGAGAGCTTTGTGGGGTCGGTACTGTTTTTTGAAAAGGGCTCCTCGGAAAAATATAGCTTATTATAATATTCCGCCGTTCCGTCGGGGTATTGGTTTTGCATATCGGGGAACTGAATTAAAAAAACCAGAACTCTGCCCTCTCCGTGAGTGGGCAAGGATCTGGTAAGAAACAGGTCGGGATATTCCTCCACAGGGATACCCGCATCCAGCACTTGGGCATAGGTGTTGAGGGTAAGGGCGGAGGTGGAAAGTATTATCGCCAGCAGGAGCATCAGGCCTTTTAAAAGCTTTTTCATAGCATACCTCTGTGTGGAATATATGATCTGTCAAATATATCAATAAAAATGAAGAAAAGCCGCGGTGCGCGGAGGTCGGAAAAGCACCCCGACCTCCGCGACCGTTATTTGCGGAAATTATCTCTCTATTTTGCCCTCGATCTCGGTCAGGCCCTCGTCAAAGAAGGACCAATCGGTGTGCCAGCGCAGGCTTTCCATACGGAAGGCGCAGGGCCATGCGGGCAGCCACTGGGAGGGGCTGAAGGGAGGAACGCCGTAACGGCCCCAACGGGTGTGGAATATTGCCTCGTCCTGTGAGCCTGCGGGGCGGATGCGTCCGTTAACGTACTGGGTTCCGTCGGAGATGCACTGGCAGGCGTTGCACCAGAAGGCAACGGCACGCTCGCGCCACTGCTTGAAGCCCGTTATCTCGTAAAGCTTAAGGAACGAGAGCACGTCGCGCAGCGCGTACTGATCCATTGCCTGATGGGGCGTGGAAACGGAGGTAGAGCCGAAGGTATCGTAGCCCATTTTGGTAATAAGGCAGTCCTCGGGATAGGTTACGGTGTAGTACATCATCCAGGTGCAGAGGTACCACGCGATCTTTTCCGCGCGGCGGACGTATTCCTTATCGCCCGTGATCTCGTAGAGTGCAAGAGCGTCGCGGAGCAGGGGAGAGGAGGATTCCTTATCAATGCTGTAGGTGTCCAGCGCGCCTGCGGTAGTAAAGCCGTCGCGCTCCAGACCCTGATAGTAGAAGTCGAAGGCCTTTATTGCGGAATCAAGGTATTTCTTGTTTCCGCTCTTTTTGTAGGCGGTAAGTATGGGCAGAACAAGGAAAGTACCGATGGTGCCCTTCTTGGTGCGGAGGGTTCCGTCGCCGTTCCAGCTCTTTGCAAAGCTTCCCTCCTCGTCCTGACGCTCGATTGCAAAGTCGCAGATGGCGTAGGCGGTCTCAAGGTATTCGGGCTTGTCGATTCCCGCCGCCTTTGCAAGGTCGTATGCCTCGAAGTAGCCGTCGGCGCCCGTGCCGAGATTGCAGGCGTCCTGCTGGAACTGTATCTGACCCTCGGCATTGCGGCGCAGCTTCTTGCCCATAAAGTTGCGGTAGGTCTCGTACATACATTCGCCGATGGCGTAGCGGTCGATGTCCTCAAGCTTAAGATTTTCGAAATCAACGTATCTCCAGGGGTCGTAATCCACCTTAACGCCGATAATACCTGCGTCGATCTTGCCGAACTTTATCCAGTTATCGTGGGCGGCAATGCCCTTGTTAAGCATTTCCTTATCGCCCGTCTGCAGATAGTCCCAGATATAGGCGTTTGCCATAGACGCGCTCTGGCCTACCCAGCCAAGCTCGTAGCGATGCTCGTTCTTTCTGTAGGAGTGGGTGCCGGGGAACCACTGCGCACCTGCCGTAAATCCGGAAAAACCGTTTGCCTCCTCCTGATAGAGGTAGCGGCAGTAGGCTAATGAAAGGCGGTACAGCTCCTTTGCGGTCATAGGTGCCTTTATTGCGTGTCCGTAATAGCGCCACGCAAAGTCAAGGAGGCATTTATAGCGGTGCTTCGTTCCGTCGGAGGGCACCGCAAGGATAATGGCCTCAAAGTCGCAACGGGGCTCCATTGTGCCCTGAAAAGGCTCTCCCCAGAAATGGCGCTGAAGCGTGCGTGGCTTTTCCTCCTCCGGGAAGATAACGACGTGCTTTTCGCCTTCATCTACCTTGTAGAGGGAGCAGGCGTTGTTGTCGTTTTCCTTTGCCATAAGGGCAATGCTTATTTGGTCGTTTTCGCTGTACGTGCAGGAGGGAATGGTGCCGCGGTGGGAAGCCCAGCTCCAAGGGGTTCCGTCGGTGTCGCGGTCGCCGATATACTCGGCAAGACTGCCCCAGCCGTTGCCGTTATAGCTGATGGCGGGAACCATGGTAAAGGTAGGCTCGCCCGCAAGGACCATCTCCATACGCATACTGTCGGTGGGTACGTCGGTCTTGCGGAGCCAGCGCCAAGCGCCCTCCTCAATGGGCTCGAAGGTGTCAACGGCACCGTCAACGCCGAGAATTTTTGCGTATTCCTTGCCGTCGACCGTAACTGCGTGGCCGTGGTCGGTTTTGATGATACTTACCATTTTGTTTCCTCCAATATTTATGGGTTCGGCATACTGCCGTTTTCTGCTGTTTTCATTTTAGCAGAAGTATGGGCGTTTTGCAACCTCATTGGGGCACTATGCAATATTTTTGCCAAAAAAAGAGATTTTTTTGTACTTTGTTGGGGGTGTCGCTGGAGCTTCCCCTCAAGGGGAAGCCTCACATCCGCCGTAGGCGGATATATCGCACGCCGTAGGCGTATATCGCAAGCGTTATCGCTTATATCGCGCGCTTTGCGCATATCGCGGGAGGCGGAACGCCTCCCCTACAAGGGGAGCGATCTTTCGCCGTAGGGGCGGATATTATCCGCCCGCATAAAATGGCGATATTACCGAATTTAGAGGTCGTGAACCACCTCATCACCCGCTTTCGCGGGAGCTTCCCCTCAAGGGGAAGCCTCACAT
>JAFSCG010000006.1 GCA_017436885.1 Clostridia bacterium | reverse complement strand
GGGTAATCTTTCAAAAAGCCATGCAAATATTCAATGTCATCTGACGTGAGATCCTTTACGTTGATCTCAAGCGCACCGTATCCCAAGGTAACCGCTATAATGTTACCGGGCGGCGCTTTGATTATTACCTGATCATCCCAGGCAGTACCCACCTTTATGGAGCGGAGTACCGCATCTACGGTTTCTGCGGGTATTTCCGCATCACCGAAGAATCCCACGGTAACGTAATAACCGTTGCTTTCAACCACGTATCGGTGCAGTTCGTCCGTACCATCGCGGGAAATCGCCGCGGGAACAGACACATAAACGTAATAGGCAAACGGATCGTCGGCTGTTCCTTGTTTTTCCTCCAACACGATCGTTTCGTACAAGTTGGGCTGGGCGTATTTTTTTAGGTCTTCTACGGCTATTCCGTTCTCTACGGGATAAATATAATTCTCCAGCCTGAAGAACGCCACGTTATTTCTGTTAAATACCGTGCCGTAGTTCTGCCAGTTTGAAGGCACCGATAAGTACACGGGAAGCTGCGGGCCGTCGCTGTTTTTGACAGCTGTTTTGAACGTGTACTCCTTCATGGTTACAGGCACGCTCTTATCTTCAAGGCATTCTGCGCCGAGGACCCTTATACCGATCTGAGTTTTTATAGCGACGAATCTAAGATAGCTGACCCTTACCTTGTCGCCTATTTCAACGTCAAGACTTGAAGGAAGCATATACCTTGGATACCCCTGACCTCCGTCAAAGAGCGTATATTCACGCTGCGTTCCGTCAGCGTTCAAATCGCCTATCATAGCAACACCGCCGGTCTCGGTCAGTTGCGCAACTCTAACCTCGCTGATACCGCGGAATATTCCATTTCTTTCCTTTAAAACGACAACAAGTATACTGTTATTGGACAATCCTCCTCCCGAAAACCTTGCGTTTACTACCCGAACTTCGTGTTCCTCCGTTATCCCGTGCATATCCGCAACATCCCCTTGCATGAACATTGCTGCAATTTCATTTGCATACTCCGGATCGTATTCTATAACAAGATTATCGTACTCATTGAAATTAGATCCGCCCTTGGCAGGCGAAGCTGCACTGCTAAAGTTGCCAAGCCAATACGCAACCGCATCCTCAAGGGTATATATCAACGAACGCACGCCGTTCTTGTAGATATACTCCTTCTCCACGGGGTTCCCGTTTTCATAATACCTCTCCTTGACAAGCATGGAGCTGCTGTTATACCGTTTGAACGTATATTCACCCTCGCTGCCGTCGGCATTGTAGTATTGCATAGAGTCTATCATTAAAACGTTGTCGGAAGAATAACGCAGTGTATGGAGATATTGCAATACGTCGTTAACGTAAAAGTACGTTAAATAACCTGTTGGGATCTCATAAGTATATTGGTATACGCGCACGGTCTTGTGCACGTTTCCGTCAACCACCTCCGTAGCTGTTTCCTTGATCAATCTACCTCCTTCGTATTCCTTGCCGTCGTTAGCCTCATCGATCACTACATTCAACGTTACGTTATCGGCATCGGTATTACTTGACGGAGCTCCGTTGAACGTAACGGATACCTTATCGCCTGTTTTAAGACCGAGATCAACAGGAGCGTAGAAGCGGTACATTGCGTCGGAATTAAGGATATAGTACTGCCACTTTCCGTCAGCGGAAAGCTCTCCAACCGAGGAAACGGTGCCCTTCACGGTCTTGGGGTTGCGCTCGATCTCGTCTATAACGTCGAATGAATCGCTTCCTCTCTGCACAACGATGGCAATGGTACTGAATTTATCCTCCTTGTACACCGTATAATCAAGGGCAACATCATAAACGCGGTCGGTGCTCTTGAGCTCACCCAAGCCGTAATTTTCCGCAAGGGGAGACTGCAAATATCTCCATGCCACCCAGCCGGCATAATCGTGCTCGGTATCATATTTCAGATCGCTGTACTGCTTGGGATTAAGTCCGCCCTTACCCATGAGGCTCGTATATTTGCTGCTGTTCAACAAATAATTGTCTATAGCCTGCTCAAGAGTATGCACGATGGCTGAAACGGAATCGCCGTAAATGTAAGAATACTTGAGAACGTAGGGGGTGTTGCCCTTGTAATATTTTTCTTTTAACAGCCTACCTTGCGAATCGTAATGACGGTAAGTATTGCTTCCTACGGTTCCGTCCTCCAAATAATACTCGTAACTGTCGCTGCACACGCCGGCACCCGTATAGTATGATGTTGTATGAACGTAGCACAGCTTGCCGTTTTCGTAGCATTTTTCGACGCAGTTAAGCACATCCATACCGCTTGCTCCGTAAAGATAAACGTACTCATAACGCATCGTTTTACCTTCCGATCTGCGGTCGATGGTACGGTTCACAATGAAGCCCCAATTTGTGTATTCGGAAACGGTATCCTCCTCGGAACGTGAAGAACCGACAGAATACGATGCCTCGATCTCCTTTTTAACAACTCCGTTGTCGTGAAGCTCTCTGGTTATCTCGTATCCGTGCTCCTTAACCGTAATACGATCATTATACACGTATCCTTTTTCCGTTAACACTCTCATTTGCTCGGCATAGGTGTATTCGTGAGTCTTTTTGTATACGATATTGCCCTGACCGTCGATATCCGTCATTTCTCGGGTTTCGTGTACAAGCGTTCCTGCGTCGTCATAAGTATATTTAATGTAAGCGGCTTCACCCGGAAGCTCGACACCGTTGACCGTTACAGAACCTTTTTCATAAGTAACGGAAACAAGCTGTCCCTTTTCGTTATATTCCGCTTTTGCAAGTCCGGGAAGAAGCTTACCGTCTGATGTGTAGGCATAGCTGTCGCTCTTATTCAGCACTTCGGTCGTTCCCGCGTTCTCATCAAAGCCGACCGACGAAGTAAGTACACCCTTGAGAACGTTACCATCATAAAATGGCAAGTAGTGTCGAGTTCGTGCTTGGGTGTTTTCCCCTTCTCTGCCGTAATCGAATACAAAATACCCAACGTCGGGAAGAATGCTTTCGTTGAAGTACGTCAGCTTGAACACGCCGTTATTAACAAGGGATCTCTCATAGCTGTCATCGAACAGATAATATGCGGTGGAAGGCACGGGACTGTCGCCCGCTTCTTCTGTTCTTCTTCCGTGCTCATCGTATTTTCGATAAACATCACCTATCTTCAACAGCTTGACAACTCCGTTATCGTGGTATTCCACAGTCGCGGTATAAGGCTTGTTTCTGTCATACACGGGTAGCTTGGGATACGTAACCACAGAATTGATATATCCGTTTTGAGCGTACTCAAAGCTCACGGAGATATCAACACCGCTTAACGTACCGCCGATCACCCATCGAGCCAGCCTTCCGTCTGCGTCATATTCGTAAGCGTAATAGCCAAGATCCGCCTGCATGAATTTGGGGAGATACGTTTCCTTAATGGGTCTGCCGTAGCTATCGTATTCGGTTTTGACAACATACTCGTAACTATCCGCACAAATAGCAAAGCTGTATCCAACGGAATCGGGCTCTGCCATATACGGCGACGGTCCGTCGGGTATCTTCGGAACGTCGGTCTCCGCAGGATCCGTAGTCTCCGCAGGGTCGGTAGTCTCCGCGCCTGCGGGGTCGGGCGGAGTCTGCTCTGCGTTCGTAAGAAGGCAAACGGCGGCGGTAATTATCACCGCCACAGCAAGCACGCACACAAACGCCGCAGGCTTTTTCATACCGAGAACGCCCTTGATGCGGGTCTTTATGCTGCTCTCGCCAAAGGAAAGCATACCATGGAAGGGTACCTTGTTGCTTACTATGCACATGCTGAGCAAGGTGCGTGCGTAATCCTTGCGTGCCTCGATATCGTAGGTGTTGAGAGCGCGCTCGTCGCAGGAAAGCTCCATATCCACGGTCATCAGCTTAAATGCAAGCCACGCAAGAGGGTTGAACCAATGCACGCACAGTATAAGCGACGCTATTGCCTTAATGATATGATCGCCGCGCTTGATGTGAGTCCTTTCGTGGGCGATGATGTAGGCAAATTCCCGCTTATCGTCAATTCCGAAGGGAATATATATTTTTGGCTTGATATAACCGAAAACAAAGGGTGTTTCCGCGTTTGGGCAGGAGTATATTCCCTCTCCGATCTTATAGGAGCATTCAACCACCTGCTTGGTTGCCGAGAAGGAATAGATAAGGTAACAAAGCATACCGATAAGCCCCGTTGCCCAAATGGCACAGGCTGCACGCCAGAGAGTTACTGCCGTGCTTGTTTCCGTCAACACGGGAGGTTGCGGCGCATCGGTAATGCTCGGCTCCGAGGGGGAATGGGGCACATTGGGTTCGTCGGTCATTATCGGTGCGCCCACGGGCTCGGATATCGGCTCTCTCGTGATAAGCTCGTCGGTATAAACGGGACCCGTGTACTGCGGCGCGTCCTCCCCCGTGATCTGATCCGTGGGAACGCTGCCCGGGTATTCGTCGTATTGCGTTACGGGATCGGGCAGAAGATCGTCCGTAAATACGGGGTCGATAACCTCCCCGCTGCCAACCACAGCCGCGTGCTGCTCGGGGATACGTATGTAATTAAAAACGCTGACAGGCGTTGCGAAGGAAAAAGGGATAATAAGCCTGATGGCGGGTATTATCCAAAGAATGTAGGAATATTTCCGCGGCAGCTTTTTGAGAAAAAGGCGAATAAGTACCACGAACACGATTATAACCGCGCCCGTTATGCTCATGTTAAGCAGCGTTTCGAAGAATTTGAGCATTTTACCTTTCCTCCGTGTATTCGTCTATCAGCCGCTTAAGCTCCTCCGCCTCCGTCCTTGATATCTTCTCCTTGGAAAGAAATGCCGTCAAAAACATGGGAAGCGAACCGCCAAAGCCGCGGTTGATAAGAGTTTCCGATCTTTCGTTCAATATCTCGTCGTGTCGGTACAGCGCACTGATAACGCTGTCCTCATTTTTTATTATTTTCTTGTCAACAAGATGCTTTACCACCGTATACACGGTGGATTTTTTCCATCCGAGCTTATCGCCCGCAAGAGTGACGAGCCTGCCCGATCGCAGGGGCTCGTTTTCCCATATTATATTGAGCAGCTCAAGCTCGCTGTTTGATACGTTCATATTTACCTCCTTTGGTCTATATCTGTAGACCTCACATCTTTAGTCTATCACAATAGACCAATTTTGTCAATATCCATATATTATAGAAAATATTAGATTTTTGAAAATCAAAATTTAATTTTTTATAATATCATTGACTTATCCTCCCCCATTTGATATAAGATACATAACTCAAAAAAAGGATGGTTTGCACAGGGCAAATACATCCGCCTTTTCGGAAAGATACTTGGCGCAGATGCGCCCCGGAGGAAGTTATGGAAGAAACTGCAGTTAAGTTTCAGACGAACGTTGAGCTGCCGCAGGAGATCATCACCCGTATGACTGATGCGGCAAAAGGAGAAAAGGTGCTGTTTGCCGTTGCGGCCGACCTTACCATGGAGGCGCGCTTCGGAAAGGCCTTTCTCTCCGCCACAGACAAAGCATTGTACGCATTTGAGGACGGGAAAGAAGACCCCACGCGTATTCCTTACGAGGACATTGGAGAATGCACTGTCAAGAGATGCTACGGTAACGCATTGCTTACCGTAAAAAAGGAGGAAACGGATCACCCGCGCAACGTTATCCGTTTTTCCCTTAAGGTGGCGTCGCTTTTTGATGCCGTTTCCATATTCTGCACCCGAATGCACGAGGGCGCGGAATACGAGGAGGTGCTTCCCATCGTGGAGGACGCCTTCGTCAAGCAGAAGTCCGTCTGCCCCAAATGCGGCAGAACTCTGCTTCGCCCCGGTGCGGACTGCATTTACTGTACCTCCAAGGGTCGCTTCTTCAAGACCATTGTGAAGTACGTTATGCCCCATAAGTGGACCTTGCTCGGTTGTATGTTCCTTTCCGCATTCACAACGGCGCTGTCCCTTATCCCCCCGTACATGAACAAGACCCTTGTGGACGACGTTTTCCCCAACAGGGACCACAAGCTGCTTATCACCGTTGTGGTTACGCTGCTGTGTTCTCACATACTCCAGCACCTTGTTGGTATCTTCCGTTCCTATAATCTGCGTATATGCGGCGACAAGATCGTTAAGGACTTCCGCAGCGATATATACAGAAAGGCACAGTACCTCCCCATGCGGTTCTACGACCGCACCTCCACGGGTAGCGTTATCAACCGTATAAGCGGCGATACCTCCACCATTCAGGCGTTTATGCTCCGCATAACGCAGGAGGTAGTAGTACAGCTGTTCCTGCTTATCGGTATTGTCGTTATCATGCTTTCCATGAACTGGAAGCTTACCCTGCTTTCCCTTATTCCCGTTCCCTTCGTTGTTGTGGGCGCAAGGATATTCGGAAGGAAGATCCGCCCCTACTACGTTAAGATATGGCGTCGCTGGTCGGCTGTTACGTCCATTCTGACAGACACCCTGCCCGGCATTCGCGTTATCAAGGCCTTTACAAACGAAAAGAAGACCATCGGCAACTTTGACCATTACAACGATGAGTGGCTGAAGACCGACATAAAGAGCGCGCGCATAACCATTACCTTCCCGCACATCACGTCCTTCCTTATCAGCTGCGGTTCCCTGCTTATCTGGCTTATCGGCGGTTCGCAGGTCATCGGCGGCTCCTCGGAGATAACCGCAGGTCTGCTTATCTCCTTTATTTCCTACACGGGCACCTTCTACGGCCCCGTAAACTTCTTTGCAAACCTTAACGACTCCTTCCAGCACACCCTTGCGGCGGCTGAAAGGATCATGGACATACTTGATGCCGAGCCCGAGCACGACTTCTCGGGTGGCGAGCATCCCAAGAGCATCAAGGGTAAGATCGAGTTCCGCAACGTGAACTTCTCCTTCGACCGCTCTAAAAAGACCCTCTCCAACATAAACTTCGTTATCGAGCCCGGCGAGACCGTTGGTATCGTCGGTACCACGGGATCGGGTAAATCCACCCTTATCAATCTGCTGATGCGTTATTACGACGGCTACGACGGCGAGATCCTTATGGACGGTATCGACATCCGAAACATCGACATGACCTTCTACCGCTCCAAGATAGGCTACGTCCAGCAGGAGCCCATGATGTTCCACGACACCATATTCAACAACATTGCATACGGTGCCGAGGATCCCAGCCCCGAGCAGGTCATTCACGCCGCCGACGTTGCAAACGCACACGAGTTTATCGCCCGTATGCCCGATGCCTATGATACCGTACTCGGCGAGCGCGGAACGGGTATCTCGGGAGGCGAAAAACAGCGTCTTTCCATTGCCCGCGCGGTGCTGAAGAACCCCAGCGTGCTGTTCTTTGACGAAGCGACCGCATCCGTCGACTCCGAGACCGAAAGCCTCATTCAGGCCGCTATCGACCGCCTTATCAGCGGAAGGACCACCATTATGATCGCGCACCGTCTTTCCACCCTGCGCCGCGCCACAAAGATAATCGTTGTGGACAAGGGCGAGATCCTTGAAATGGGCTCCCCCGAGGAGCTTATGGCCAAGAAGGGCAAGTATTACAAGCTCGTTCAGATCCAGACCATGAGCGAGGAAGCGGAAAAGACCAGAAAAGAAGAACGCTTTGAAGGGTAAGGAGGCAAATTATGAACAGACTTTACGTTGACAGTAATAATGCAAGATTCAAAAGACGCGGCCTTACCACCGTGGATATGGAGCTTTACGACGGCACGGTCATAGAGAACCTGGAGCCTCGCAGGCTGTTCCCCATCAGCGCACAAACAAGGTATATCTCCCTGCTTGACATCGATCTGAACGAAAAGGGACTTATCCGTAATATCGACGATCTGGTAAACGACGATAAAAAAATAATACTGGAATGTCTTGCCCAGTATTATCTCATTCCCAAGATCACCCGCATCAACAACATCGACGACCAGCGCAGTAAGATATACTTTGACGTGGAGACCGACCGCGGCCACCGCGTGATCGAGATCACGCATCTGGTCCATCAGGTCAAGCTGCTGCAGGACACCCGCGTGCTTATCAGGGATGCAAACGACAACCGCTACGAGATCCCCGATATCCACGAGCTTGACAAGCACAGCCGCGTTTCCCTCGATTTTTATCTGTAAGAACAACTACTTTCATAGGAGGAAATAAATGAAGCTCGTACTTGCTATTGTAAACAATGATGACAGTGCCGTTGCCGCTTCCGCCCTCACAAGCGCAGGGTTCTTTGTTACCCGCCTTTCCACCACAGGTGGATTTCTGATGGTCGGTAACACCACACTTCTTATCGGAACGGAGGACGAATCCGTAAACGAGGTAATGGAGATACTGCACCGGCATTGCGTTACCAGAACCCAGAAATCCTCTCCCAACGCTTCCTTTGGTCAGAGCCTGAACCACGGCAGCCTGCCGAAAGAGGTCAAGGTTGGCGGCGCGACCGTATTCGTGCTGAACGTTGAGGAAGTTAAAAAGCTTTAAAACGAAAAAAGGTGTCAACGGATTTGGCGTGATACTCTTAACGGAGTATCACGCCAGTTCTATTCGCCTCTCGGCGAGTTCTATTGCTTCGCAGTGATATTCGGCTTACGCCGAGTGATATTCGCTTCGCGAGTTTATGGGCGAATAGAATATCACTGTGAGGCGTAGCCGAACAATATCACTGCCCGCAAGGGCAATATCACTCTTTGCGGAAGCAAAGAATATCACTAAAAAAGCGGAGAAGAGAGAGCTTCACGGAATTTTGTAACCGTGTTACTCTCTCTTTCTGTATTTATTGCCAGTTTCGCATTTGTATAGCAAATGCATCGGGCTATGCCCATACCCCTATCTTATTTCTCCGATAAGGACATCACGCTTTGCGTTGACACCCTTTTTTTCGTTAAAGCTCGGTGGTCTGATCGTTTGTTGAAACTGTTGTCTCCGCTCCGTCCTGCATTTCGACAACGGGACGGGTGCCGGAGATCTCGCGGTAGAAATCTGCGTACGCGGCGTTTTTATAAGGTGTCAGCCACAAATAGCCTATACCGAGGGTCAGAGCACAAAGCAGATCCCAACCGATAAAGCTGATCTCAAGGCAGAAGAAGCGCCAGCGATTTCCGTACATCATTGCCTTGGATCTTGCAAGCGCATCGGAAGCTGAAACACTCGGGTCCTCGGCGATTATATAGGTGGTCATCGCGTAATTATAGGCGGCTATGATACCCGGCACTATAAAGAGAAGCATCCAAAGAAAGGTATAAAGACTGCGAAGAAAATTTGTAAGTACCGCTTTTCCCAAATGTGGAAAATAAGAGAACAGCGTATCAAATCCGACCGTTTTGTTATCTATAAGGCCAAGATTGTAGCGCGAGTATCCTGCACCGACGGTACTGCCGAGAATAAAATAAGCAACACCTACTACAAGAGCAACGGCAAATACAACGCCGAATATAAGAAATACCGCAGCAACAGCCTCATCGGAAAGATCGCCAAAGCCCAGGGATCCGCCCGATGAATCTTTGTCCGAAAAATCATAGTTGAAGCTTGCGCCGCCGGACGCTCCCCCGAGAAGGGCGGCAACCAATCCAACGCCAACGGCGTTTCCCCATTTTCCGTAAAGAGCATATTTTGCGCTTGCTCTGAATTCTCTTGCTGTTTTCACGACTGTCTCCTTCCGAACCATTTTACACTATGTTATCATATTCTCGGAAAAAAGACAAGTAATATCAATGAATTTACCTTGCTTTTCTTAAGGTGGCGATAACGTCGGCATTATCAACTCTGCCGTCGCGGTTTACGTCAAGGGATGCAGTTCTCTTATCCCACAGCACACCTGTGCCTGCAACGTGACCGCAAAGCAGATCGGCATCGCTTTTATCAACGTATCCGTTACGGTCCACGTCCGCAAGCACCGCCGTTTCATCCCCCGGCATACCGGAATATACGGGAATAAGGAACCTGAAAGCGCTGTATTTGGCATTTGCCTCGCCGTAAGCCCTCGCAACGGATGCGCTCTCCGTATACGCGCCCATAACGTTTTGCATATACTGCCCCCAGAAATTTCGGCTCGAGCGCGGATCAACGTTGAATTTTTGCAGGTACAGGGTGTTTTGAAAGTCGTCAACGTACTTTGTTTTCAGCCTTTCGGCGCCTCCGTACAGCCCCTTCCAATCGGTATTCCACTCTGCACTTCCCCATTCAGAAGCCTTGGCCGGAGTGCCTTTTTTTGCTTCCTTCATGCCGTTCAGATAAATATTGAAAAGCCCCGTGCCGCTTGCACCGATGTTAAAAAAGTTATAAAGTCCGTTATAGGACTTAAGCTCCCATTCGGAATGCCCCGACGACGGCGCTGCCACAAGACCACGCTCGTCTCTTTGCACCTTGTTTGCGTAATAATCCGCAAGCACCGTGCCGCAGCCGCCGGAGGAAAGAGGCGAGCCGCCGACTCCCTGCTCCAATCTGACACGCGCCGCGAGAAAAGGAGCAGAAATGCCAAGCTCCGCGCCTATCTCCGCAAGATAGCGCGCAACCGTCTTGCCGTTTGAGAGCGTGGTATTTTCCATAAACGTACCGCGCAGTATGGAGGCGCAGATGCTCTCCGCCTCGGCAACGCTCATCGCTCCGCCTATATCCTCAAACATAAATATACGCTCCCCGTCAAGAAAATTGCGCGGGTCGAGAAAATATTCCACCGCCCAATCGTCGGCGCTGTACCATCCGCCGTCGTATATTGCGCCAAGGGAGTTATCCCTGAATTTACTGTATGTAGCGGATGGAGGTACCAGATTGGTCTCCGGATCTTCCGTTTCCTTCCATAACACGTAAGAGAAGGTGTATTTTGAATTCAAAGACGAAATATCCAATGGGATGAATTGCCATTGGGGATATATACTTGCAAGCTTTTCCAGCTTAGACGCGTACGATGGCGGGAAGCCCGCTTCTATCAAAGCGCCAAACTCGTCGCTTGCGCGTACGCTTACGGCAGAAGCCAACGTAACAGAAAAAATAATTGCCGCCGCAAAGGTCCTCTTTACGGCGGCACAAATAAAGCTTTTTACTTTTGAGTGCATAATTACCTCCGTGTTTCGTGGCATCATTTTATCACGTGCACAGAGATTTTTCAACGCACAGATTTTTCCAATGGTTCAGAACAACAGCGCGATGCGGTATACGATAAAGGCGCATACCCATGCGGTAACGCATTGGAACAGGACCACGCCTGCGGCACCCAAACGGGAGGAAAACTCGCGGCGCAGGGTGGCAACGGCGGCAACGCAGGGCGTATAGAGCAGAGTGAATACCAAAAATGCCATTGCACTTGCGGTGGTGAACAGCTCGGGGCTGTGCATAAGCACGTTCGGAAGCTCCGAAACGGTGGTGCCCACAAGCACTGCCAAAGTACTTACGACCGCCTCCTTGGCTGTAAAGCCCGTGATAAGCGCGGTGGGAATACGCCAATCCGTGAAGCCAAGGGGAACGAACAGAGGGGAGATAAACTTGCCCACAGCGGCAAGCAGGCTTCCTTCGCCGTTTTCCACCACGTTGAAGCGGATGTCAAAGGTCTGCAGGAACCAGATGATTACGGAAGCGGCAAGGATAACTGTAAACGCCTTTCTGATAAAGTCCCACGCCTTGTCCTTCATAAGCATAAATACGCTTTTTGGGGACGGGAATCTGTAATTGGGCAGCTCCATAACGAAGGGCATGGCAGTTCCGCGGAAGATGAAGGCCCCTGAAAAACGCGCCGCAAGGATGCCGACGATAATACCGAACAAATACAGCCCCAGCATAACGAGCGGTGCGTTATCGGGGAAAAACGCCGCCGTAAACACCGCGTAAATAGGCAGCTTTGCAGAGCAGCTCACAAAGGGCACGAGCATTACGCTCAGCTTTCTGTCGCGCTCGGAGGAAAGGGTGCGCGTTGCCATGATTGCGGGAACGGAGCAGCCGAAGCCGATAAGCATGGGCACCACGCTGCGTCCCGAAAGCCCTATCTTACGCAAAAGGCGGTCCGTCACGAAGGCAACTCGTGCCATATATCCCGTATCCTCCAGAACGGAGAGGAAGAAGAACAGCACAACGATAAGGGGCAGGAAGGAAAGCACGCTTCCCACGCCCGCAAGCACACCGTCAACGATAAGGCTCTTTGCAACGGGATTCATGCCGAAATCCTCAAGGGCAGTATCAATAACGGCAATAAGCGACTCTATTCCTGCCGCAAGCAGGTCGGCAAGGGGCTGACCCACAAGTCCGAAGGTGAGCCAGAACACAAGGAACATAACTCCGATAAAAACGGGAATGGCGGTAAACTTGCCCGTAAGCACCTTGTCTATTGCCGAGCTTCTGCGGTGCTCCTTGGTTTCCGCGGCGTGGATAACGGTGCCTGCGCACGCCTTTTCGATAAAGTCGTAGCGCATGTTGGCAATGGCGGCCATTCTGTCAAGACCACCCTCGTTTTCCATCTCTATGACTGCGTGCTCAATGGTCTCGCGCTCGTTTTCGTTAAGACCGAGGGTGTCAGCCAGCTCCTCGTCGCCCTCAATAAGCTTTGTTGCGGCAAAGCGAGGGGACATGCGGATCATTTCCGCGTGGTCCTCCACAAGGTGGGTAACGGAGTGGATACAGCGATGCACGGGACCCACGGTACAGAAATCCTTGACCGCAGGCATAATGCGCTTGCTTGCCACCTCTGCGGCGCGTTCGATAAGCTCGTCGATGCCCTCGTTTTTCGCCGCGCTGATGGGAACGACGCAAACGCCCAGCGCCCGCGAGAGCTTCTCGATATTAATGGAGCCGCCGTTGCCGCGCACCTCGTCCATCATGTTGAGGGCGATCACGGTGGGCACTCCCATGGAAAGCAGCTGCAGGGATAAGTAGAGATTACGCTCGATATTGGTGGCATCAACGATGTTTATGATGCCGTCGGGCTTGTTTTTAAGTATAAAGTCGCGGGTAACCGTTTCCTCATTCGTATAAGCACGCAGAGAATATATGCCCGGCAGGTCCACAACGGTATCTGCCTTGCGTGAGCGGATAACGCCGACCTTGCTTTCCACCGTAACACCGGGGAAATTACCGACGTGCTGATTGGAGCCCGTAAGCTGATTGAAAAGAGTGGTCTTTCCGCAGTTCTGATTTCCGACCAAAGCAAAAACCATGCTTACTTACCTCCCTTTTTGCAATCCTTGCAGGAGTGAGCACAGCAGGAGGAGCAGTCCGAGGAAAATATCTTCGGCACCTCCGCAGGCTCTATCTCTATTTTTGCCGCATCCTCAAGTCGGATGGTAAGCTCGTATCCGCGCACGCGAAGCTCTATGGGGTCTCCCATAGGAGCGCGACGCACAGCAGTAATAACGGTGCGCGGGATAAGTCCCATGTCAAGCAGTCGGGCACGCAACGCTCCCTCGCCGCCGACCTTGGTTATAAGCGCAGACCTTCCCACTTCCAATTTATCAAGTGTCATTAAGCTCTCCGAAAAAAGAAAAAATTTTTACAGCTTATTCTATCACAGCAGTATTGTTCTGTCAATTAACTATTGACAAAAAAGGAGCAAAATGATAAAATCTAATGACCGAATGGCGCGATCGCGTGGTATGTTGCCGAAAGGTATTACCATGAGGAAAGTCCGGGCTTCACAGGGCAGGATAACGGATAACGTCCGCCGGAGGCGACTCCCGGGAAAGTGCAACAGAGATATACCGCCTGCCAACGGCAGGTAAGGGTGGAAAGGCGAGGTAAGAGCTCACCGGTCCCTATGGTAACACAGGGATCCTGTAAACCCTATCCGAAGCAACACCGCATGCGGGATCGGCTTTGCCGAGTGGCGGCCCGCCATATTCCCGCGGGTGGCAGAGGTTTACCTCGAGGGCTGCGGTAACGCAGCTCACAGACAGATGATCGCGGTTTCGCTTATGCGATCCACAGAACCCGGCTTACAAGTTCGGTCCTTAAAAAAGCACGCAAAGCGTGCTTTTTTTAGTTTTACTCAAAAAGTTATAGAAATAATCCACCAAGAGTTGATTGAAAAATGCTTCCTTACATGGTATACTGATAAAAACGACCTTTATCGGAGATAAAAATGGAACACAGAGATTTTATAGTTTTTTTGAACACTATCGAAAAGCTCAAGTGCAACACGCGCCACTCGTGGACATCAAGCGGCAGGCAGGAATCCGTTGCGGATCATTCGTGGCGCATTGCCGTAATGGCAATGCTCTGTGCCGACGAATATCCCGAGTTGGATATAAACAAGGTTATCAAAATGTGCTTGATACACGATTTCGGCGAGGCGATAACCGGAGATATACCCGCGTTTTTAAAAACTGCGGAGCATGAAACCACAGAGGAGCATGCCGTAACGCAGCTTTTTTCCCTGCTGCCCGAAGAAACGGGTGCGGAGCTTGCCGCCCTTTTTGAAGAAATGAAAGAACTGCGAACCGACGAAGCAAGATTATTCAAATCACTTGACAACACCGAAGCGCTGATCTCCCACAATGAAGCCGACATCTCAACATGGCTCCCACTCGAATACGAATTAAACCTTACCTACGGTGAAAAGAATTGCCAATGGTCCGCATGGACAAAAGGACTCCGCGAGATGCTGAAAAACGACAGCATCAAAAAGATAGAAGCCGAGAAAAACTGAAATAGGAGAATATTTATCGAATCCATGGACGGGAGTCTCAAATGAAAGCCATAATTACCGATCTGGACAGGACCTTACTGCACACGGACAAAAGTCTGTCGGAGCGCACAGTATCCGTTCTGAAAAAGTGCCGCGAAAAAGGCATGCTCATCATGGCGGCAAGCGCAAGAGCGATAAGAGATATCAGAATATACAACGAAGTTCTCCGCTTTGACGCTGTTACCGCCACAAACGGAGCAGTCGTTGCGCTCCCTCAAAAAACACTTGAGTTTGGTATTTCGCGCAACAGCGGCGAAAAGAACCTGTCGGCTATTTTGAAGTTCCCCGACGTGTTTCTTTCCATCGAAACAAGCAACGGGCTTTATTCAAACAGAGATATTCCTGTATGGGAACCGATCGTATACGATCAATTCCCTGCTTTGCCGAAGGACGTTATTCTCTACAAGATCCTGGCAAGCAGCCGACAAAGACCGCTATACGATGGCATTGGATCCGTATTGACCGACGACGTATACCACACCATTGCCAATAATGAGCTTATCCAGATAATGAGCAACGAAGCCACGAAATGGAACGGCATACGGCACATGCTCGCCCACTTCGGTATTTCTCCGAACGACGCCGTATATTTCGGCGACGACAACGACGACGTTGAGCCTATAAAAAACTGCGGGTTGGGTGTAGCCGTTTCAAACGCCATTCCCTCCGTTCTTGCCGCAGCGGATCGCATTATCGACAGCAACGACGCAGACGGAGTTGCTGAATTTATAGAAACCGATCTTTTATAATAAAAAGCATCATGTATCATATATATAGCAAAAAACAGGGCATTCCGCGCGCGGAATGCCCTGTTTCTGTAATTTTATTACTTGAAATATCTGTTAAGAAGACCCTCAAGGCCGCGGCCGTGGCGAGCCTCGTCGCGAGCCATCTCGTGAACGGTGTCGTGGATAGCATCAAGACCGTTCTTCTTTGCGCAAGCGGCAAGGTCGAACTTACCTGCGGTAGCACCGTACTCGCAGTCAACTCTCCACTTGAGGTTGTCCTTGGTGGTAGCCTTCATATTGGGCTCGAGATCCTCACCGAGGAGCTCTGCAAACTTTGCAGCGTGCTCTGCCTCCTCGTAAGCTGCCTTCTCCCAATACAGACCTACCTCGGGGTAACCCTCGCGATGAGCAATTCTTGCCATGCAGAGGTACATACCAACCTCGGCGCACTCGCCGTTGAAGTTAGCCATGAGCTGCTCGAAGATGAACTTCTTATCTTCCTCGCTGATATCGGGGTTGTTCTTTACGGTCTTGCCGTATACGCCGTACTCGTGCTCGGCTGCAAGCTTTGCGCCCTCTTCCATAACCTTGAACTTCTCGCCGGGAACCTTGCAAACAGGGCACTTTTCGGGTGCGGAATCACCCTCGTGAACGTAACCGCAAACAGGACATACAAACTTTTTCATTTTAATTTCTCCTTTAATAAGTAAATGTTTTTTAAATTTTAATTTGTTTTTTGGAAATACAATCTTTGCAAATACCGCTGACGATATATACCGAGGTGTCGGGCTCAAATCCCTGACTCATGGCAAACGCCGCTGCCGGATCCTCTGTGAGATACAGATCGGTGATCTCCTTGCACTCCCTGCAATGCAGATGGATGTGAGGCTTTTTATCACCATCGAAGTGGTCGAAGCCATCGCCGATGGAAATGGCAAGAATGTCGCCGCTTTCCCTTAACGCCGCAAGATTTCTGTAAACCGTGCCGAGGCTGATATTGGGAATTATCTCCTTTACCTTCTCGTAAACGGCGCTTGCGGTTGGGTGGGTCTTCATATCGCGCAGTACCGTAATGATTGCTTCCCTTTGCTTTGAGTAGTTTTTCATTGCTCACCTCAAAATCAGTAATCATTACTGTTTTTATTATACACGGTTTTTTTCAAATGTCAATAGGTTTTTCAAAAAAATAATAAAAAACAGCAAAAAAATTTCGCGCGGCAAAAACCGCGCGAAATTGTATCTATTATTAATAGATGGAACCGCCCTTTGTGTTAAGCGGGGCATGCGGGAGGCTAATAGCTTCCCCTGCGTTGCATGTTTGATTCTGACGTGCAATGCACGCCCCTACCAATGCAATTATTTTGCCTCAAGCTTCATCATCTTACGGATAACGGGTACGTTCAGCATAATTCCCGATACCACAAGGGCGAGAACAGAAAAGGTTTCACGCACATCACATATATTGTATAAAAGACTAATTATCGTAATAAGGACTGTTTTCGAAACCCATATTTTGCAATTTGTTAGTCCAATTATCCAAAAGCGCTTTGCAAGCATTAATAAACCATTTACTATTTCCAAACACCTTAACGACCGCCGGACTCAGAAAATAATATATCTTTATAAACAATCTACCGTACCAACTATTAGACAAAACATTGTCTCTAAATCTTCTGAGCACCCAAACCTCCGGACAATCATAAGAGCCATAAACGCAAGTGGCTATATAGCATCCCTTCTTTCTATTGGGTATGTTTATATCATAGTGATTATCGCTAATTGCTTTCTGCTCCGTAACGGCTTCACCGAAATGATGAACACGCTTGACAGGTAATTCTTTAAGCTTTTCATCAATTTTGCCCTTTATATAATCGGTATTGATTCCATAAGATGTCCAAAGCGTGATTATAGGTATTCCAGATTCCTCGCAGATTTTCTTGACTTTTTCATCCCTTTCTTTTCGATCAGCATTAAAATGAGTTTGGTCATTAATTTCAATAATTACGCGAGGTCTATATTCAGGATCTGTTATTAAAAAGTCGACATTTCTAAAAAGCTCATTATGAAATCTTGCATCATCAGTTCTATCTATGAAAGAAGCTAAATTAATCTGAGGAAACACGCGATATCCTTCAGGAAGAGAATTGCCTATCGCATCGAAAAAACCTTGTTCGGATTTACTGATAAGTGTATTTTTAAGGCAGTATAAATATTTAACATTGTCCGATTCAACTGCTGGCACACACGAATCCGCACTGCAAGATTCAGCCATATAGTGCCATTTTTTGCATTTTTCACATTTAATGATTTCGCCTTTTTCTCTTTTTATGTTACACGTTTGACAAAGAGGATATTTTCCGCTATCTGCACCACAAATCTTACATTTCATAAAAGCACCTCAACATTTTACATCTGAATTGCAATAAGATAACATCTATCGCCCAAGAATTTAAAAAGTTATTTATAATTTTTCAAGCGCGAAACCTTGACTACATTCTAACACTTTCGTCTTTTTTTGTCAACACGTCAATCCAGACACATGAATAGTAAAAAGTTTCGTGCAGTAACAAACCACACGAAACTTTTTGCTATATGAACAAGATTATTTTGCTTCCAATTTCATCATCTTGCGGATAACGGGAACGTTCAGCATGATTCCAGATACAACGAGGGTGAGAGCAAGCTCGGGGGCAAGGTACTGACCGTTATAAAGAATGGAATAGGAAATTACCTCCCACACGCCGTCCTCCCAGACGCCGAAGAACACCGTACCGCTGATAAAATGCATTACAAAGCGCAGGGCGATGGCCGTGGCGATGCCTGCAAGGGCGTAGCCGATCTTGCGCTTATGGACGCAAAATACGCCTGCAAGACCGAGAACGGCATAGGGCAGGATGTAGTCGAATGCAATGCATCCCACAAGCACAGCGGGGGTAAGTCCCCAGCTGAGCACCTTTGCAATGCTGAGTCCAAGCTGGATAAAGGAATAGGCAAGCGAAGTGCCCAAGCCCCACTTCAATCCGTTTTTAATGGATATGAGCATAATGGGGAGCATGGCACAAAGGGTCCACTTACCTCCGAGGGGAGCTTGCCAAAGCACGACGAGATCGAGCACGAGGGCAAGGGCGATCATAACGGAGCTTTCCGCCATGTTTCTGATTTTGGTCTTTTTCATAAAAACCTCTTTCCGCGCAACAGCGCACTAAAATACCGAAAAGTCAGCGCGCTGTAAAACAAAAACGGCACCGTGGAAAAAAGTATTCCAAGGCGCGCGTAACAGCAAATCTCCCTACGTCGGCATTACCCGAATCAGGTTATAAGAGTTTGGCTTTTGCCATCTCAGCTCTGCATTTCGCATCGCACCTCTGACTTATATTCAGTTCGCTAATAATATACCACCGATGCCGAATTTTGTCAATACCCGTTTAACATTATGTGGTAAAAATTTGATACGATGTTTTTTGTTTCGTTTTACCCTTGAAAAACGGGTGGCGCTATGATAAATTGTAACCAACAGGAGGTTTTTTATTATGTTTGAGATCAGAAAAGACGATACGTATCTTGACGGAAAGCCCTTCCGTCTTTACACGGGAGCTATCCATTACTTCCGAATACATCCCTCCGATTGGGAGCGCAGGCTTACTTTAATGAAGGACTTCGGTCTTACCGCCGCATCGGTATACGTTCCGTGGAACCTGCACGAAAGGCACAGGGGCGAATTTGACTTCACGGGTCATCTTGACCTTGCTGCATTTTTAGAGTGCGCCGCAAAGGTCGGACTTAAGGTGTTGCTTCGCCCTTCTCCCTACATTTGCTCCGAATGCGACATGGGCGGACTGCCTCCCTTCCTGCTAAAAAACAAAGACATGGTCCTCCGCTCCTCCGACCCTGCATATCTCGCGGAGGTCGAAAGATGGTACGACGTGCTCTGCCCCGTGTTTACCCCTTATCTTGAAACCAACGGCGGTCCCATAGTGCTCTGCTGCCTTGAAAATGAGTACGGCGGATACGGCACGGACCGCGAGTATCTCCGAAAGCTTGCGGATATTATGCGCGTACGGGGTGTTGACGTTCCCCTTTATACCACCGACTGGTACAAGCTTACCCACCAATATTTCGGCAATATCGACGGCGTTTGGAAGGCGGTCAACTATCGCACGGAAAGCGAGCGCTCCATCAACGCCCTGAAAAAGATACAGCAAGACAAAGCCCCCTACGTTGGCGAGCTTTGGACGGGACGCTCCATGAACGTTGAGGAGCCTTATTTCGTGCGCGAGCTTGCCCCCGTTACCGACTCATTTGAAAAGGCACTCGCCCTCGGTGCGGGCGTGGATATCTATATGTTCTGCGGCGGCACCAACTTCGGCGATTTTGCGGGCGCGACCTACGGACGCGGCTTTGAGCCGAGAGAAGAATCATACGTGCGCTATCTGCCCATGATGCAAAGTTACGACGTTGACGCGCCCATAGGCGAGGACGGCAACGTTACGGAAAAATACTACGAGCTGCGCGACGTGCTTGACCGACATCTTGGAAGGCCCGTGCGCGAGCGCAATATTCCCCGCAAGGAGTATCAGGTATGCGCAGATATCATGCTGACAAAGACCGCTTCCTTGCTTGCGTCCTTTGCCGAAGGCGAAAAGCACGCAAGACCCCTCCGCTTTGAGGACGCAGGCAGCGGCTACGGCTTCATGATATATCGCACAGCCGTTGAGGGCGTTGGCGTTTCCATCGACCGCAAGCTGAAGCTGTTCGGTCTTAACGACAGCGCAGACGTATACGTCAACGGAAAGCTTGCGGGCAACGTGAAGCGCGACAGAGGCGAAACGGAGCTGGTGGTGCACGTTCCCGCAGACGGCGCAAGCATTGAATTGATCGTTGAAAACTCCGGACGCATAGGCTTCGGACCCAAAATAAACGAATCCAAGGGCTTTGACTACGCCACCATCGACACGCTGATGCTTTTCAACTGGGAGAGCACACCCGTATGCGCCGAGGATATACTTACAGTTAAAGGCGGAAATGCAGAATGCGACGGAGCCGCAATATTCGACGGTGAGTTTGAAGCAAAGGCAGGCGTAGATGCATATCTGAACGTCGAGGGGCTCTGCAAGGGATATTTGTTCATTAACGGTTTTTTCCTTGGCAGGTATATGCAGAACACCTCGCAGAAAACACTCTACGTCCCCGGTGGACTGCTTACAGAGCACAACACCGTCCGCGTAATGGAGCAATACCCCCACGCAAGCCGCGGGGTCATTACCTTCTCCGACCAACACATCCTCACAGGCGAACCGAAGAAGGAAGAAATATAAATCATAACCACCGGCCGTGCCGGTGGTTTGCACAAGCCCCCGTAGGGCATTTCACACGCTGAACCTATAGGCTCGTCAAATTATCTGCCACTTGCGGTGCTTGCCCCGCTGCCACAAATGTGGCAACTGCATAGACCTAGCCTTCCCCAGTGGGTTTCGCGGTAGTGAATTGATGTCCGGGGGACATCAAGAGCCGCGAAAGGACCGAGCGC
>JAFSCG010000093.1 GCA_017436885.1 Clostridia bacterium | reverse complement strand
GGCTTCCCCTTGAGGGGAAGCTCCCGCGAATGCGGGTGATGAGGTGGTTCTCCACGTCCGATTGCGGGAGGATAATATCCCCCCTACTATATATAACGCAAAAAACGTCGAAAAAGACACGCTATTTTCGAAACTTTTTTCGAAAAATTGCATTTTCGTGAAAAGCGCACAAATCGTAATCGCCCGATTTGTGCGCTTTTGCATGGGAAGTTGTTTAAGGTGAATTGATTCTGTATAATCATTGATAAAGATAATTCTTAAGCAACGGAAATTCCGAATAATCGATATCGAACGCATCAAATTCAAAAGCGTCTTGTTTTTCTGAGAAAACAAGCCTACCGTACACATCTGAAGCTCCTATAATCGCAGGAGAGATTCCCATATCAAACTGTCCCTCTATTATCACGCATGCATAATACTCACCATTGATACAATACATTTCCTTAATATAAACATCTTCGCTGTAATACACCTCGTCAACTTTGCCTGTTTTTATGTCTATTCTAAGGATTCTGTCGCTTGCCTTACTATTGTAACCATTATCCGTATATTTTTTTGGTGCGTAATAAAAATAACCGTCTGCCACACAAAGAAGTTTAAGATAATCCGGCTGCTTACATATAAGTCTGTCTTCGCCTGTGTCCATATTATATTCGCGGAAATCAAGATCCGTCTTTGTTTTCCCATCCTCCGCATAATTTCTTCTGGCATAATATATCATTCCGTCAGCATACAAAAATCCACCGCGCTTAAAAAGCGGTCTTTTATTGCCCAAATCGTAATCCGTTAGATTTACATAAGGATCACCAGAAGAATGTAATATCAAGCCCCTATCAGTAACCACAAATCCATTCAAAATCGCCTCGACTCCGCTATACTTTTTCATCTCTCCGGTAGCGATCTCATATCTGTACAGACCGTCACTCGTAGATATATATATATATCCGTTTCCTGCTTTCATCGAACGTATCAACCCAAAGTTTTGTTTATAAAGCACTTCCATTGATGCGCCGTCACCGGATATGCGCGCGAGACCAGAATGTACATCTTGTGATAATATCACTTCTAAATAAGCACAATAAAGATCACCATCGTAATACACAAAGACGTTTGTAGCATTTAATTTGTTGGCAATACATTTTTGAAATCCGTGATCGCAGGAGGGGTCAAAGCATAAGTAATGAACTTCATCCATCAACGGGTTATACAGCATCTGCCATCTTTGAAAGGTTTTAAAATGAAAAACACCTTTACCCACAGAAAGACTTTCATGTGTCATCATACGTGAGGATGCTTTATATACGATATTATTGCTTTCTTCGAGCTTTGCATAAAAATCCGCATCATTCGAAAACGTCTTGATATCTTCGGGAACATCTGCGTCACCCACGCTCCATGAGCAACCTAACGTTGCAAGCATTACGTTCAACACAAGCAAACCTAATAACACTTTTTTCATGCCCTCTCCTTTATGCCGGCGGATATAAATCCGCCGGCGTGCTCCTCATTTGTTAGTAATAAAAATCTGACCCATTATGAAACCGTTCGGATAATCCATCGGCAAATACGTCTCCCCACCTCATCTCGCCAACTGTATCCACCCATCGAACATTGCTTGAGGTCAGGGTAGTTGATGCTGTCGCTCCGAGAGAATCATACAAACTGGTCGCCTCATCGTAAGCGTCAAAATAATCAGAGTTGTAAACCTCAAAAATATAATACGCCAACCCGATACTTCCACAGGAAAATCCAACGAATTCTGTGGCATCTTCGGTTGCATATGCGGTAGTTGTTATATAGAAGGTATTATTGCCATCTAAATACAAGACAGTAACACCTCCTTCGAGTACGATCTCTTCGTCAACGGAGTAGCTTAAGCTAACGTTGGCAATGCGTTGAGCGGCATATAAGGATGCTTCATCGTATATAAGATCGGAATACTCCACCGCGGTAACGGGAACTGCGATAGTCATGGAAAGAACGAGGATCGCAAGTATTGCGGATAATCTCTTTATTGACTTTTTCATTTTGTTTCTCCTTTTCTTTTTTAGTTTGCGGGGAAAGGGGTTGCCCTTCCCCCTGTTTTTTAATGCTTTTGGTCGTTGGAAGGTGCACAGAAACTCCTTCCACCACTTTGTGGTCCCCCTCCCTCAATGAGGGCGGCTTACTCCTTCCGTCAGGCTTCCCCTTGAGGGGAAGCTCCCGCGAATGCGGGTGATGAGGTGGTTCTCCACGTCCGATTGCGGGAGGATGATATCCTCCCCTACGCGAAAAACGGCAACCCTTGCAGGGGAGCCTAATTGAAGCTCACCCGGTTCGGATACGCTTAATACTCGTAAGTAAGCGTATCCTCGATAACGTCGTCTGCTCCGCCTGTGCCGCTGACGGTTACGGTAATTACCGCACGGTACTTTCCGGTCTTTGTAAGCTGTACGGTCTCGTTAAGAGTTCCCGTAACTCCCGAAAAGCTCTCGTACCAATAACCGCCGTCAACGTCCGACCACCAAAGCAGACCTTTGCGTTGCAGTTGGATCTCGATGATAATGCCTGTTGTTAAACCGGCGCATCCAATAACCTCACAGTTGACATCGGCTATTCCATCCGATGAAATGTAAAATGAACTGAAAACATCTGCACCGTTATTCAGCCTTGGTGTTACTCCGGCGTTGGTAAGATCGGGCGAATCTTCTGCCGCTACTACGTTCACCGCACACAAAGACATCACCGTAAAAACAGCCAACATCAATGAGGTTATTCTCAAATAACCTTTTCTCATTTTGTTACCTCCTTCCATTATTACTCGAGAGTTTCTCTCTCTACAAGTAATAACGATTGAAGTTTCAAAAATGACGAAGTTTTTTAGTAAAAAATTTCAAAAAAATGAATTTTTGTGAAAACAATCCAAATATCAAACAATAAAACTGTAACTATTGCGAATGTCTAATTATTGTTCAACTATATTACTTGCCATATTTTTTAAAGATTCAAAATCAAGGTGAGCTGTTGATTTCAAAATGAAATAGTATTCACCGTTTTCCCAAAGGACAGATACAGCTGTGTTCTTTTTTATAACATACGCTTTGTTTCCATTTATAATAGTTTCTTGAACATCTGCATCCTCTGTGTCTAATATACTGCTTTGAGATAAATAACAAGCTTGTATAAAAACGAGTTTATCTTCTTTACATTGATATGCAGTGGTACAAACCACTTTTCCATTTTGTTTGCTTACTAACTCATACCCCTCCGGAATTTCCGATAACACGTACTCTCTTTCAATCGTTTCGGGAACGACAACACCATCCAGCGGTTCGAAGCGGATCTTGGTATCCTTTTGAGTTACGCTTACTATCCAATCCACCACCTCGCCGCCGTAGGCGCGAACTGTAACCACCATAGCCGCACCAAGGATAACACAGCATATGCAAGCCGCAATGCGGCGCATTATTACAAGAGAACGACGGGGCTTTGCATGTTTATCGCCGACGTATTTGCCGTTTTCGAAAAAGCGTTCCTTAAGCTCCTCGATCCGCCTTTCAAACTCCGGCGAAAAGGTATGCTCCTCCTCGCCCGTTTCTTCTTCAAGCAATCTGTTATCCGCTTCCTCTATTACTTCCTTCAATATTCTCTCGATATCACTCATCGCTATCCCCTGCTATTTGTAAATACTTCTCCGCAAAGATCTTTTTTGCAGAGTTCAACCTGCTTTGCAAAGTACTGCGCGGCAGGTTTAATTCCCTTGCGAGCTCGGCAACGCTTGCGTTTTCTACGTATCTGCGTGTGATCAGATTGCGTTGTTCCGTATCCAAGCTGTTTAATGCTGATATTACCGCTTCTCTGTCTATTGTTTTGATAACCCCTTCGAAGGTATTATCCCATTTTGTTGAAGCATCCTCAAATTCATCCGTAAGTATCTCGTGCTTACAATTACTTTGATGCGCGCGATAAAAATCAATTACGGCATTTTTCAAGCTCGAAGTTATATATTTTTCTCTTTTTACACCGCTTAATCTTTTCACTTTATCAAAAATTGAAAGTAATTTTATAAAAGCCTCGCTTTCCGCATCCTCGGCAAGATATTTATCTCGCAAGGTTCGATAAGCAAACAGATACACGGCCTGCCTACGGGCTTTGTATATATCACAAAACAGTTTGATATCATCCTCGTTTTCAAGGACGGACAGCATTAAAAGCATCAACATTTTAGGTCCTCTGCTATATATAACGGATAAAGTTTTAAAAGTGACGAACTTTTTTGAAAAAAATTTAAAATTTTCTAAAAATATTTTATCACAGCTTTCCGCTTTTGTAAAGTGAAAGCCCCGAGGGGCGGCATTTGCCGCTTCTCGGGGCTTTAAAACTTACTTTACCTTATTTATTGCGGTAACCACGAAGTCGCCGATCTTGGAGATGGTCTCCTTGATGAAATCAGCATCGATCTCGGTTTTCGTGCGGATGGTAACCTTTTTTTCCGCTACGCTTGCCTCGGCAAGTACGTTTTCCAGCTTGTTAAGCACGGTAACTATCCTGCCGGAGCAGTTCTCGCACTTCATTCCCTCCACGCTGATCTGATACTCGTGGGGGTAATTTGCCGGGTTGGTGTCCTTAACACCGTCCACGTCAACTACCTTAGAAAGCTTGGTAAAACCAGCCTTAAGCTTATCTGCAAAGCCTGCCATTTTTTAACTCCTGTTCTTTAATATCAAATAACCGCCAATGCGGAAGTTTGTCTTTATACCGGAACCATAGGCAGATCGAAGCTGCCGTCGCCCGTGGTCTCCTCGGCGAAGGTATCACCGTCAGTGGTCACCCCCTCGGTAGCCTCTGTGGTCGTATCTGCGGTTACTTCCGCAGTGACCTCTTCAGTAACCGGCTCGGTTGTAACGGCATCGGTTCCATCGGGTACGTCCGCGGTATCGGGCACGGGCGCATCCGTTGTAAGCTGCGCCGAGGTCTCGGTGCCGTTGCCGTCGGTGCAAGCGCAAAGCGAAAAAGCCATCGCAAATGCGGCACAAATAAGAATTATAACACGAAGCTTTGACATCCTCATCCTCCTCAAAGCACCGCGGACGCGTGACGTACCGCGTGGCAATTGATGTTAACTGCTAAGGGAAGTCCCGCAATGTGGGTGGGGTAGTACTCGCATTTCACCGCAAGGGCAGTAACGTCGCCGCCAAAGCCGGCGGCACCGATGCCGATGGCGTTTACGGCATCAAGTATCTTTTTTTCCAGTGCCGCGTAGCGCGGATCGGGGTTGCTGTCGCCTATAGGACGGGTAAGCGCCCGCTTTGCCATAATTGCACTGTATTCAAAATCCCCGCCAATGCCAACTCCCACAAATATGGGCGGGCAGGGATTTGAGCCTGCCTTGCGGACCGTTTCGCACACGAAGGCGATAACGTCCTCCTCGGTAGCGGAGGGATTGAGCATTTTTATTGCGCTCATATTCTCGCTTCCGAAGCCCTTGGGAGCACAGGTGATGGTAAGCTTATCTCCCGGCACGGTACGAACGTGAAGTATGGCGGGGCAGTTGTTATCGGTATTTTTGCGGTCATAGAGCGGATCTCCCACAACGGAAAGGCGCATATACCCCTCGGTATACCCCATTGCCACTCCCTCGTTTACAGCCTGCTCAAGGGTAGCCCCCTCAACGTGAACGTCCTGTCCCACGTCAGCGAAAACGATGGCCATGCCCGTATCCTGACAAACGGGCACACCAACCTTGGCGGCAAGATCTATATTCTCCGCAAGGCGGCAAAGTGCGGCCTTGCATCGGCTTCCCCCTTCCCTTTCTGCGGCACAAAGCAATGCCTCCTTTACCTCGGGCTCGGGGTAGTAATTTGCTTGTTTAAATAATGCGGCCACAGTTTCGGCCACCAATGATGCTTGGATTATCCTCATTTTTCCTCAATGTGCAAGGTCGTTATAGAACACTATCTCATAGGGCATACAAAGACCAAGCCTTTCCCTTGCCACGCGAATTATGTATTCCAGATCCACGGGAGCCTCAAGATCCTCCTTAAGCTCCTCTATTGTAGCGGCATTCTCCTCATACTCCGCGCGAAGCTGTTCCATTTCCTCAAGCAGCTCGTTTCTTTGCAGCTGCAATCTCATAACGGTAAAGATGCCCACAGCCGCAAAAAATACAGCAAGCACCTTAATAAACAGGGCTGTGTGTTTCCTTCTCATACCGCACCTCCGAGTATTTTAACTTCACTTTGATTTTAAGCCGCAAAGGGTAT
>JAFSCG010000092.1 GCA_017436885.1 Clostridia bacterium | reverse complement strand
GAACATGGCTCCCGCAGGCGTTACCGTCGTTATCATAAGGGAGGACCTTATCGGCAAGGAGAACGCTCTCACTCCCGCGGTATTCAGCTACAAGAACACCGCAGATAACGATTCTATGTATAACACTCCTCCGTGCTATTCCATTTATATGTGCGGTCTCGTTGCCAAGTACCTCCTTTCCATCGGTGGTCTTGAGGAGATGAAAAAGCTGAACGAAAAGAAGGCAAAGCTCCTTTATGATTATCTCGACAGCCAGGATTACTATAAGGCGCCCGTTGAGCCCGCATCCCGTTCTATGATGAACGTTACCTTCGTTACCGGTGATAAGGACCTTGACAAGAAGTTCGCCGCCGAGGCTGACGCCGCAGGTCTTAAGAATCTTAAGGGACACCGTTCCGTTGGCGGTATGCGCGCTTCCATTTACAACGCAATGCCCTACGAGGGCGTTGAAGCGCTCGTTGCGTTTATGAAAAAATTTGCAGAAGAGAATAAGAAATAAGGTAATAAAATGAATAATATCAAGCTTTTAAATAAGATCGCAAAGGTAGGCACCGACGTTTTTGATAAAACAAAGTACGCCGTTGGTGCAGAGATCGAAGCGCCCGACGCAATTATGGTGCGCAGTGCCGCGCTTCACGATATGGAGTTCAATCCCGAGCTTCGCGCCATTTCCCGTTGCGGCGCAGGCGTAAACAATATTCCGATAGACAGATGCACAGAGGCAGGTATTGCCGTATTCAACACTCCCGGTGCTAACGCTAACGGCGTTAAGGAGCTTGCTGTTGCCGCTCTTATGCTTGCAAGCCGCGATATCGTTGGCGGTATTGCTTGGGCAAATACCCTTGAGGAGAACGTTGCAAAGTCTGTTGAGGCGGGTAAATCCGCTTTCGGTGGCTGCGAGATAACCGGTAAGACCCTCGGTGTTATCGGACTTGGCGCTATCGGCGGTCTTGTTGCAAATGCGGCGGATGCCCTCGGTATGGACGTTATGGGCTGCGACCCCTACATAAGCGTTGCAGGTGCCTGGGCTCTTTCCCATGCCGTAAAGCGTGCTTCCTCCTACGATGAGATATACAAGAACGCGGATTATATTACCCTCCACGTTCCCGCAACTCCCGATACCAAGAACATGATAAACAAGGACACCATCGCAATGATGAAGGACGGCGTTAAGATCATCAATCTCAGCCGTGCAGACCTTGTTAACATAAACGACCTCAAGGAAGCTCTTGAGAGCGGTAAGGTTGCAAAGTACATTACCGATTTCCCCACCGAGGATTCCATCAACGTAAAGAACATAGTTGCCATTCCTCACCTTGGTGCCTCCACCGCAGAGAGCGAGGACAACTGCGCAGTTATGGCGGCTCACGAGCTGGTTGACTTCCTTGAATACGGAAACATCAAGAACAGCGTTAACTTCCCGAACGTTGCTATTCCCGCAAGCGCGTTCAACCGTGTCGGTGTTATGCACAAGAACGTGCCCGCAATGCTTGCACAGTTCACCACCGTGATTTCCGACGGTAATCACAACATCGAGAACATGGCAAGCGGATCCAAGGGCGATAATGCATACACGCTCTTTGATATCAACGGTGAGCTTGATGATGATGCCATCGCAAAGCTTTCCGCTATCGAAGGTGTTATTAAGGTCTATAAGTTCTGATATAAGAAAAAGCAAGAGCTTCTTTGGCTCTTGCTTTTTTCTGTGCGATATATTATAATGTGAGCAACAACAAAAAGGAGGACAATATGAAAAAGCTATTATCTTTGACACTTGTTATTGCTATGCTTGCTCTCTCGCTTTTCTCCTGCTCTACCGATGGCTCGGGCGATGACGCGACGTCAACGACGGCGCCGAATGAAACCTCAGCCCCTGCACTTACCGATCCACCAGTAACGGAGCCTCCCGTAACTGAATACGTTGAGCCTTATTCTGTGCCCGAAGCTGAAATGAATTACGATGGATATCAGTTCAGTATTCTTACCGCGGGCAACGTTGCCTTCAACGATTTTGACTTCCAAGAGGATTCCGGTGTTGTTCTTGATAATGCACAGTATATCCGAAAAACTACCGTTGAACAAAAGCTTGATATTATTATTGAGCAAACTAAGGATGAGAATAAGAGCTCCTTTGGTAACGGTCCCGGATTCAAAAGGATCTCTAATGCCGTTTCTGCAAACGAATGCATTTTTGACCTTGGTCTTATCGGCACCTACGATTCCACGCAGCTTGCCGTAAATCAGTGCCTTGCGGATTTCCGATCAATAAAGTACATAGATCTCGAAAGATCCTGGTGGGATCAGGATGCTAATAACGATCTTTCTATTAACGGCTTGCTGTTCCTGACAACGGGCGATATTACAGTTTCTAACAATAACCAGACCTTTACGCTTATCTTTAACAAGACACTTGCAAAAGAAACAAAGATCGAGGATCCGTACACCCTTGTAAAAGAAGGCAAGTGGACCTATGATAAGCTTCAGCAAATGGTAAAGACCGTTTCCGAGGATATCAACGGCGACGATATAATGGATATGCGCGATAAATACGGTATGATCGTATGGGACGACTCGGTCATGGCGGCTGTTAACAGCGCCGGTCAGCGTTGCTGCACTATTGATAGCAACGGGCAGATCACTCTGACCTTGAATACAGAAGCTACCGTAAACGTACTTAACGAATGGTTTGAGATGACCTATGATAAGAATACGGCTATCTACAATCAACGCCACAGCGCAAACAACGCCACTCACGGCAATGCGTCAAAGATGTGGGAGGAGGATCGAGCGCTCTTCCGCAATTTCCTTATAGAGAATGTTCACGATCTTCGTGAGATAGAGTCCGATTTTGGCATACTCCCTTACCCGAAGCTTGCCGAAGAGCAGTCCAGATACTACAGCACTCTTGCGCCTTATAACGGTCAGTTCCTCTGCGTTCCTGCCGTGCAGAACGACATGGATATGTTAGGTGCTGTAACGGAGGCCCTTGCATATTACGGCAAACAGATCGTTCGCCCTGCATTCTATGAAAAGACCCTTTTTGGCGGTGTTTTCAGGGATGAGGAAAGCAAGGACATGCTCGATATTATGTTCAACAGCTATATTTATGATTTCGGTTGGTACTGTCAGATCGGTGAATATAACAGCGTGCTTATTAAGATGGTCCGTGCTTACGAAACAGACTTCGTTTCCAAGTATACTGCAAAGGAAAGAGCCGCCAACGTTAAAGTAAAGACCGTTAATAAGGAATTTGAAGAGCTTGCTCAAATGTGGGGAAAATAACCCGTAAAGTAACAAAGCTCCCGTAAGTGCATCGCACTTACGGGAGCTTTGTTGTATGTGATTTACTTGTCTATCCTTACCTTTGCGGTTCCGTCCTCGAGATATTCGATGCGGTCGCCGCTGTCATTGAGTGTGTCAACGAATTCGAGGTACGCTTCCTTGGAGGGGAAGGGTGCTTCGTATTCATCAACTATCTGCCTTGCGCGTTCTGCGTTGTTGGATAGAAGGACGTGGAGCATCATGATCTGAAGCTTTGCGCTGTCAACGCAAGCGGCAACGGGGTCAACAACGAAGTAATCCATGCCGTGTCCAGTACCGCGACAGCCGGCGGCATTTCCGTGCTGTATGGGCATTATGCAGGAAAGGTCGCCCATATCGGTGCTTCCCGTTGCAACACCGTAATCGATCTTGGCTTCGTATTGAGGAATTACAGCAGCTGCTGCTTCCATAAGTACGTCCGCAAGACCGTCGTTATGTACGGTGGGGGCGTAGCCGGGGAAGTCGATGATCTCAATATTGGTGCCAAGGGAAAGTGCCGCGCCCACAAGTGCCTGATTTACCTTGCGGTTGACCTTTAATATGCCCGCAAAGGTCTTGCCGCGAACGTAGCTCTCGATCCTTGCTTCGGAGGGAATTGCGTTTACCATTGTGCCGCCTGCGGTCATAATGGGATGCACGCGGATATAGTCGCTGTTAAGGAATGTCTCTCTGACGGCGTTTAGTGCGTTAAGTCCGCAGGTTGCTGCATAGAGCGCGTTCCTGCCTGCGTGGGGAGCTCCGCCTGCGTGGGCGGCCTTGCCCTTATAGATTATCTTCTTTGCGATGCATCCTACGTGGTATCCCTTGCGGACGCCGAACCTTCCGCCTGAGTGGATCATATACGCGAGGTCAACGTCGTCAAAATATCCGCGATAGAGAAATTCGCTCTTGCCGCCGAAGTATTTGATAACGCCCTGCTTTTTCAGCTCTGCGCGGTATTCTATCTCCAGAAGCTCCTCTGCGGGAACGGCGCATAGCTTGATCTTACCGCAAAGACCGTCAAGAATACCATCCTCCGTAAGTGCTGCGGCAACACCGTAAAGGGAAGCGCTGTGAGTGTTGTGCCCGCAGGCGTGTACGGCTCCCGTTTCCTTATCGGACTCGGGATGCTCGGGGCAGATAACGGAATCCATTTCGCCGAGGATAAGCACGCAGGGACCTTCCTTGCCTGTATCTATTTCAACGTAGAAGCCGGGAATGTTGCCCGCTTCGTGTAGGGTATATCCCAGCTCAAGGAATCTTTCCTTAAGATATGCGTTTGTCTTCCATTCCTTGAAGCCCGTTTCGGGGTTGTTCCAGATGTATCTTTCTGCTGCAAGTATCTTATCCTTGTATTTCTCAACGGAATCAACAATAAGCTTTTCGATATTCATGACGTACTCCTTTGTTGTTTTTTTACAGTATACAACTCTTGGGAAGAAATGTAAAGATAAAACGGGTCTTTTTTTATTTTATCTCTTGCAGTTTGAATTGAAATGTGGTTTAATATATACTGTATTACTATGTTCGGGAGGAGAGCCTGTGGTTAAGATAATTTCTGTGGAAAAGGGCTCCATTGGAGCGCGTAAAGGAATTCGCGCCGGGGATACTCTTATTTCAGTTAACGGCCACGAGATCAGAGACGTGCTTGACTACCGTTTTTATCTGACGGAACGGCAGGTCGCATTGCGTATCGACAGAAATGGCTCCGAGCTTGCCCTGAACGTAAAAAAGGGTGAATACGACGATATCGGTCTGGAGTTTGAAACTCCGCTGATGGATAAGAAAAAGACCTGCAAGAACAAATGCGTTTTCTGCTTTATCGACCAGATGCCCAAGGGCATGCGCGAAACACTGTATTTCAAGGACGACGACGAACGCCTCTCATTTTTGCACGGTAATTACGTTACCCTTACAAATCTTGATGACAGAGATATCGACCGCATTATTGAAATGCACCTTTCTCCGGTCAATATTTCCGTTCATACCACCGACCCCGAGCTGCGCGTGAAGATGATGAAAAATAAACGTGCGGGCGAGGTGCTTTCCTATCTGCCGCGTCTTACAGCTGCGGGGATCGAGGTAAATACCCAGATCGTTCTTTGCAGGGGTATAAACGACGGCGAGGCGCTGAAGCGTACCCTTGCAGATCTTTCTGCTTTTTCGCCGAAGATAAACAGCTGCTCCGTTGTTCCCGCAGGACTTACCGACCATCGGGACGGACTTCCCGAGCTTACCCACTTCACTCCCGATGAATGCGCCTCCTGCATCGACCTTATCAATTCCTTTGGCGATGCAATGAAGGAAAAAACGGGTGAGAGAGTCTTTTTTGCCTCCGACGAGTTCTACCTGCGTTGCGGCAGGGAGCTTCCCGACGAGGATTTTTACGAGGGCTACCCTCAGCTTGAAAACGGCGTTGGAATGTGCACGCTGTTTATTGCCGATGCGCTCTACGCCATGGATAGCGACGGGGATATTGCTTTGCCCGCTCCTCGCACCGTAAGCATCGCAACGGGCGTGGCGGCTTATCCCATGCTCCGCGATATAGCTCTAAAGCTTGAGAAAAAATGCGAGGGACTAAAATGCCGCGTGTATGAGGTTGAGAATCTCACCTTCGGAAAGAACATCACAGTCTCCGGTCTGCTTACGGGTAAGGATATCTACACGGCATTGAAGGATAAGGAGCTTGGCGACGAGCTTTTCATTCCTGCAAATTCTTTACGCACGGGCGTTGGCGACTTTCTCGACGGAATGTTCCCGTCGGAGCTTTCCGAGCTGTTGAAAGTAAAAATTACGGCCTGCGACGGAGCGGATGAGCTTGTTTCCGCTGTAATTGGAAAGGGTAATGATGAATAAAACTATTGCTTTTTTGCTGTTGGCTTCTCTTGTTATCTCCTTTGCTTCCTGCGGGAATAATGGGGAAGCAGGGGTTACCTCCGATAATGAAATAACGGAGCCGATCTCCCTTACGACCACGGAGCCTGTTACAGAGCCTGCTGCTCCCGTAGTTCCGACTTTTACGGTTACGGAGCAAAAAAACAGCATTGCTTCTTCAAAATCGAGCTTCAAGCTCTTTCGATATCCCGTTGTTACCGTTGATGGTAACGAGGAACTTGCAGAGCGCATCAATCTGCAGATACTTGCGTCCTGCGAGACTTTTTTCAAGCGTTGCGTTCCCGGAGCCACCGCCCTTGTGCGGGATGGCGCGGAGATCGAGTTTGAGATAACGGAATGCAAGGTGCGGATGTTTGATAACAGGCTTCTTTCCGTTGCCTTCTATTCCAAGCTTGAGCTTTTCGGTATCGACGGAGACGAGATGCCCGATAAGGCGTTTTATGCGATAAATATTGATCTTACGACGGGGGAAGAGCTCTCCGGAAGCAGATTGATAAAGGATCTTGACAAGTTAAAGGAGCTTCTTGCCTCCGACAGCGTTATCATAGTTTCCGATTCGGTCGATACGTCCGCAAGCGTAATATCGGAAGCGCTGCTTCAATACCGTGCGGATTACGGGATCTATCCCTACGTTTTCTTCGACGGGGATGGAGTTATCGTTTGTGTGGAGCTTGCCAAGCTTCAGGGAAGCTACGTGCTCTTCAAGATCACCGCAAGTACTGCCGCAGATCATTTTAACGAAGTAATTTACGACAATTAAGGATGTGATATTATGGGAAAACCCGTATTTGCTATAGTTGGACGACCTAACGTAGGCAAGTCCACACTCTTTAATAAGCTTATCGGTGAGCGCCGCTCCATAGTTGAGGACGTTCCCGGCGTTACCCGCGACCGTATCTACGGCGAGGGTGAGTGGCTCAACAGAAAATTTATGCTTATCGACACGGGCGGAATCGAGCCCAAGTCCGAGGACGTTATCCTTAAGCAGATGCGTCTGCAAT
>JAFSCG010000091.1 GCA_017436885.1 Clostridia bacterium | reverse complement strand
TTGTATGTTGGCATTTTTCGTTTTTAGAAAACACAGCCCGAAACGGACAGCTGTCCGTTTCGGGCTGTGTTTTCTAAAAACGAAAAATGCCAACATACAAGGAGGTCGCCCTGATGGGCGTGGTATAAGATATATGTTTTAGTAATAGCCACATGCGTATTTCAATACGTGTTTTTATTAATTACCAAAGAATGAATCAAAGCTATGGTAAAGAGCGTCGAGCCGTAAAGCCACCAAAGGCAGAACCTGCGACCTTTTTCTTTTGCGATTTTTGCGGGGATAAGTCCCAAAAGTGCCGAAATAATTAGTGTAAGGAGTGTATCAATTCCCATAATAACAACCTCGTTTGTCAATCTTTTTTCTTTCGTTTGTTTTCTTCCATATCTTCATCTTTGTGAGCAGTATATCACTTTACCTTGCGTCAATGTCAATATGAAAAACTTATTTTTATGATTCGGGTGAAGCAAAGAGAACGAACTTGTATATTGACGGCAAGAAAATACGTTAATTGACTAATAATGGTAGGGAGCCTTTCTCACCTTACACGGTGCTGTGATAATTGAATGAATGACCGCCCGCAACCGTCATCCTCGAGCAAAGCGAAGGATCTGTTGCGGGCGGCTTGTTATTGGCTGTATGATCTCCGTAAATAATTAGATTTGAGGACTGTGTGTCTATTTAAATCTGCCCAGTTCTTCTTTTTGCTCCTGCTCTTTTCGTTGCTTTTCTTCTTGTTTTAATCTTGCATTTATTTTATCTTTGTTTTTTACCTGATATATTATCGGTCCTGCCATATAACCTGCGATATATACGAGTAACGAAAACAGCTTAATTCCCGAATGAAAGAAAAATACAAACGGAAGCATTAACGGCAGTGTGATAAACAACGATTTTGACATAAAGCCACGCATTTCATTCTGCTCCTCTGCGGTGAAGACCGAGCCGTGTGCGGTCTGAAAGCCTTCCTCGATTTTTTCATTTTTGAAATAAAATGCTTGAAACACCGTAAGCAGTATTAAAAACGCGGGAATCAACGAAAGGGAAGTAAAGCAAAGCTCACTTTTGAGGATCACAATGCAGACTGCGTTTATTAAATAAGCAACGCAGCAATATATCAGCATAAGCCACACCCGCCTTCCGTATTGTAGTATCCAAGCCATAATCCGTGTATCTTTTTGCTATGGAAGGCGTAGGTTATTCTTAAGCCCAGCTTTGAGAATTTTAAATAATGCGTTATTCTGTTTGGGTGCTTGGGGTCTGTTTCTGCTTTGTCGAATGCGACGTGATCTCCCAGCTGTTCAAACGTATCTTTCCGTGCAGCTTCATATACCTGCGGTGGCATGTATTTTATCAGCCGATCGCTTAAAAACGGGTATATCGCATCGGTGTTTCCGGACAATACCGCATCGGTGCACAATAACGCTATACGTTCCTCCTCGCTTTCGGCAAGGGGCTTGGATTGGGGCGGTCTATCATAAACGGTTTTTCCGCATTCCAACGAGGATAGGGCGTCGTTTAAAAGTGCGATTTCGCCTATGTGCGCGTCGATAGATGCGTAGATCTCCGCGCGTTTGGCAAGCACTGCACTTTTCAGATCTGTTTCCTTTGATTGCAGCTCGGATATGGTTTTTACGGACAATCCAAGCTTGCGAAGGATGATAACGTTTCTGATATTGGCAAGCTGTTCTTCGGTGTATGATCTGCGCGTGGATATCCCTAAGGTCGTGCTTTGAATTATTCCTTTTTGTTCGTAAAAACGCAGGGTCCTTGACGTGGTGCGGAGCTGTTTGCATACTTCGGCTATGTCGTACAGTGTCTTTTCTTCCAATTTGATCACCTCCGCAATCAATATTATCACTTTACCTTGCGTCAATGTCAATAGAAAAATTAAAAAAGCACGCTATTGCGTGCTTTTTTTACTGGGGTGAGTAAACGGGTTCGAACCGTCGACCTCCAGGGCCACAACCTGGCGCTCTAACCAGCTGAGCTATACCCACCATATTTAATTGGCGTGCCTTGGGGGACTCGAACCCTCGACCTACTGCTTAGAAGGCAGTTGCTCTATCCAGCTGAGCTAAAGGCACACATTCGGCAACATCGGTAATTATACCATTAACAAAATCGTTTGTCAATAGCGGTTGGCGAAAAAAATGAAATCTTTCTTGATAATTTATATTAACACTTTCCAAATGGCTTTTTAAACCAATGGTTGAAAAAGCGTGCGCAGAAAAGTTTTGATCGAGCTTTTTTTCAAAAAAACCTTGACAACTTGGTTTTGCGGTGTTATACTAACGGAAAATTTTTGAAAGGACTACGGCAATGGCAGTTTATTTTGTTGAACTCAATAATACTGTTAACATGCACGACGTGGAAACCGCTAATTGGTATTCTGTCGGGCTTGTATTGTCGTACCCAAAAATTGATATAGTCTTATAGGATCATATCATTTGGATATAACGGTGCAAGTCGAGATATTTCGATCTGCACCGTTTTTTTATTTTCAGAGAAACGGTATAAACGGACCGTCGAGGTATCGAACCCCTTTAGGGGTGAGCGCGACCAACGGGAGCACACCGCTTGCGGTGTCTGAAAGCGCCGGTCCCTACAAAAAATAATAATTGTTAAAAGATTTTGTCAGGAGGAACAAATGGAACGCATTGAAGCACTTAAGGGTTATTACGAAACCCACGACGAGGATGCAAGACTAACGTCAAAACACGGGATGGTAGAATTTCTCACTACCGTGCATTACGTTGAGAAATATCTGAAGCGCGGCATGAATATTTTGGAGATAGGGGCGGGCACGGGACGGTATTCCCATTATTTTGCACGTTGCGGGTACAAAGTGGATGCTGTGGAGCTGATGGAATGTAA
Source organism: Clostridia bacterium (assembly GCA_017436885.1). Lineage (GTDB taxonomy): Bacteria > Bacillota > Clostridia > Oscillospirales > CAG-272 > RUG12395. The sequence continues at coordinate 9,029 of JAFSCG010000091.1, read as the reverse complement.
TATTGACGTGTTCCGCGCAAATACCGAGGCAGGGGAGGAGATTACCGTCCGTCAGGGTGATGCGCTGGATCTTTCCTTTATTCCCGACGGGAAGTACGATATCGTTTTGCTGCTTGGACCCATGTATCATCTATACACGGACGAGGACAAGCAAAAAGCCATGAGCGAGGCGGTACGCGTGGCAAAAAAAGGAGGCATAGTATTTGCCGCCTACTGCAACAGTGATATGACGGTGTACCAATTCTGCTTTGTGCGAGGCGGCATAAATATGGAGCAGTACAAGCCGCTGATAGACTACGACACCTTTACTCTTTCGTCTACCCCGCGGGAGATATTTGCCCTTTACCGCAAGGAGGATATCGACGGGCTGATGGCGGGCTTTAACGTAAAGCGCCTGCATTACGTCGGTGCGGATATGCTGACTCATTTCATTGGAAATGCGGTGGACGCGATGGACGATGCGACCTTCCGCATCTATATGCAATATCATTTCTGCATCTGCGAAAGAGAAGATATGGTAGGTGCAACAAATCACATTTTGGATATTTTCAGAAAGGAATAGCTATGAAGATAGGAATAATTTGCGCATCTGACAGGGAGCTTGCTCCCTTTGGAGATATGGTAAGACACAGATGGTCAACAAGAAAGGCCATGCTCACGGTCTGTGAAGGAAAGATATGCAGTGCGGCAGTTGCGGTGCTGTACTCGGGCGTTTGCAAGGTGAATGCCGCAATAGCCACCCAGATACTTATCGACACCTATGGCTGCGACGTTATTATCAACTGCGGTACAGCAGGCGGGCTTTCCCCTGAATTAAAGGTGCTTGACACCGTGGTGGTTACGGAAGCGGTTTATCACGACGTGGATGCCGAAACCATGACGGAGTTCCACCCTTGGCTCAACGAGGCGGTGTTTAAGACGGATGAAGGACTGCTCCGCGTTGCTAGGACAGTAGCGAAAAAACGGCAAAACGTTTATTTCGGAAGGACAGCAACGGGTGAGCAGTTCGTCAAGGGACAGCTGCGCGACAGCATCATAGAAAGGCTTGCGCCCCTGTGCGTTGATATGGAGAGTGCCGCCATTGCTCACGTTTGCTATGTAAACGGCATTCCGTTTATCGCGGTAAGGACCCTTACGGACAATGCCGATGGCAGCGCCTCAGGGGATTTCAAAAGGAACTGCGATATTGCCGCAAGGCGCTCGGCTGAATTTGTGGCAGACATGATAGGGGAAATCGGAGGAAGCAGGTAATGGAAATATCAATAAGACCCACGGTGGCAGAAGAAGCGGACGAGCTGGCAAAAATTCAAAAGGCTGCATTTCTGCCTTTGTATGAGAAATATCACGATGTTAAAAGTCCGTATCTTCGTGGCGTTGAGGACATCTTGAAGCGGCTTGACTCCAAGCACCGATGCTTTACAATACTTTGCGACGGAAAGATCGTGGGCGGTATATATTATCATTTGCTGCCGCAGGGATCAAAGATCGCATTGGAAGCCGGAGAATATTACTTGGGGCGCTTGTTTATCCACCCCGAGCATCAGTGCAAGGGCATAGGCAGCACGGCAATACGGCTTTGCGAAACGGAGTTTCCCGAGGCGAGAGGATTTTACGTTGACTTTCCCGTAGATATGGAAAAGAACAGGCGTTGCTATGAAAAGGCGGGCTTCAGGGATACGGGCAAGGTGATAACAGAGGAGGGAGCTCCCGACCTTGCCGTGTATAAAAAGACAATAAAGCAAGGAGAATGAAATGTCAAAGCAGCTTGTAATAATCTTGGGACCTCATGCCGTGGGAAAGATGACCGTGGGGCAGGAGCTGGCGAAAATAACGTCGCTCAGGCTGTTCCACAACCACATGTCTATAGAGCTGGCAAGAAAGCTTTTTGACCACCGCGAGCCCGAATGGCGGGTTTTGAACGGTGCTATACGTCAAACGGTGTTCGAGCTGTTTGCGGAGGGAGATCTTCCCGGCTTGATATTTACGTATATGTTCGCATTTGACGAGCAAAGCGAGTATGACTATATTTCGGGTATTATAGAGCTGTTCAAGTCCAAGGGCGCGGAATGTCATGTGGTGGAGCTTTGCGCGGATCTTGACGTGCGCCTTGTGCGGAACAAATCGGAAAACCGCTTGCTTCACAAGGAATCCAAGCGAAATATCGAGTGGAGCGAAAGGGAAATGCTCAAGACCTCGGAAAAATATCGCCTTAATTCCCGCGAGGGTGAGAAGTTGCCCTTTGAAAGCTATGTAAAGATAGATAATACTCATCTTGCACCTGATGTGGTGGCAAAGATGATAAAGGAAAGGTTTGAATTGTAGAATGCGGTATCTTTTGGCTCCCTCTTGAGGGAGCTGTCAGACGAAGTCTGACTGAAGGAGTGCGTGTGATAGAAGTTGGTTTAACAGTCTAAAGCAAGACTCCTTCCACCGCAAGCGGTCCCCCGTCTCGTGCGCTCGGTCCTTTCGCGGCTCTGACAGTCTACCGGGCTGTCATTCACTCCCGCGAAACCCTCAATGAGGGAGGCATACGGGGTGATACCGTCTTCTATGGGCTCATTGATGGAAAATTAATTGTTAATTTACTTTTACACTTACGAAGGAAGAAAAAATGAAATTTGAGAATAAAGAGATAAACTTAAAGGATGGCAGAAAAGCAATATTGAGAAATCCGCTGATATCAGATGCGGAGCAACTGATAAAGCATTTGCAAATAACCTGCGGGGAGACGGATTTTCTCACGCACTATCCAGAGGAGTACGATGCAATGACAGTTGAGGGTGAGGAAAAGTGGGTAAAGAGCAGTGTTGATTCACCAAACGTGCTTAACATATGCTGTGAGATCGATGGGTATATAACAGGTACCTGCCATATACGCTTTGGAGATAAAATTAAGACCCGACACCGCGCTTCCGTTGGCATTAGCATAGAAAAGCTATATTGGGACTTGGGCATTGGCTCGGCAATGTTCACAGAGCTTATAACGGCAGCAAAGGCTCGGGGAACGGAGATAATGGAGCTTGAGTTCGTAGAGGGGAACAGCCGTGCGCGGCATCTTTACGAAAAATTCGGCTTTTCCGTTGTGTCGGAAAAGCCGAATGCATTTAAATTAAAGGATGGAACATATTTAAGAGAGTTTTATATGCAGAAGCATTTACGTTATTAAAGCGCGTTAAGCTCCGTAAATATGTACTGCTCGTACTTCTTTGCGGCGTCGGGGGTGAGGCTGCAATGTCCGCGCTGGGGAACTGCATCGTAGGTAATGCTGTGGCCGTCCTTCATTGCCTCGTAGAACTTATCGGAGTGCTTATCCTTGAAAACGGCGGTATCCCATTCGCAATGGAACAGGTGGTACTGCACGTCGGGCATTACGGACGCAAGGTGCAGGGGAGAGCGCTTTTCCATTGCCGCCTGCAGATCTTCTGCCTCGTCAAAGAACGCATTGTAGAGCGTGCGGGGCAGGTCGGGACGCTCGGTGAAGTGGTAGGGCAGGTCGCAAACGGGGCAGTTGACCACGCAGGTCTTGGGGGTGCGCTTTGCGTACTTGGTGTAAACAAGTGCGGAAAGACCGCCCATAGAGCCGCCGATGTGAGCAATGGGAGTGCTTTCGTCAAGTCCGTAATGCTCAAAAACAACGTTTACTACCTCGTCGGTGTAGGCAACTGCCTGATCGTTCATCCAGCACCAAGGATCGTTATATGGGGTAAGCAGGATAATGCCGTGGGCGGCAAAGCGGATGGCACGCTCGTTGTCCTCCTGCATGGCAGAGCCGCCAAGCCCCGTGAAGTTCACGGCAACACCCTTGATCTCGCCCTTTATCAGCTTGTCGTTCGAGTAGCTGTAGCTACGCAGTTTTTCGTAAGTTATCATTCCCATAGTTGTTTCCTCCAATTCAATATGCGTATGATATTATCAAATGCAAAGGCCAGGTTCTGCTTGCATTTTTCGGGATTGGGATCAAAAGGCTCGGCCAGACGATTTGTGGTGAATACGGCGGTAACGCCGTGCTCGTAGATAGCCTCGCAGCCTTCTTTTGCGCCGCCAACAACGGCTACAACGGGTACGCCGAGAGCCTTTGCTCTGTTTCCGATGCCGCTTACGACCTTGCCGCCGAGGGTCTGCGAGTCAAGGCGACCCTCGCCCGTGAAGATCATGTCCGCATCCGCGGCAAGCTTTTCGAAATTAACAGTGTCAAGCAGCACGTCGATCCCTGCCTGCAGCCTGAAGCCGAAAAAGGCGTGCATTCCCGCCCCGCAGGCACCTGCGGCACCTCCGCCCCGAAGGTCGGAAACGTCCGTGCCAAGCTCGGCATTTACCTTGTGGCAAAGGTGCTTCACACCTGCATCCAACAGCTCCACGCACTCTGCGTCCGCACCCTTTTGGGGGGCGAAAACGTGGGCGGCACCCATGGGACCGTAGGGGGGATTGGTTACGTCGCACATACAGACAAGCTCTGCGTTTTTCAGCCTCGGGTCTGCGTGCGTCGCGTCTATGCGGTCTACCTCGGCGAGGGTCCCGCCCGTGGGGATAAACTCCTTACCCCCGCGATCGTAGAAGCGCACTCCGAGTGCGGCGGCGATACCGCAACCAAAGTCGTTTGTGGCAGAGCCGCCAATGGCAAGTATTATCTTTTTTGCGCCGATATCAAGGGCGGCGCGTACAAGCTGACCAACGCCGTAGGTGGTGGTCCTGCGCGGGTCAAGCTCCTTTGCAAGGGTTATACCCGCCGCTGCCGCAAGCTCGATAACGGCGGTGCTATCCTGCAGCATTGCGTAGCACGCGGTGATATCCTCAAAAAGGGGACCCTTGCAGGAAACGTGCTCTATCCTTCCGCCCATGGCGCAAACGAAGCTCTCGGCGGTGCCCTCGCCGCCGTCGGCTATCGGAATGGATATAACGTTACACTGCGGGAAATGTGCCTTTATGCATTTTTCCATTATGCCGCAGGCCTCAAGGGAGGTAACGGTGCCCTTGAAGGAGTCGGGCATCAGCAGTATCTTATTCATTGCTTGTTCCGTCCTCCGCGGTGGTCTCCGCTTGTGGGGGGCCTTCCTCTTTCGGAACTGCGGAATACGTCTTGATGCCGGGAATAAGAAACGCGGCAACGGCAAGCAGCCCGCCGATAACGGTGCATACGGTGGCGGCGATGCGTGGAACCTGCATTTGCTCCCTGCGCATTTCGGCAAAGTCAGTGAGCGGACCGCAGATGAATTCAAAGTCGAGAGGGATGTACACGGATATTCCCGACTCTTCACTGTATCCCGTAACGATCTCGTCAAAGTATTCAAGCAGGGTGGGAGACCATGCCTTTAAGCTTCTTGCTTTGGCGTAGCACTCGATAACGCAGTCGCCAACGTCTCCCTCGGGATCGTTTGCGTATTGCTTGACAGCGTTGAAGGCGTTGTCATCCTTATCGATGCTGAAGGATATTGCCTGGGTGTTGCCGTATTTATCAAGGGCGATGGCGTAACAGAAATATTCCTCTGCATCCTCTTGGGAACTTCCCGTGTAGGAATAAGCATCAACTATGCAGAACTCGCCAAAGCAGTAGTCAAGGGCTTCTATTTTTGTGAAGTCGGCATCTGCAAGTATTATTGGGTCTGCGGGCGCCTTCAAGTTTATAACGAACACGCCAACGCCGACGAAGAGGAGAATAACGGCAAAAAGTCCGCACAAGTAATTCAGTATATAATTCCTTTTCATGTTTTAATTCATCCTTTTTTCCAGGCTGTGGGATACAAAATTGCCAGAATTGGGAACAGCTCAAGGCGTCCTGCCAGCATATCGAATATCAGCACTGCTTTTGAAAGCCCGCTCAGGTCGGCAAAGTTTCCTGTTGCACCTATCTTGCCGAGCCCGGGGCCGATATTGTTGAGACAGGCAGCCATTGCGGAAAATGCCTCCGAGAAAACAACGTTGTCTAAAGAGATCAACAGAGTAGATATCGCGGCGATGGTAATATATGCAAACATATATCCCGTAATACCGTTGCGCACCTCATCGTCGAGGATCTTGCCTTCGTGCTTAAGGGGTGCAACGGAGCGCGGGAAAAGCTGACGGCGCACAGTTGCAAATGCGGTCTTGCATATAACGACCAGGCGGTATACCTTTATTCCGCCTCCGGTAGAGCCCGCACATGCGCCTATGAACATCAGAAGCACCAGAACGGTTTGCGAGAATGTTGGCCAAAGGTCGTAATTTGCGGTGATGAAGCCCGTGGTGGAGATTATGGACGCGACTTGAAAAGATGAGTAACGAAGTGCTTCGAATATGCCGTTGTAAAGGGGAGAGATGTTGATCGTTATCAGTGCCGTGGCAACTATCACTATGCCTGCAAACCAACGAAGCTCCTCGCTTTTGACGGCAGTTTTGAATTGACCAAGCAACACCAGGTAATAGAGTGTGAAGTTGACACTGAATACAAGCATAAATACCGTGATAACAATGTCGATATATGCGCTGTTGTATGCGGCAATGCTGGCATTTTTTATGGCAAAGCCGCCCGTGCCTGCGGTAGCAAATGAGGTAACGATGGAATCGAACAGGGGCATTCCGCCAATAAGCAGGAACACTACCTCCAAGGCTGTTAGCGCAACGTAGATAACGTACAGCAATCTGGCAGTTACCCTGATACGGGAAACAAGCTTGCCTACCGTGGGCCCGGGGACCTCGGCACGCATAATGTGCATGGATTGGGTGTCGTTACCCGGTAGCAGCGCAAGTGCAAGCACCAGCACTCCCATACCGCCTATCCAGTGGGTGAAGCAACGCCAGAAGTGGCTTGAATAGGAAAGGGCTTCTATATCCGTAAGAATGGTGGAGCCCGTGGTAGTATATCCCGATACGGTCTCGAACATCGCGTCAAGCAGGCTTGGTATCTCGCGGGAGATAAAGAAGGGAAGCGCGCTTATAAAGCTGACAACTATCCAAACAAGACCCGCAATGGCAAGACCCTCGCGGGCGCGGATGGTCAGCTTTTTTCTCTTGCGGCAGAAGCCGATAGCTCCCACGGCAAGGGATGCGGCGGCAACGGAAGCGTAGGCAACTACCGTATCCTCCTTCATGAACAGCGCAATGGCAAGGGGAATAAGCATCAGAAGCCCAAGGAGGAATACTACCTTGCCAAGGATATATAAAACACTTTTAATACTCATATCACTTTAAAATATCGTCAAGGTCGTTAAGCTTGTGGTTTACGGTTACTACTATCACGCTGTCGCCGGGCAGGATAACGTCGCGGCCTCCGGGGATTATTACGTTATTGCCGCGGATAATGCAGGATATCAGCAGGCCACTTTTCAAATTAAGCTCAAAGAGAGGGATGTTTATCACCGCGCTGTTTTCGGAAACGCGGAATTCAAGCGCCTCCACTCTGCCGTCTACCACCTTGTGGAGGGTAATAACGGAGCTTCCCTCGGTGTTTTCAAGGGCGCGAACGTAGGAAAGAATAAGGTTTTCCGTGATCTGGCGAGGGGAAATGACCGTGTCGATATCAACGGAGGCAAGCATATCGAGCATGGTAGATTTGCTTATCTTGGTGATGATCTTCCCCATACCGACATGCTTGGCGTACATGGAGATTATAATGTTCTCCTCGTCGATTCCCGTGGCGGCAACGCAGGCATCGTACTGGGAAAAGCCGATCTCGTCAAGGAGGCTCTGGTCGGTGCCGTCGCCGTGGATTATCTCGGCCTTGGGAAGCATCTCGCTTAATTCAAGGCAACGCTTTTCGTCGATCTCCACGATCTTGATGGTCATGCCGCTGTCCTGCAGGCGACGCGCAAGGTAGTATGCAATTCTGCCGCCGCCGATAATAAGCACGCGGCGCACCTTTTTTGCGTAGGCACCTATTTTGTTGAAAAAGGCGGCAAGCTGATCGTGGCTTGCGGTAAAGTGTATCTTATCGCCCGCCATAATAACGCTCTCGCCGTTGGGGATCATGACCTCGTCGCCGCGCTGAATGGCGCAGACAAGCAGACGGGTGTTATCCAGCGTGCGGGACAGCTCGCTGATCTTTACCCCGTCGATGGCGGAGCCCTCGGGCACTATCATCTCCGCAAGGTCAACCTTGCCCTTTGCAAAGCTGTCAAGGCTTATGGCGGTGGGATAGCGCAAAAGGCGGGACATCTCGGATGCGGATTCAAGCTCGGGGTTAACGGCAAAGTCAAGGCCCATCATATCCAGCATGAGGATAAATTGGCGGGAATACTCGGGGTCGCGTATTCTTGCGACCGTGCGCTTAACGCCCAGCTTTTTTGCAATCAGGCAGCAAAGCATATTGATCTCGTCGCTGCCCGTGGTGGCAATAAGAACGTCGCATTTGTTAACGCCCGCATCCTTTTGCACGGTTATGTTTACGCCGTTGCCCATAACGCCGTTTACGTCGATGGCGTTAACGGCATCCTCAACGGTCTTGGCGTCGGAATCTATCAAAGTTACGGAGTTCCCGTCCTCGGAAAGGCAGGAAGCGAGGTACATACCGATCTTGCCGGCTCCTATAATAACTATTTTCATTTTAATTATCCTTTCGGAAGCCAATATCACACTTATTGAAAAAAGAAAACACTTCCTCTTTTAAAACGTAGTGTATCACATTATTTCCAATAAATCAATAACGTGGAGAAAAGGAAGTTGAATTTGAAAAAATATTTTATCTTTCTGAAAAAAAGTATTGACATTCAACTTTGTTTGTGGTAGAATAATGTGCGTTGCCGGACAGGACATTCAAATGCTGGTGTAGCTCAGTTGGTAGAGCAGCTGATTTGTAATCAGCAGGTCGGGGGTTCAAGTCCGTCCACCAGCTCCAGCAAAACTTAATACATGGGAGCGTTCCCGAGCGGCCAAAGGGGGCAGACTGTAAATCTGTTGTCAGTGACTTCGGTGGTCCGAATCCACCCGCTCCCACCAAAAATCCTCGTTCATAAGAACGGGGATTTTTACTTTTTCACTATTACCTCTTCACTCTTCACTTTTCTCTTATCTACGAGGATTTTTGGAAGGTAATAAGTAATAGTGAATAGTGAAGAAGT
>JAFSCG010000090.1 GCA_017436885.1 Clostridia bacterium | reverse complement strand
TTCCATAGCATGTACGCGGAGCAAGAGCTACAGACTGCTCCAAAAAGTCCCTTGCGCGCTGATGATCACCGGCGTAAAAATATCCGACACCGGCCCTGAAGCTGCAGTAAGCACGAGAGAAAACGGAAGCTTTTTCACCCTTCTCTGCAAGTGACCTTTCATACCCCGCGGCAAACTCGGCATACTCACCATTGCAAAAACGACGCAATTTTTCAAATGACGAATATTGCGCCATAAGCTTTCTCCTCGCGCTCGGCTTCTCATCCTCAAGGAATGCGAAAATCTCATTCAAGTGCGCCTTCAAGCCGTCAAAATTACCCGTAAGGAAATACACGTCCGACATCACAGTCCTGAAATAGTACTTTGTTCCGGATACAGAATCGTCCTCAAGCAAGCTTTTACTTACGTTGACAGCTCTTTGAAGGTCACCGCAGTACAGAGAATATGCGGCTTCTCTCTTTCCGTAATAATCAGGACCGAGAGCTTCTCTGGATATCATTTGCATCTTAACGGGATCGCAACCGAAATTGAGGTATTTGTCCTCAACCTTGCGAAAGAAAGCGGAATCAGCAAAAACACATCCACATAATATGCAGACCCAGGCAAGCATTATAGTATGTATGCTCAAATCAAACACAATAGTCAACACAAACAAAACAAGCCAAGCGGGTATATAAAGGTAACCGATCAACAAACGCTTAGTCTTAACGGATCTTATCTCTTTTTTTAACAAATTGTCACTTTGATTCATAAATCTCCTCCATAAGCTCCGCAAGATGTCGAAGTTTTGCGTAAGCGGCTGAAACGTACTGTTTTGTATCTAAAGCAGAATACAAGGCGGTGCTGATACTGTGTGACGCGCGCTTTATTTCGGTGTTAAGAATTTCCTGTTTTTTTGAACGGACAAGCCTTGCGGCTATAGAATCCGGATCGGCTATGCCGTCTCCAAGCAACAGATGCAGGTCATCGCGGGGCGAAATTTTACCGGCAGGGTCAAGAATGCCCATATTGTCGTTCAAATGCGTCATATACAGACGATCACCGAGAGATGACAAAAGGTCAGCACTTCGGTTGTAGCACATCTCGTGACCGCTGTCCCAACAAAAACCTACGGTATCACAACCGTCAAAATGCTCCATTAATGCAAAAAGAGTATCCTCGCCCTCGGTATTTTCGTAAGCGATGCGAACACCAAGGTCCGTTGCACGCAAAACAAGTCTCTCGTGATTTTCAAGCCCCCACGGCGTTGGAGTATGATCGTTGTCAAAGCCTATCCAGGTATGACAAACGACAACCGGAATGCAATGTTCACTCGCCGCCTCTACAGCCCTTAACAGTTCCTCAAGTCCTGCCTTTCTCTCCAATTTGTCACAGCTCCACATATGAGCGGCGTGATGGAAAGTTGCGTGAAGTGATTGCAAGATAAGCCCACGATTTGCGGCAACAGCGCAAGCCTCGGCAAGGCGCGATGAATACGTGGGAGATACAGCCTCAAAGCCGCAATCGGCCGCAATGTGGACAAGCTCCTCAACGGGAACGTTAAAATTATCGTTAACAGAAAGCCCAAGCTTACAGCCTTTCATATCTGCCTCCCATCTTTTCTGCCATTATTTTACCATACTGTTTTGACTTTGTAAACTTAAAGGCCGAATTTTTACACTATATTAACATTTTCTTTGGATATAATCTCGCAATTTCGGAGATATTAAGAAAAAAGCACGGAGGAATTTATGAGAGTTTTGCGGCCGACCGTTACACCGTATATTATGGGTTGCGCTTCCGTTGGCGGTAATAAAGAGCGCAAGGGACAGCTTGGCGACCTTTTCGATATCACATATACCGACGACAGATTCGGCAAAGACACGTGGGAGGAGGCTGAATCCGAAATTCAGCGTCTTTCGCTAACTAAAGCTATGGAGAAATGTAATATTTCCGAAAAAGATATTGGATGTATGTTTGCGGGCGACCTGCTTAACCAGTGCGGTGCCTCGGTTTTTGGTCTTCTTGACTACAAAATACCCCTATTCGGTATTTTCGGCGCTTGTTCAACTGCAGCAGAAGGTCTTATCCTTGCCTCCCTTTCCGTCAATGCAGGCATTGACCTCTGCTCCGTCTCCGTCTCATCACATAACTGCTCGGCGGAAAGGCAGTTCCGTTATCCTGTGGAATACGGGGCACTTCGCACTCCAACGTCACAATGGACGGTCACGGGAGGTGCCTCCTTCATTGTCGGATGCAGAAAAGAAAACGCGCTGGCCGAGATAAAAGCCGTATGCCCGGGCATAATGTGTGACAGCGGGATAACAGATGCCAATAATATGGGAGCCGCAATGGCACCCGCGGCAGCGGACACGTTTATTGCCTATTTTAACGAGACGGGAGAAAGTCCCGAGGACTTTGACTATATTTTTACCGGCGACCTTGGCGCGGAGGGCAGCGATCTTTTCAGGCTTTTGATGGCGGAAAACGGCTATCCGAACATTGCCAATCATCGGGATTGCGGGCTGCTTATATACGATCCGAGGGATGAAGATATAAAATGCGGCGGCTCGGGCTGCGGGTGCTCTGCGGCTGTGCTTTCCTCCCTTATCCTGCCGGATTTAAAACGCGGAAGGCTGAAAAACGTTCTGTTCGCCGCAACGGGTGCCCTGATGAACGCCGCAACGGTACAGCAAGGCAACACAGTTCCCGGTATATGCCATTTAGTGAAGCTATGCTCCACAGGAGGTTAAAATGCTGTTTTTGTCCTTTATAAAGGCTTTTTTGATCGGCGGGATACTGTGTATCCTCTGCCAGCTCATCATTGATAAAACGTCCATCACCCCGGCACGCGCCCTCGTGCTTTTCGTGTGCCTCGGTGTTTTGCTCGGTGCACTCGGGCTTTACGCTCCCCTTGTTGATTTTGCGGGCAGAGGGGCAACAGTTCCTCTTTCGGGCTTTGGCTTTTGCATATACAAGGGTGTGAGAGAGGCAATAGACGAGGAGGGCTTTTCGGGCATTTTTACGGGTGCGCTGTCTGCGGCATCGGGTGGCACCACAGCAGCAATGCTGTTTGCTTTTATAGCCTCCATCTTTTTCAGGGGCAAGCCGAAATAATTACCGAATTTTTCAAAAATAAATTGTAATATCGAAAGACTTGTAGTATACTCGAATCAGTAAATATCGGAGGGTATACTTATGGGATTCCGTACGGTAAACAAGAATTACGAAGTTGTTGTTGGAGGCGGAGGCTTTTCGGGCATTTGCGCAGCCATTACCGCAGCAAGGCTTGGAAAGACCGTTGCTCTTATAAACAACCGCTCCTATATCGGAGGTAACGCAAGCGTTGAGGGCTTTATTTGCGTTAACGGCGCAACAGGCGCAGAGGAATTTAACTTTTTTGCGAGAGAACCCGGTATAGTGGACGAGATCCTGCTTGAAAACCTGCACAGAAATCCCGAGGGAAACCGCTGGATCTGGGATGCACTTCTCATTGATTTTATTAAGGCTGAAAAAAATATAGATCTTTACCTTAACACCGCTGTTTGCGACGTTACTGCAGAGCGCGGCGTAATACACAGCGTTACCGCAGTAAACGCCCACGAGGAGTGCGAATACCGCTTCTGCGGCAAGACCTTTATTGACGACACGGGCGACGGCTCCCTTGCCGCCTTATGCGGCTGTGAATTTCGCATGGGCCGCGAGGCAAAGCATGAGTTTAATGAGATGATAGCTCCCGAGGTGGCGGATCATTGGGTGCTTCCCAGCACCATGGTGTTCACGGGAAAGGATATGGGCCATCCCGTGAAGTATATAGCTCCCTCCTTTGCACTTGATATAAACACCACCAAGCTTTTGCAGAACCGCGAGATTCCAAAAGAGAATTTTGCACGCAACTACTGGTATTACGAGCTTGACGGCGATCTTGACCAAACAAAAGATTATGCTATTATACAGGATGACCACCGTGCATTTATTTACGGTGTTTGGGATCATATCAAGAACAGCGGAAGATTTGATGCTGACAATTACGATCTTGAATACGTTTCCGCAATGCCCGCAAAGCGCGAAAGCCGCCGCATCGTCGGCGACCACGTTCTATCCGAGCCCGAGGTAGTATACCAAAAGGAATTCGACGATCCCGTGGCTTACGGCGGCTGGTCCATCGACCTCCATGCCCTTGAGGGTATTTATTCCGACGATATTCAGAACAGGCATTATATTCTCAACGGCATATTTCAGATACCGTATCGCTCCTGCTATGCAAAAGACGTGGATAATCTCTTTATTTGCGGCCGCAGTCTTTCCGTTACTCACGTTGCCCACGGAGCCACCAGACTTATCGCGACCCTTGGCATGATAGGCGAGGCGGTAGCAGTTGCCGCATCACTCTGCATAGATAAACAAACGAATGCAAGGGGCATTTACCGTAATCACCTTGAAGAATATAAACAGAAGCTCCTTTCCATCGGACATACCGTGTTCGGAACGAAGTATACAAACGAAAACGATCTTGCACGAGCCGCAAAAATCAGTGCAAGCTCGTCGTTTACCTTTCAAATGCGTGAGCCTACCGACTATATGCCTCTGACGGATAACGTGGCGATAGTTCTGCCCACGGGTAGCAACGGCTTTGGGCTTGACGTAAAGATAAAAGCAAAGACCGAAGCTTGCGTAAAATGGCACGTTTACCTGCCAAACAACGAATTCAGCTATGCGCCAAACAATCTGATCGACAGCGGAGAGATTAAGCTTGAGGAGGGTAAGCGCATCATTCATCTCGAGCCAAATGTACCGACGGAGCGCTACGTTTTTATAGAGCTGGAAGCAAACGAAAACGTGCTTATCGGCAGAATAAACGAAAAGCATCCGGGTATTATCTGCATGGTCAAAAGGAAAAACCTGAGTCCCTACAGCTGGTCGGCACGGGACAGAGTCGTTAAGGAACATAATTGGCGCAGAACTCCGTATTCCTACGTTTTCTCCTGCTCGAACACCCATCTTTACTCGCCTGAAAACGTTACAAACGGTCTGCTTAACCCCTATAACGGTACGAACATGTGGCGAAGTGCCGAAGGTGCCGAGGGCGAATATCTCGACGTTGACCTCGTCGAGAAAAAGAAGATACATAGAATAGAGATAACCTTCAACGCCGACACCGACAAGCGGCTGAAAAACTCCGCCTGCGTTGATTATACGGTAATACCTCAGATAATTGCCGACCTTGACGTTATGGCCTATAACGGGGAAAGCGGCAAGATTGCCGCAAGGCTTCGAGATAATTACCAAAGAAAGGTAAGCATTGAGTTAAACGGCGTGGAATGCGATAAGCTTCGCCTGCTTATCAAGCGTACAAACGGAGATTCCACGGCGCAAATTACAGCCGTGTCCGTATTTTAATATTACAAATGGGTGTAAAGAAACGTTTGATTCTTTACACCCATTAATTTTGATACTATTTTAAAAATTTAATAGCTCTTTCAACGGAGTCCTTGGAGTTTTTCCAAGGCTCCTCCTCGTAGCGGTAATCGAACTTTTTGATAAACCATTTTACGTCCTCGCGGAGTGTGTCCATATACCCCGCCTCGACTTTTTTTGCGGCATCAAGGAAATCGGGCACCATTTTTTTCGGAAGCTTTTTTGAGGCGTAGTTGATAAGCCTTGAATAATGCGTAAGGCAAAAATACGGCTGATCGGCAAACTTTTTGCGGAAGGCCTCCTCGGTTTCCCAGAGGTAGACGGAGGTGGAAAGCATCTTTGCAAAATGGAACTCGATCTTGCCGCAAACGTAGCAGCTTTCCTGCAATTCGTCGATCTTCTTTGCGCTTGCCTCGGCATTGGCGGCGGCAGTACGGATAAAGGTACCGTCAAGTATCTTTCTCTGCTCGTCCAGATGGCTTTCCAGAATAAGTGCAAGACCAAGGCGGTTCTTCATGGTGAACATTTTTTCGTAATGCTCGTGGCAAAATCCAAGCTCGTTTGTCTTTATCCGTATATCGGGCTCCATCATTGCGGCACCGAGAATGGCGTCAAGCTCGTTTGCCTCCAGCTTTTTTTCAAGAGTGCAATAGGGACAGCCGCAGGCAGGGTCTGCCTGGGAAGCCTCAAACGCCTCGTTTACCGGTATCATATAAATTTTTTCTGCCATATTTACCTCACTGTTGCAAAATGAAATTATTTGCTGTAAAATAGATAGAGTATTGAAAGGCGGTGAAAACGTGGAATCAACCATAAACAGAGTTACCGAAACAGAAGAGGGTGCATTGCTTGAGGCACCCGGATACAGCCTTAAGCTTACCTTTGACTGCGGACAATGCTTCCGCTTTGAGCCCACGGTGCGCGGTACCTTTGAAGGTATAGCATTTGGTGAATACATAGAAATGTCACAGCCCGAGGAAGGAAAGATCCTTCTGCACGGTGTTTCCGCTTCAGAGTCGGAAAAATGGATGCGTTTTTTGTCTATAGACAAAGATTGGGAGGCCGTAAAGAGTGACGTATCGTCCAGATCTCCCGTTTTATACGAAGCGTCCGAGCTTGCAGGCGGTATAAGGATACTGAAGCAGGACGAATTTGAAGCGCTTATCAGCTTCGTTATCTCGCAATGCAATAACATTCCGCGTATTAAGGGACTTATATCCGCTTTGTCGAAAAACTACGGCAAGGCGATCGAAACGCCCGACGGACGCACGCTCTACGCATTTCCCGACGCTTCCACACTCGCTTCCCTGCCCATATCCGAATTGCGGGCGCTGAAGCTTGGATACAGAGCGGAATACGTGCAAAACGCGGCAAATGCAACGCTTCACGGGCTGATAGAAGAGGTTAAAGCAGAAGAAGACACTCGTGCGGCAATCAAACTTCTCACGTCCGTCGGCGGCATCGGCGAGAAGGTCGCCGCCTGCACGCTCCTTTTCGGCTTCGGGCGCTTGGATGCGTTCCCGAAGGACGTGTGGATCAAGCGCGCCATGGAAAAATATTTTCCGGGATGTAAGGACACCTCTGTTTTCGGTCCCTACGCGGGAGTTGCACAGCAATATCTGTTTTATCGCGAAAGATATCTCGGAGAATGATCAGTCCTTTAGCGCAAGCTCTGCGGCAAGGCTACCATCTCTCTCTGCAAGACGGCGGAATTCCGCCGTCTTTATTTTTTCTCTTTGCGATATCGCATCGGCGTTTTCAAGAATATCCGTAGCGGCTCGGATAAGCATTCCGTTCTCCCAACCTGCGGGTGCGTCGAGAACGTAGGGCATTTCCGCATATTCGGCAAAGGAACGGACCTTCGGATCGTAGGAAAGCGCAATAAAAGGCACGCAGGCAGCAAGTGAATAAATTAGCGAGTGCAGGCGCATTCCGCAAACGAAGCGAGAACGGGAAATGAGGGCAATTAGCTCAGATACGGAAAGTCCCGAAAGGAAGCTTCCCTTTCCGCACATTTCGCACACGCGCTTACATACCGCGCTGTCGTACGCTACCTGCATGGGAATGAAGATAGGATACAGATCCCTTGCCCTGCAAAGCTCTCCAAGCTCGGAGGCAAACTGGTTTTCAAAATCTGCTTCCTCCGTATCGCTGATGCTCTCCTTTTTGTTCATTACGGAGCGGAGAGAAACGATAACGTATTCCTTATCCTTGGGAATGCCGCTCTTATCGAGGATGAAATCGACGCGCTCGCGAGTGGCGGGTGCAAGGAGCAAAGCAGGATCGGCAGAAAGCAGCACTTTATCGCTATCCGCCAGATTCTTTTTCAGAAAATCGGCGGAGTCGGGCTCACGGAGAGTGATAAGATCGCAATCGGACACGATCTTTACCGTGTTTTTGACTGCTTTATCGCCGTAAAGAGGGCCTATGCCGTTTGCATAGAGCATGGTCTTTTTGCCCATCAGCTTTGCAAGCCTGATGGTAAAAAGGTAGTAGACGAGAGATTTGTTGCTCGTTCCGTTCTGAAGCAGATTTCCGCCTCCGCTGACGAACAGCTTTGCATGGCGCATGGCGTTGATAACGGAGAAAACGTTGAAGCGCTCTATACAGCGGATACCGAAGCGCTTTTCTGCCTTGCGGTGGTCCTTGGCAAGAGCGGCAAAGGAAAGCTCCGGCGCTTTGCCCGAAAGCTCGCCAACGATAGCGGTAAGGAGCGAATCGTCGCCGGTATTGCCGAATCCGTAATAACCCGAGATAAGCACGTCCGCATGCTTTTTCATGGGTACGGCGGTGTTGTAGACTGCAATGGCGTCGTCGGCCATTCTGTCAAGGCAATAATTCTCCAGAATAAAACCGCGCATGATCTTACCAAGCTGCTCTCGCTGCTCCTTGCTTGAGTCAATCAATGCAATAAGGTCGCAAAGCAAACGATTCTCATCGGGCATTTCGCATCCGCGACAGCAGAAGTTCGTGGCAACGGCCTCTTTGAGGGAATCGGAGTCAAGAATACCGGCGTAACCTTCGTTTCCGGCGAGAATAACGGGACACCCTGACCCCATAGCCTCAAGGGCGGCGCGAGATGCTCCGACAAAAACATCCGCAAGAGATGTGAATTTATTTATATCGGTACGGGGACCGCAAAGCCTCACTGCGCACTCTCCGTACTTTTCCACATATCCTGCGCATATCTCCTCGATCTCGGGAATTACGCTTTCCTCGTTTCCGAGGGCGGAGCCTCCGACAAGCAGGATATTTACGTTTTTATACTTTTCACGCAGCTTACCTGCAACGCGAGCAAGCAACAAGGGCACCTGTCCCCTGCTTTTGTCCATGCGGCTGACGCAAACGATATTGAACGAATCATCAGCAATTCCAAGCTCCGTCTTAAGCTCGGAGCAGTCGATATCGGGAGAGAACTTTTCGGTATCGAGAGAATTGACCGTAACGCGAATATTATCGGGAAATACGCCGTATTCATCGATCAGGTACTGCTTTATATCCTCGCTGACAGCAAGAGATTTTTGACCCCAATCGGAAAGCAATCGATAAAGCGGAGTTACCGTAAATACCCAATGCGCAGTGGTAACGAAGCGGAAGCCCATTCTGCGGGATAGATAGCCGCATATTGCCGCGGGAATACGGGAGTGGGCGTGGACAACGTCGTATTTTTCCGCCTCTATAAGCTTTTTAAGTGCTCTGATGCAAGTAAACATATCTGCGGGACGGCGGGTATTGAGAGGCATGGAAAAATGCTTTGCGCCCGCGGCCTCAAGCTCGGGCACAAAGCTGCCGCCCCTTGACGCCACGTGCACGGTATAGCCTCTTCCGATAAGGGCGCGGCAAAGCTCCAGAATATGTGTTTCCGCACCTCCGATGCCCATTTGCATCGTTACCATCAGTATCTTTTTGATCTCCATACCGAACTCCTCTTGATTAGTTACACGTATTTTATCACAAAAACGGGAAAATG
>JAFSCG010000089.1 GCA_017436885.1 Clostridia bacterium | reverse complement strand
GCTCGTCAAATTATCTGCCACTTGCGTTGCTTGCCCCTACCACCGCAAATGCGGCAATTACTTTGAGCCTCCCTTGTGTAAAGGGAGGTGGCAGCCGTTTTTCGGCTGACGGAGGGATTGTCATTTTGGACCACAGAAACAACCCCTCAGTCTGCTTCGCAGACAGCTGTCTCCTGCGTGTCGGTCCTTTCGCGGCTCTTGATGTCCCCCGGACATCAATTCACTACCGCGAAACCCTTACACAGGGGAGCCTTCCGCTGCGGCGAAACTGTGCATAGCTAAAGCTTTTTGGAACCACCGGCACTGCTGGTGGTTTTCGTTTTACAAAAAGAGCCGCCGTGCGAAATAAATTCGCACGGCGGCATTTTTCATTACTCTTCCTCTTTATGGAGAGTCTTATTTACGTTCTTACAAGCGAGTTCCGCACCTCTTTGGTACGCCTTCCATCTGGATGCAAAGGCCGTGCTATAGGACTTGGAGAGATTCTCCACCATATCGGTCAGATTACCGATGCTGTAAACGTAGCCGATATCGAAAATGCGGTTCTCTATCTCTATGGTGATCATATCGTGGCTCTCGTTATCGCGCACGTAACGTCCCGTAAGAGTTTTTTCATAATATGCGGGGGTAACGATCTTACTTGAAGTATAAGCAAGATACTCAATAATTGCGCTGGTACGCTCAACGTCCTCGGTGGAGGTGGGTACGCATACGAATGCGGCATCCCATCCGCCGAAGGGAGTGTAGTATCTGTCCTGGCTTTCGTCCAGCTTAGGCAGAGGCAGTATACCGTAATCAAGCTCGGTATCGCGGAAGTAGGGGAATCCGATGTGCTCTATCCATCTGAACAGGCAATGTCCCTGAACAAACATCTGCACCGCATCAATGCCGCCCGTTGCGGTCTGTCCGTTATACACGCATTCGCGGTTCTGGGTAAGCTCGATAAAGCTTACAACGGCTCTTTC
This sequence comes from Clostridia bacterium, assembly GCA_017436885.1. Taxonomy (GTDB): domain Bacteria; phylum Bacillota; class Clostridia; order Oscillospirales; family CAG-272; genus RUG12395. The sequence goes on along the minus strand of JAFSCG010000089.1, from coordinate 11,104 downwards.
TGCCTTCTCGGTACCAAGGGTAATTACTACCTCGTCGTTTTCGTTAACGCTTGCCAGTCTCTCGCCTGCGGCACCGAGCGCGGCAATTACGGAGCTGTGGATATATACCATCCCGTAGAGGTCGTTGGAGTCTCTTTTCTCGTCGCCGTTAAGATCGTCGGAAACCTGAAGTACGTATTCCTTCATCTTATCAAAGGTCCACACGCCCTCACGCACAAGATCGTAGGGCATCTCCCAGTTTCTGTCGCGGAAGATATCCTTGTTGAAGACCATGTTATACATGGCGGCGGTAGTTACAAGGCTGATATCGCCGGTGGTAAAATAAAGCTTGCCGTCAACAACAAGGTCGCGGTTAATGTTCTGGTCCCACCAGCTCTGCTCAAGATCGATGTAACCGTACTCCGCAAGATTACAAAGATCCCCCGTAAGAGCCAGGCGGCCGCAATCGTAGGTGGCGATGATACCCATATCGTAATTGGAATCCCCGGCGGAATTTGCCTTGCGGATGGAGGCAAGACCCGTGTTGCTCGTTCTGTAATCCTCGATACCGTTTATGGTAATATCAAGGGTCTCCATAGCCAGCAGGTTTCTTTTGTACATGGCGTCGTCAAGGACCGTTCCGCCCTCCGTCCATTTGAAATCGCGGATTATTACCACGTTGTTGTTCAGATTTGTCATAAGAACGACAAATTCGTGCCCGTCGTAGGTCGCATCCGGCAAATAGTCAAGCTCGTATTCGCCCGTGGTAACCGCCTCGGTGGTTACGGGAGCTTCGGTGGTGGTTGCAGGCTCGGTAGTCGTAGGCACGGTGGTCTCCGGGGGGTTATTACCTTCTCCGCAGGAAACTACGGAAAACAGCATGATTACCGAAACTATAAAAGCGACTGTTCTTTTCATAGCTTTCTCCTATAATGCAATGCTTGGCTGTTACAAATCGCAACAGCCAAGCAAAAGTGTTATTTGTCTGCCTGAAGGGTCTCGTTTACGCTCTTGCAGGCTCTCTCTGCCGCTCTCTGATATGCCTTCCATCTGGAAGCAAAAGCAGTAGAGCCGCTCTTTGCCAGATTGTCGAGCATATCCTTGATGCCGCCGATATTATAGATGTAGCCGATATCGAAGCCGCGGTTCTCCATCTCTATGGTGATCATATCGTAGCTGTCGGTATCGCGGACGTAGCGTCCCGTGAGAGTTCTTTCGTAGTATGCGGGGGTAACGATATTCCTGGAGGTGAAGGCAAGATACTCCATGATGGCGCTGGTGCGCTCGTCGTTAGCGGTGAAGGTGGGCACGCATACGAATGCTGCATCCCATCCGCCGAAGGGAGTGTAGTATCTGTCCTGGCTCTCGGTAAGCTTGGGGAGAGGAAGAATACCGTAATCAAGCTCGGTATCGCGGAAATAGGGGAAGCCTACGTGCTCGATCCATCTGAACAGGCAGTGGCCTTCAACGAACATATTAACGGCGCTTACGCCACCGGTACCGGTCTGTCCGTTATAGGTGTGGAGACGGTCCTGAGTAAGCTCCAGATAGCTTACGATGGCCTGCTCTGCCTTCTCGGTGCCAAGTCCAAGCACTATTTCGCCGTTGTCGTCGATCTTTGCCATTCTCTCTCCGGAAGCACCCAGTGCACCAACGATACCGCTGTTGATGTATACAAGACCGTAAAGGTCGTTGGAGTCCATGATCTCGTCGCCGTTAAGGTCATCGGATACCTGAAGAATGTATTCCTTCATCTTATCGAAGGTCCACACGCCCTGACGCACAAGCTCGTAGGGCATCTCCCAGCCTCTGTCCCTGAACATATCCTTGTTGAACACCATATTGTACATCGCGCAGGTGGTAACAAGGCTGATATCGCCCGTGGTGAAGTACAGATGGTCGTTAACGGTAAGGTCGCGGTTGATGTTCTGGTCCCACCACTCCTGAGAAAGATCCAGACAGCCGTAATCGTTAAGATCGCGCAGGTCGCCCGTAAGTGCAAGGCTTCCGCAGTTGTAGGTGGAGATGATGCACATATCGTAGTTGGAGTCGCCTGCGATATTTGCCTGACGGACAAGGGTCATACCGTTGTTAGAGGAGCTGTAGTTCTCAATACCGGTAATGGTAATATCCAAAGCTTCCATTGCCTGAGTGTTTCTCTTATAAAGAGCGTCGTCAAGCACGGTGCCGCCCTCCGTCCACTTGAAGTCGCGGACTATGGCGGGGTCGGGATTAAGATTGGTCATAAGCACGATAAACTCGTGACCGTCGTACTTATCTGTGGGGATGTAATCGGGAAGCGCGTTGGGGTCTTCCGTTGTAACGGGTGCCGTGGTTTCGGCGGGCTTGTCGCCTCCATCGGTAACCGCGGGTGCGGAGGTGCCGTCTGTTACGGGGGGATTTTTCTCGCCGCAGGCAACAACGGAAACAAGCATCATAGCCGCAAGCATAAGGCAAAGAATGCGTTTCATATTTTTTCTCCTTTATTCTTGAGAATTATTTGCAATACGTATCTCTGTCAAATATCTCGAAGGTCATCTCGTCGGCGCCGATGGTCTTATCGCCGAGCTTTACCTCGTGGTCAAGGGGGTTATAGGTAATGCAGAGCACCTTGGTGCCGTCTGCGCTTATGTACTCGCCGCGGCGGATATACTTGGGCAGGCGCTCGTTGTTGATAACGGTAAACGTACCCTCGTACATAAACTCGCGGTACTTCATCATCGTGTCGGTATACTCCTTAACAGCCGCGGCGTAAAGGGGCGCGCTGTCAAGATGAGTACGGCAAACGTAAAGCTCAGCATCAAGGCGCAGGCCGTAAACAAGGGCGCAGCGCATACGCTGTGCAAAATCGCCTTCCTCGTCGCGGATACCGCGCTCGGTGGTGATGACCTCGGGGAACGTATAGCGGAACATTTCGGGGAAGTAATCGCCCTTTATCTTGAAGTCTACGTTTACAAGACCGTGGATGAACTGATTGTAGGGAGCGGCAACGTCGGTAACGACCTCGGCAGCAAGGACCTTGCCCTTCTCGCGGCAGTATGCCTCCGCCTCCTCAAAGAACATCTTGTGGTACTTCCAATCCTCGTCGACGCGGTTGCCGTGCTCGTGCTTATCGTTGAAGCAGGGCTGATAAGGACAACCTGCATAGCAGTCGGCGAAGGTACAGTCGGCACCCAGCTCGTCCATCAGCTTGATCTGGGAGAGCACCTGATCGCGCCACATCTTGGTAGCGGAGCAGCAAAGGGCAAACTGCTTGGAGCCGTAGGTGGCACGGACCTCGCCGTAGCCGGGATATACGAAGGCGGGACGGATCTCGTCGCCGTTGATATTGAGCATTCTTATGTATTCGCCGTGCTCCTTGTAATAATCGGTTTGGGGATCCATAAAGTGGCAGTTGCATTCAAGAATAACGCGGCCGCCCAGCTCCTGAACCTTTTTGATATTTTCCGTAAGAGCCTTCCACGCTCCGGGGTACGGCTCCTCATATATGGGGTAGTTGCGGTCCATTCCCTGCTTCCACCACGCAAAGAGGAAGAGGGTGTGTATGCCGTATTTTGCGCCGATCTTGTAAAGCTCGGGCAGATCCTCTGCGGTAAAGTAATCCTCGCCGTACTGGGAGCGCATGATAAGACGCTGCCATCCGGACATATATTTTACCCACTCAGCCTTTTCGGGCACGCGGTAGAAGGTCTTTTCCGCATAAGCGCGGTAGAGATCTGCGCCCTTTCTCCAGTCGCCGTCAAGGAACGCGATGACCGTGGGAGGCATGATAAGCTTCTCGCCGGGGCGCGCCATGGGGAAATGGTCGATACCGAACATAAGATTGGTGGGTTTCGCGTGGATGCGCTGGCGCATGGTCATAAAGCAATGACGGTGCTCGGGGTCGTGGCGGCCTACGTAAAGGAAGTGATCGCCGCTCTGCACGCCGAACCAGCCCATGGTGGCACGGGGATAATGCTGATGCCAGAATATCTCGAACTCGTTGTGATAATAGTAGTTGGCGGTCATATTGACCATTGCCTGCCAAGGGTTATATACTCTTGTGCCGAGTCCGTTGGGAAGGTAGAAGGTGTCCTCCTTCTTTTCTCCGCCAAGGGAATCAAAATCCGCAAGGGGGCAGAAGCATTCGTTTATTCTTGCCTCGCACTTGTTCTCCATTTCGGGAACGAAGTAAAGGTTTCCGTCCTGCTCCCAAACGGTGATCTTAAGGTCGATCAGGTAGGTATCGCCGTATTCGGATACCACCTTGTCGTACTCGATAACGAGCTTATCGCCGCACATTGCGGCCTTGCCCTCCTGCTTGGAGGAGAAAACGGGTATCTCGGTGCGAAGACCGTCGTCAAGAATAAGACGCCAGAAATCGGAGCCCTTTACTCCGGAGGCGTCGGTGGCGGTAAAATATGCATTCTTGCAATCTTCATCGATATGGAAAGCAATGTTATGAGCGTTTATGGAAAGCATGTCGATTCTCCTTTATCGTTAATACTCGGCGGTTTTTGCCCGGAATTTTTGACAGTCTGAAGTTTTCTGTTTTTATTATAGCAAAGAGCGCGCACAAATTACAATACACCTACAGTGCTCTTTGTTTCAAAATATGAAACGAGGCTATATTTTTTATGCCGATTATCCGCCGTCGGGTAGCTATGCGAAGGCGGATAAGTTGATTTTTTGACCGTAATTAAAAAAACTGTTGAAAACGGCAAACAATGGTTGTATAATGAAAATGAGCAAAAAAATAGCCCAAAATCGGGCGAAAGAGGCGGTTTTATGTATACACTTAGCATAGATAATCTCCCCTACGTCAGTATGACGGGAAAGCTGAAGGCGAAAAGGGGTTGGGTCCAATCGGGCAGAAAGCTTGATTGCAACCTTTTCGTTTACGTGCACCGAGGCGAATGCAGCATATTTATCGACGGAGTGAGAAATGAATACAAAAAAGGAAACTTGGCAATAGTTCCCAAGAATACCATGTACCGCACTTATTCGGATACGGGAATGGAATTCACCTTTTTCCATTTCGACGGAGATATTACCGTACACGAGGGCAGCGAGCCGCCCGTTGCCTATATAAGCCCACAAAAAACCAAGGACCCCTTATACGGCACCATGGAAAGAGCCGACCGCACCGTCGTTCTTGATAAGAAAATGCTCGATAACGAGGTATCATCCGAGATAGAGATGCTGCTTACAAAATGCGTGAACGCAAAGTTCCGCTACGGCGAGTCGGCAAACACGCTGCTATCCCTCTATTTTGCAGAGATACTTTTCCACGTCTCCCGCTCCTATTGCTCCCGTTTTGAAGTGGACGAGAACTACCCGCCCGCCGTAAATAAGATAATCTCCTACATAAACAACAACTATATGCGCAAGATCACTCTCGACGATCTGTGCGAGGAGGTAAACATCTCCAAGCAGTACTGTATGCGCATATTTAAAAAGCATATGCACACCACGATAAACGACTACATCCTCACCACCCGCATGAAGCACGCCGCCTACTGCCTGCGCCACACCTATATGAACGTGAACGAGACCGCAAGCTATCTGGGCTTCTCGGGTGTAAGCTATTTTTCACGGGTCTTCAAGGATTACTACGGGGTCGCCCCCTCGGAATATTTCGAATGATCTAAAGGCCCTTCTCGGTATTATTCCTGCGGTATTCTGAGGGAGAGATCCCAACGTACTCGCGGAAAACGTTCGCAAAATGCTTGCTGTCCGTATAGCTCAGCCTGTCCGCTATCTGAGCTATCGAGTATTCGGAGGAGGCAAGCAGGTGCTTGGCCGCCGCCACGCGCCGCTCGGATATATACTGCTTCGGCGTTATTCCGAATTTCTTGCGGAAAACGCGGGCTATGTACGCCTTGCTGAAGTAAAACTTGGCGGAAAGCCCGTCCGTGCTTATGCCGTTATATATGTTCTTGTCGATATATCTCTGTACTCTGTATGGCAGACCGTATTTATAGGAGCTTTCCGTATGAAAGCTGCCCCTTGAAAGACGGCTGAAAAGGTCGAATATCAGCACGGCGATCTTGCGGTTGGTTTCCGCAGGGTCCCCATCCTTCATAGCCGCAAGAAGGCTGTGAGCTTCCCTGAAAACGCTCTCACACTCCTCGCGGGCAACGACAACGCCATCCTTGATACCGAACAGCTTTACCATATCGTCCATCATGGTGCCGCTGATATTGAGCCAGAGCTTTTTAAAGGGATCCTTTTTGTCCGCGTAGTATTTGTGCTCGTGCATACGGTTCAGAAAATACACGTCTCCCGCTCCGACGCGGAACATCTTTCCGTCGCATTCGATATACCCCTTGCCATCCACGACGTATTCGAATATATACATAATGTTATAGTATCGGGACTGGGACGTGTGCTCGATATAATAATCGGGGCTCGGCTCCGTGATGCCCGCCTGCTCAACGTAGATGGGACGGTCCATCATACTGTAATCGTAATTGCGGTATATTATCTGTTCCCTTCCCGTGTTAAAGCGTGCGGAACGTTTTTCAAGAACAAATTCCTTTTTCACAGCAACCTCCGAGTTCACTTTTTACACCTTATGTACTCTTTTTGCGGTGGTAACACAACCGTTTTTATTGTACTATATAGATGTGGGAATGTCAAGCACCACGCAATTTAACGACGTTTTTGAAAGGAGATCCCCCATGAAAAAGAAGATAACCGCTATTGGTGTAATAATTGCACTTCTTGCAAGCATTTTCTCCCTTGCCGCCTGCGGCGGCACGCCACCCGAGGAGACCACTCCCACAATAACCGACGCTCCCATCACACCCGATACAACTGCTCCCGTGGACGAATTCGGACGCGATATAATCGAGGATTCGGTGGACAAGAGCCTTGATTTTGAAGGTGAAACGGTAAACCTTCTTTGCAGAAGCGATGCGGGGATCATCGACGAATTCACCTCCGCAAGCGAAGATGCCACAGTGCTCAACGAAGCCGTTTTCAAGCGTAACGAGACCGTTGCCGACAGGCTTAACGTGGAGCTGAACATAATTACCATGAACGGCGCCTACGGTGATGCAAACACCAAGTTTCTCACCGAGGTGCGCGGTCAGGCGATGTCCGCCGTCAGCGAGTACGACATTGCCGCACTGTACGCTTCCCAGGGATGTATGCTCGTTACGGAAAATCTGTTCTGGAATCTGTACGAGCTGCCCCATCTGGACCTTGAAAAGCCCTGGTGGACCCAATCCTACGTTGACGAGATAACCTACGCCGACAAGCTGTACAGCGTTATCGGCGACGTTACCATCACGGCGCTCAGCCGCGTTGGCGTTACCTTCTTCAACAAGGACCTTGCCGAGGAAAAGCTTGCCGCCGACGTTGACCTCTACAAATTGGTGGACGAGGGCAAGTGGACCGTTGATAAGCTCTATGAGCTATCGAAGGACGTATACGTTGACGTAAACGGAAACGACGTGCGTGACGCCGGCGATATCTTCGGCTACAGCACGCGCACGGAGTCTATGCCAATGGACCTTTGGGTAGGCGCATTGGATATTAAGGTAACCACCAAGAACAGCGACGGAATACCCGAGCTTACCTTCTACACCGACCGCACGGTTACCGCCTTTGAAAAGCTGCACAACCTTATATATCAGAACAACGGCTGTATCTACGGTCAGGATCTTAACACCACCGTAAGCACCTTCGTTGCCGGCGAGGTGCTGTTCCTTACCCAGGGTCTGCTCCGTGCGGAGAAGTTCATTGATATGAACGATGCCTACGGAATACTGCCCATGCCAATGCTTGACGAGACCCAGGGCGGCTACTATACCCTGCCCCAGAACGCACACTCTATGATGGTAGTGCTTAACAACTGCTTCGACGAGGAGGCCTCCGGCGCAACGCTTGAGCTTCTCGGCGCGGAAAGCTACCGCATCGTCCGCCCCGCATACTATGAAATGACAATGAAGGGCAGATACGTTAACGGTGAAGAGGATGCGGAAATGTTCGACCTTATCGTTGAGGGCATTCAGTATAACTTCGGCACTCTTTACTCCTCCAAGGGGCTCAGCGCTATCTGCGCTCTGTTCCGCGACGTGCAGACGCCCATTGCCTCCCGTTACGAAAAGAAGGCTTCCACCTACGAAGCTTCCCTTAAAAAATTACTTGAGGACCTTTCAAAATGAAAAAAAAGCCCTTAATTTCATTGCTTCTGTGCCTGCTTTGCCTTGCAGCTGCATCTTGCGGAAACGGGCAGGGCGGAGCTGTGACTACCGATAACGGAGATGCTGAAATGACAACGGAGATAACCACAGCGCCGGACGCGCCCTCACTGCCTCCCTATATCGATATCGATGTATCCGAGGACGCCACCGTGCGAAACGGCCAATACGCAAACGACAACTACGGCAAGGAAGCCACAATAGAAATAAAGGGCACGAACGACGACTACGGCAGAAAAGCGTATCTTAAATTCAGCCTCAAGGATATTGAATACAAGGACCCGCTGACCGTAACTCTGGAGCTTGCCTCCTGCAGCGGTCAGACCGTGGAAAAAAAGATAACCCTCGTTGTGCGCGCCACGGACGCGGAAAGCTGGACTGAAAGCACCATAACCTACGCAAACCGCCCCCGCTCCATCAAAAAGCTGGCAAGCATACAGATGTACGCCAAGCAGACCTGCAGCGTTGACGTTACGGAATACGTTAAGGAGGCGTTAGCCGAGGGAAAGACCGAGATCGCCTTCATGCTTGACGGAGAAAGCTCCGACGGACTCAAGCTGGGCTTTAACAGCAAGGAAAGCAGTGCCTCCCCGCCACGCCTGCGCTTTGCTTATACGGATATGTCCAAATACTACGGCAGAGCGGTGGATCTGCCTACCTCCAAGCGCTACGGCGACGGAAACGATCCCTTTGAATGGGCGGATAAGCTTGTAAACGAGTATTTCGAAAGCTACGAAAAAGTCCAATACCCTGCCCCCAATATGACAAACGACCCCGCGGAATACACCGCTTCCCTGCAGGCAAGGGACGACGTGAACAGCGATTACAAGACCTACAAGGTTCGCACCATGGATACGCTGAAGGGCTATGCCGACACCGCTGCCGTCCTTGACAAATACGGCGGCAATACCGCAATGAAGCTTACCGCAACGGGATTTTTCCACACCGAGAAGGTGGGCGAGCGTTGGTATCTCGTTACCCCCGAGGGCAACGCGTATTTTGACACCGCAATGGCAAACGTTACGGGCTCCAACGCAAGCACCGGAGCAAAAAATGCCTTTGCAAAGAAATACGGCGACACCACCGTGTGGGCGGAAAAGACCATGGAGCTTCTAAAGGAAAACGGCTTTTATTCCATGGGCGGCTGGTCGAAATACGATCAGCTGAACGCGGGAAGCGAGAAGATCAATTATTCCGAGATAATCTACTTTATGTCCACCTACGGCGAGGCGTACAAGCTGACAGCCGACAGCGCGGGACACGACACCTTTATAAACAACAATACCATTCCCGTGTTCGACCCCGATTTCGTTACCGTTTCCCGCAGGCTTGCAAAGTCCGCGGCAGAGGATCTTGCGGACGACCCCAATTTCATCGGCTATATGAGCGATAACGAGCTTCCCTGCGACAAAAAAATGTTGGATAATTACCTTACGCTGGATTGGTCGAACCTGTATAACTCATTCTCCTACGCTACCGCCTGGGTATGGCTTGAGAAGGCAACGGGAAAGACCGAGCCCACCCTCGCCGACGTTACCGACGAGCTGCGCGACCAATTCCGCGAGTTCGTTTACGACAGGTACTTCAAGGTGGTATCCGAGGCACTTGAGGAATACGATCCCAACCATATGTATCTCGGCTGTCGCTTTATGAAGGAGGCAAACCTTTCCGAGGGCATCTTCCGTGCCGCAGGCAGATATTGCGACGCCATCTCCATTAACTATTATCTCGACCTTGACCCCGACAACAAGCTTATCGACCAATGGGCAAGCGCCGCAGGAAAGCCCTTCATCATTACCGAGGTGTACACCAAGGGCGAGGACAGCGGACTTCCCAACACAGCAGGCGCGGGCAAGGTGGTAAAGACCCAGAAGGACAGAGGCATCTTCTACCAGAACTTTATGCTCAAGATGCTGGAAAGCAAGTATTGCGTGGGCGTGCATTGGTTCAAATACCGCGATAACGACCCCCAGAACAAGAATGCCGAGGCATCCAACACCGATGCAAACAAGGGTATCGTTGGCGTGGATTACGAGCCGTATACCGATCTGCTTGACAAGATGAAGGAGATAAACGACCAAGTCTACGGACTCATAGAGCATTTCGACAAACGGTAATTGACAATTTCTCATTCCCGTGATAGACTAAAAACAGAAAGAGGCGCGACCGCTCTCAGTCGCGCCTCTTTATTAACAAGCCTTTTTCGGGAGGCAACCATGAAAAACTCATTGAGCCGCATCCCCTCCCTTGCCGTATGCTTGATCCACTTGAGCTTATGGCATTTGGAAAATGATTTTCGGAGGACAGTATGAAAAAGTTGTTTTTAGTTACTTTGATTTTGGCTACGGCGTTTCTTGTCTCCTGTAACGCAACCGAGGTTCCCGAAATCTCGGGAACGCAAGCCACGGAGACCGCCGCCCCCTCGGATGGAGGTGCACTGCAAATGGTCAACGAAAACGGCAAGACCGACTACAGCATAATAATTTCCGAGAACGCAGGTAGCCGTGTGCGCACGGCTGTTGGCAATATGAGAAGCTATTTTGTCAATGCGTTCGGCACGCAGATATTTATGAAGGAGGACGCCAATACAGAGGAAAAGGCAACGGAGATACTTATCGGTCAAACCAACCGCCCCGAGTCTGCGGCCGCATTGGCTGCACTGGAAAAAAACTCCTACAGCATAACCGTAAACGGCAGTAAGATAGTTATAGCCGCCACAAGCGATGAGGGACTTGAAAGTGCCATAGAGCTGTTTGTGAATATCTATCTGAAAAATAACCCTGAGGGTCAGCTGCTTAACGTAAGCAGCCACACGGGCAGCCTGCCCGATTGCTTTGATATGCTTGAAGCGGGCTGGAACGATATGCGAGGTTTCTCCTACACCGACCATATCGACATAAATTACCGCATTTACAAGCCCAAGGACTACGACAGCG
>JAFSCG010000088.1 GCA_017436885.1 Clostridia bacterium | reverse complement strand
GATTGTCATTTCGGATAACAGAAACAACCCCTCAGTCTGCTTCGCAGACAGCTCCCCTTACACAGGGGAGCCTTCCGCTGCGGCGAAACTGTGCATAGCTAAAGCTTTTTGGAACCACCAGCACTGCTGGTGGTTTTCGTTTTACAAAAAAACGGGATGCAAAAGCGATGCTTTTACATCCCGAATCTTTAGCTGACTTATCTTGCGTACTGAACTGCCTCTACGATAGCGGCCTTGTAAGCGTCTACACCGATGGTGCAGCCTGCAACGCCCTCGGTAGCGAGAGAGGAGATATCAGCGGCGGTCTTGCCTACTGCGGTTGCGGCGTAGGTCTTTGCCTGAACGTACCACTCGGCAGAAGCGCCGCCGTAGGCAACCATATTGTAGTTATCGCCCTGCTCAAGCTTGGAGCCTGCGTAGGTGAGAGCAGTACCCTCGCCGTTCTCAACGGTGATGGTGCCGTCGGCACAGTCAACGAGAGCGGCAACTACCTTGCCGTCTGCAAGAACGACTGCGCTTGCTGCGGTCTCGTAGCTTGCGTTGCCCTTCTTATCGGCGGTGGAGCCGTTGATGCTTACGCCAACGGTAATGTCGGAGGCGGTAGCAAAGGCGATCTTGTGAGCGCTGTTCATAGCGTTTGCAACAGCCTTAACAAAATCGGTAACGTCGATGGTGCAGCCTGCGGCAAGAGCGGCATCGCCGGTCTTAAGGCCCTGAACCTCGCTGAGGGTCTTGCCCTTAACGGCGTTCTCGAAGTACTTTGCCTGATCGTCCCACTCGGCAAGCTTGGAGCCGTAATCGGAGAGCATACCGTAAGCATCGCCCTGCTCTGCCTTGGACTTGAAGTCGGAGGAGGCGACAACTGCGCCGTTTTCAATAGTAGCGGTGAGGTCGATAGCGTCGATGCGGCAATCAACGATCTTGCCGTTGGCATCAACCACAACAGCCGCAACGGTTGCGGAATACTTGAGCTTTGCGTTGTTTGCGGTAACGGCCATGCCGATACCAAGCTGGTAGTCAACTGCGGAGGGGCCGCAGGCGATAAGGGCAAGCGCGGTCATACAAAGAATAAGCACAAGGGAAATGATCTTTTTCATGGTCTTCTCCTGTTTTTGTATTATTTTATTATTGCATTGGCATTATATCGTATACAATTGCATTTGTCAATGATTTTAACCGGTATTTTTTACCCATAGCTAATTCTTTTACAAATTTTGAGACATCAATCACAAAAAAAGCTCAAGATAACTAAAAAAATCCGCTTTTTTCATTGAAATGCTAACATTTTTACTTGTCCGAAAGTTGACAACATTTTCAAGGTGTGCTACAATTATTTTTAGTATTTTTATTCTTTATATACAAGGAGCTCAAGATGGCGAAAACAGTATCCGATATACTTAACGTGATCCGCGAAAACGGAATCAAGATGGTGGACTTCAAGATGGTGGACATCAACGGTCAGTACCGCCACGTTACCATTCCCGCTGAAAATTTTTCCGAGGAGACCATGAAGAGCGGCATCGGCTTTGATGCCTCCAACTACGGCTATGCCGTTGTTGAAAAAAGCGATATGGTTTTCATCCCCGACCTTGACACCGCAGTGATCGATCCCTTCTGCGAGATACCCACCCTCTCTATGACGGGTAACGCAATGATAATCGACACTCCCGCAAACCGTCCCCTTCCCCAGTACCCCAGAAACATCATTAAGTCCGCAGTTGAGGAGCTTAAGGCCAGCGGCGTTGCCGACACCATGCTCATCCTCCCCGAATTTGAGTTCTATCTTTTTGATAACGTATCCTGGAACGTTGGCGGTAATTACATCGGCTCCTCCGTGGACGCAAAGCAGTCCTATTGGAACAGCGCAGAGGAGGGTCTTGGCGTTATCGTTCCCAAGCAGAAGAACTACCACATCGCAAAGCCCTTCGACGTTTCCTACGAGTGCCGCAGCGAGATGTGCATGCTGATGAAGGATGCAGGCATCGAGATCAACTACCATCACCCCGAGGTTGCCGCCTCCGGTCAGTTTGAGATCGAGCCTCAGCTTGGCGAGGTAGTTCATATGGCAGATGCCACGATGATGATAAAGTACATCATCCACAATACCGCCCTTAAGTACGGCAAGACCGCAACCTTTATGCCCAAGCCCGTGTACGGCGAGGCAGGCAGCGGAATGCACGTTCATATGCTGCTTATGAAGGACGGTAAGCCCGTATTCTCCGACGACAACGGTTACGCGCATCTTTCCGAGACCGCGCACTACTTCATGGGCGGACTGCTGAAGCACATTGCTTCCCTTTGCGCCATCACCAACCCCAGCACCAACTCCTTCAAGCGCCTTGTTCCCGGCTTTGAGGCTCCCGTTACCGTTGGATACGCAACATCCAACCGCAGCGCGGTAATTCGTATTCCCGCCTACGCAAAGAGCCCCGACAAGCGCCGCTTCGAGCTCCGCAACCCCGACGCAACCTGCAACCCCTACTTCTGCTACGCAGCCATCCTTATGGCAGGTCTTGACGGCGTTAAGAACAAGATCGACCCCCACGCAAACGGCTGGGGCCCCTACGACGTTAACCTCTACACCCTCCCCGAGGAGGAAAAGGCAAAGCTTAAGGGTCTGCCCACCTCCCTTGAGGCGGCACTTGACGCTCTGGAGGCCGACCACGACTACCTTACCGCAGGCGGCGTATTCCCCGAGATCCTTATCAAGAACTTTATCAAGAACAAGCGCGCCGAGGTCGGCGAGATAAACAAGATACCTCATCCCGCAGAATTTGAAAAGTATTATAATCTCTAATACCGATAACCAAAACAGTATATAACAAATGAAAGGAAAGCTGCCATGAAAAAGATATTGTCCCTTCTTCTTGTAGTATGTATGCTGATGCCCTTTGCAGTATCTTGCGGAGAAAAGAATCCCGCGGCCGTCACCACTGCACCCAATGCAGATCCCGGCACCCCCACGGGTCCCGTTGAGACCACCGTGGCCGTTACCACCGTATATCCCGACATTCCTACCGACGTTAAGTACGACGACTACGAATTTGTAGTTCTCAACTGCACCGCGGCAACCATCGATTTCAACGATTTTTCCGTCGAGAACACTGACTACGAGGTAGTAAACGACGCTATCTTCAAGAGAAATTCCGAGGCGGAGCGTCTTCTCGGCATCATCATCACCAGCAGCGAGCTTAACGGTAACCAGTATTCCGAGGGCGTTGGCGTTAGCGAGCTCCGCAAGGAGTACACCGCAGGCGAAAGCAATTACGATCTTTGCGGTGTTACCACCTGGCACGCCGCCACCTGTGCGGTAAACGGATATCTCACTCCCTTCGACGAGATCTCCTACATTGACCTCAACAAAGACTGGTGGGACCAGCGCATCACCACCGACCTTTGCATCGGCGGCAAGATGTACTACTCCAACGGTGATATCGGTATCACCGATAACCTTGCAACCCACTGCATACTCTTCTCCAAGACTATTGCAGAGGAAAAGAGCATAACCGATATCTACGACCTCGTTCTTGAGGGCAAGTGGACCTGGGATAAGTTTGAGGAGTACACCCGTATGGTCTCCGAGGACCTCGACGGTGACGATGCAATGACCGCAAACGACCGTTTCGGCCTCCTTTGCTGGAACGATACCTTCCAGGCAAGCTTCGGCGCCTCCAGATGCAAGATCGCATCTCCCAACCCCGATACAGGCGACCTTGAGCTTACTATGTACAACGACAAGACCGTTTCCCTCGCAAACAGAATAACCACCCTTTGCTACGATATCAGATACGCCATCAACTGTGCTTCCGTTGTTCACTCCGGTGCGGCAAACGAGCTCGGCGGTATGATGGGTATGTTCAGTAACGGACAGGGCCTTTTCGTTACCAATCTGTTCCGCAACGTTCCCAAGCTCCGCGACACCGAGATGGATTTCGGTATCATTCCTTACCCCAAGTATGACGAGAGCCAGCAGGAGTACGGCGGATACGTCAGCGCAACCTACTCCAATATGTACGGCGT
>JAFSCG010000087.1 GCA_017436885.1 Clostridia bacterium | reverse complement strand
TTGAGCTTAAGGCCGTAAACGTCGCAAAGATATTCGCGCACTAGGTAGTTTTTGATGGCGTTGTCGCTGATATCGGTCATTACCTGATTTGCCGTTCTGCCGTCCTCAGAGATAACGGAATCGTAATATTCATCGCTGTCCACCACGTCGGAATAGCTGTAAAGAAAATTTGCTTTGAAGCGGGAAAGCCAGTAGGTATAGTAATTCGCGTTTACGGTGTAGTCCTTATAGGACATTATTACCGTTTCCTTGGCGCAGGAGGGGAGGGCAAATGCCGCAATAATAATGGCAAGCGCCATGGATATCAGCTTTATAATTCTTTTTTTCATATAAACCGCCTTATTCATTATCGTTTTCGTCGG
This sequence comes from Clostridia bacterium, assembly GCA_017436885.1. Classification (GTDB taxonomy): domain Bacteria; phylum Bacillota; class Clostridia; order Oscillospirales; family CAG-272; genus RUG12395. The sequence continues at coordinate 14,248 of JAFSCG010000087.1, read as the reverse complement.
TTACTTGAAGTGCGTAAGTCTCAAGGAGCTTTTTTGCCGCCTTAAGAGGAGTGTACTTTTTGGGTATCTGGGCAAACACGCGGGATGGCTCTCCCGGTGCGGCACGCAAGCGGAATTCGGGCAGTGCGTTGAACATCTGCACCCATGCGCCGCCGTCAAGGTCGGGAATGTGGAAAATAAGCTGTGCCTCCCTCTGTTCAAGCCTTGTGAAGCCGAAGCGCTGGCAGTCTGATTTCAGCAGCGCAATGGCAATAAGATTTTCCACCGCAACGGGGTATTCGCCGTATCGGTCAAGGAGCGCGTCGGCAATGTCGTCGGCGTCCTCCTCCGTCTGGATGGTGGCAATGTGCTTGTACTGCTCGATGCGCTGGTTTGGAGATGAAATATAGCTTTCGGGAATATATGCGTCCACGCGAATATCGATGGAGCATTCAAGCTTCTTTTCGGGCAGCTCGCCCTTTTCTTCAAGCACAGCCTCGGAAAGGAGCTTCATATATAGGTCGTAGCCCACGGCATCAAGATGGCCGTGCTGCTCGGAGCCAAGCATATTTCCCGCGCCGCGTATCTCAAGGTCGCGTAGCGCAACGCGGAAGCCCGCACCGAATTGGGCGTACTCTCTGATGGCGTTGAGGCGCTTTTCCGCGATCTCCGTCAAGGCCTTGCCTTGGCGGAAGGTAAAATAAGCAAATGCACGTCTGCCCGAGCGTCCAACGCGTCCGCGTAGCTGATGCAGCTGTGAAAGTCCCATTCTGTCGGCGTCCTCGATAATAAGTGTGTTGGCGTTTGGTACGTCCACGCCCGTTTCAATAATGCTCGTGCATACGAGCACGTCGATCTCGGCGTTAACAAGGGCGCGCCATACGTCCTCCACCTCGTCCTTGTCCATCTGCCCGTGGGCAACGGCAACGCGGGCACCGGGCACACGCTCCGCAATGCGTGCGGCAATGCGGTTGATGCTGTCCACGCGATTGTAGAGGTAGAACACCTGTCCGCCGCGGGAAAGCTCGCGCCTTATGGCATCCTCGATTATCAGGTCGTCAAATTCCAGAACGTAGGTCTGCACGGGCTGGCGGTCGCCGGGGGGAGTGTCCAGAATGGACATATCGCGTATTCCGCCAATGGCCATGGAAAGGGTACGGGGGATGGGAGTTGCCGACAGCATCAGCACGTCAACGCCGCTTGCCGCCTGCTTAAGGCGCTCCTTCTGCGCAACGCCGAAGCGCTGCTCCTCGTCGATGATGACAAGCCCAAGGTCCTTGAACTCCGCCTTGCCGTAAAGCAGGGTGTGTGTGCCGATTATCAGGTCGATATCGCCGCGCTTGAGCTTTCTGAGTATCTCCGCCTGCTGCTTTGGCGTGCGGAAGCGGGATATCATATCAATACGGATGGGGAAATCCCTCATGCGCGACATTGCCGTGGTGTAGTGCTGGAATGCAAGGATGGTGGTGGGGCAGAGAAGCGCCACCTGCTTGCCCGCCTCAATGGCTTTGAAGGCGGCGCGGAAGGCAACCTCGGTCTTGCCGTAGCCAACGTCGCCGCAAAGGAGTCGGTCCATGGGGTGTGGCGCCTGCATGTCTTCCTTTATATCAAGAATAGCGTCTATCTGGGAGTCGGTCTCCTCGTATTCGAAGGAAAGCTCAAATTCTCTCTGATAGTCGTCGTCGGCGGGGAAGGCGTAGCCCGGCAGGCGCATACGCTCGGCGTAAAGCTTGATAAGCTCCTTTGCCATATCGGAAACTGCGCTCTTTGCGCGGCTCTTTGCGTGCTTCCATTCCGCGCCGCCCATCTTCGAGAGCTTCAGCAGTCCATCGTCGGAATGTGCGCCGATGTACTTGGAAACCATGTCAAGCTGGGAGGTGGGGATAAACAGCTTATCCTTGCCCGCGTACTGGATGTTAATATAGTCCTTGGTAACGCCGTCCACGGTAAGCTGCTGGATGCCGAGATAGCGTCCGATACCGCAGTTTTCGTGCACAACGTAGTCGCCGACCTGCAGATCGGCGTAGGAGGTAAGCTTCTTCGTTTCGCCGTTTTTCTTCTTTTTGGCTCTGCGCAGGGAGCCTTTTTTCGTTTCACCCAACGTGGCAAGGGAGATAAAAACGAAGCGCGCAGAGGTAAGCTCGTAGCTTTCCGCACCGGGAAGCACGGTAATGTATACGACGTGCTGGGCAAGGGCGGTGCAATCGGGATCTCCGTTGGGAACTACGGAAACGGCGATCTCCTTTTCGCGCAGCATACCTGCCAGCACCTCGCTTTCGTGGGCGGATGCCGTGGCAATAACTATGCGGTATCCCGTTTTTAAATAGTCCTCGATGTCCGCAAGTATCAGATCCTTGTTGCCCGTAACGGAGCCGGAGCGGCAATTAAGGGTAAACAGTCCGCCCTGACCCTTGCCGGAGGAGGAAACAAAGCTGTCAAGGAACAATGTGGCGCGGTCATCAAGGAATTTGTTCAGATAGCCCTCGTCCTCCATAAAGCTTGCATATTTTGGGTCAACGGTGCCCGATTCAAGCAGGGAGGTGATGTTTTCGCGCTCGCGCCAAGTTGCGGCCTCCAGCTGTTGGCGCATGGCATTCTTTCCGCACACGATAACGGGGCGCGAAAGGTCGAAATAACTGAGCAAGGTGCTTTTTTGCGGATATACGAGGGTAACGTACTTGTCCGCAAAGTCGATGGGCATACCGCTCTCGATGGCGGTAAGCTCGCTCGCAAGCTCACGTTCGCCCTCCACGGTCTTTGCCTTCTTTTTCAGGTTCATGACCGAACGCTTGATCTTTTCCGTGATCTCGGGGGTAAGCAGTAGCTCTCGTGCGGGGGAGATGAACAGCTCGTCGCGGTTTTCTTCCGTGCGCTGTGTGTCGGGATCAAAAATGCCGATGCGGTCGATCTCGTCGCCGAAAAACTCCACGCGGAAGGGGCGTATCTCCCCTTCAAGGGAGAAGGATGGGAAAATATCCACAATGCCGCCTCGGCGCGCATACTGCCCGGGTGCCTCGGTCATTTCGCATTTAACGTAGCCCAGCATAAGCAGAGCCGCATCAAGGGACGTGGGGTCGAACTCCATGCCGCGGCTGATGGAAAAGCCCGAAAGGGCAAGTATGTCGGGTGGCATGGTGTAGCCCACGGCATCACCGGGCACGGCAATGACCGCGTCAAGCTCGCCGCGGGTAAGGCGCAAAAGCACCTTAAGCCTCTCGTACTCGGAGGTACGGGAGGCGGCAATGTTATAAAGCACCGGCTCTCTGCCGGGGAAAACTGCGGCGCGCAGTCCGCAGGCAACCATTCCGCCGCATATCCTTGCGGCATCTCGTTCCGTGCCCGCAAGGATGAGGATAGGTCCCCTGTCCTTGGCAACGGCACAGCAAAGCGCGGTGTCTGCACCGCCGCAAACACCCGTTAAAAACAGGGGCAGGCGGTTTACGGAGCCAAGCTCGGAATCTATTGCGCGAATGAGCTTTCCGTATGTGTTATCAAGCCTTATTCCGTCGTATATCATTATTTACCCGTGCCGTTGAAACGGCTCATTGCAAGCTCTGTGTTTCCTTCAAAAATAAGGGGAAGCGCTTCTGCCGCACATCCAAGACATTCAAAAAGCGCCTTTTGCTCCTCCGCGGTAAACTTGGAGAGTACCCAGTCTGCCATGTCGTATTTTTCGGGCTTTTGACCCGCGCCAAGACGAATGCGGGGGAATGCGTCGGTGTTAAGATGGGTTATAATGCTGCGCAGACCGCGCTGACCGCCGTCGCTTCCGCTTTTGCGTATGCGCATGCGTCCGCACTCAAAGTTGATGTCGTCGCATATTACGGTTACAGCGTCGGGCTCCAGCTTGTAAAAATCAAGTGCCTCACGGACCGCCTCGCCCGAGTGGTTCATATAGGTCTGGGGCTTCATAATAAGTGTGCGCACTCCGCCAATGGTGCATTCGGCGCAAAGCGCCTTGAAGCGCACCTTCCAAGGGGATGCGTTATACTTCTGCACAAGGTAGTCGGCGCAAATAAAGCCGCAGTTGTGGCGGGTCGTAACGTATTCCGCGCCGGGATTGCCAAGGCATGCCACTATGCGCGTTATGGGAGCGTGGCTTGCTCCGCCGCTTTCTATTTTTTTGAACAGGTCAAATATATCCGCCAAAACCGAAAACCTCCGAAAAAATATAAATAAACAGCACAAATCGCCACGGGAGACCCGCGGCTACTAATATATAATACAATAGATTATAAAAAAACGCAAGAGTTTTTCAAAAACGCAGGGAAATATCCCCATGCGGCGTAATCGTCGCAGAAAAATGCCTCATCGTCGAAGATGGGGCATTTACTTTTGCCTTAAAATATGGTATGCTTTTAACAGAGAGATATGCTACTGCGACATTTTCGCGCTCGGGCGGTTCTTTGTGTTGCATAGACTATTTCTAACTTAACAGAGGTAAATGATGAAATTGGAACAGTTAACTCACAGCAAGTGTCCAAATTGCAAGAAGCATGGAATTTCCGCTTTTTTTAATGGGGAAAAACCGGTTCGTCTACGCTTCGTTGTAAATACTGCGATAAACAGTATAAGGTTCCTGAAATTATACGGTTGTTTATAATATTCGGTTCCGCTTTTTTTGCTTTTGTCATACTCAAATCACTCTCTGATTTCGTTACTGTACCAAATTGGGCGTATTATGTACTTGGTTTTTCATTGTTATTCATTGGAGAGTATTTTGCCCCATTAGAGGAGAAAAAATAAGCTGAACACAGAGTTAAGGTTCTGTGTGCCGGAGAATTTTCTATGAAAAGAACCATATTCACAAAATTTTTGTTCGTATTGGCTATTATCATGTTGGTGTTAATAGTGTATGTGTCTATGCCGTTCACGTTGTTGATGGGGCGCGCTGTTTTGAAGAGTTTTGGTTCTGATTATTATGAGAACATAAAGCCCGAAATAACGCAAGGAGAGTTTGCAGTTTCATTGACTTATAAAATAAACGGTGAAACAGTTACCGTTTCAGATATTTATCTATGTGAATACTTGTCATACGATAGTGTACTGGATAAGCGTAGATGGAGTGGTGAAATGCAATCAACAGGAAAGATAGGCTTTGTTCTTCATCGCAATCTAACCAAGGAAATAATTTGTTGGATAGGAACTGCAGATTATTATATGGGGGATATGCCCGATTTGCCATCTCCATATCCAATCGTAGCTGAATGTAGCAGATTTTCCGGTAGTTCAGGTGTTATTGGGGAAGATGAACTCTATGAGAAATACGGAATAGAATTGGTGAGTTGGGAATGTTCTCCACCGGTTCAAAATTCGTTTGATGACTTTCCTAATACAGACTAACTATTAAAAGAGGCATTCATGTACATTAATAACGTAACGCGCTTTGTTCAAGAAATTTGCTGATTATAGTATAAGAAGACATAGACGTAAAAGATAAGATCCGTCGCTCAAAACACAGAAGGAACGGTTCTGTGTGCCGGATAACTGCCTTGTGTTTTCTGCTTCGAGGTGCTTATGAAAAACTCAACGCGTTTTGTTTCCGCCGTCCTTGCCGCCATCCTTTGCGGTGCGGCTTTTTCGGCTTGCGCTAATGCCTTGAACGCGATACACGGGAGATTGTTATGAATACGATCAATAAATCAACAAAGTTAAACTACGTCAGTGTAATTGGATACGTATTATTCGCAGTAACCGTGATCGCCTGTTCCGCTTGGATAATATATAAGTACTATCTGATAAGTGGGTGGAATTTATGGTCTTGGATCGAAACAGACCAACCGTACGATAAAGTGATAAAAAACAACTTAACTAAAACGGTAATAATCGTATCACTTGTTGCGGGATCGATTGGCAATGGCAAAAAATCAAAGGCATTATTATTAACTATGTGTTATCTATACACTTTGTCAATGTCTTGGGTGGTTCCGACAATTTGGCACATACATCTTGATTTTACCCCAATTAATGAAGCGCTTGAATATGTGATCGTATACAGTTCTATTTTTTCTATCTTAATAATTCCAAGTTTTGAAATATCTTCGTTCATTATTTGGTGCGCAAAAAAGCTGATAGGTCTTACCAAAAATGTATCCAAGCGAGCTTAATGCCACAGGAGTAATGCTTATGAAAAACTCATTGCGTTTTGTTTCTGCCGTCCTCGCCGCCATCCTCTGCGGTGCGGCTTTTTCGGCATGCGCAAATGAAGTAAAGCCGCCCGTAACGGAGGTTACATACGATGCGACCACAGATGCGCCGCCGACCAATGCACCCGTTACTACGAATGAGGTTTTTACCACAGAGGCGCCCGTTACAACTGAGATGCCCGTCCGGAATGAGCTCCAAACTGTTGAGATCACCCCTGCCGAAGTCTCCCCCGATATGAAAAGCTTTTCCCTGCTTGACGTAAGCCTTTCGACCAATACTCCGGATGCATACTCGGAATCAGAATATAAGGGAACCATATATCTTGACATAGATCCTACGTATTCGTACAATTTGGATTACGTTTTTCTGAAGGACGGCGACGCTTTTATAGGAATATACTTTCGGGAGCAAAACGACGGTACCGCGAGCATTTGGTTTGCACCCGAGCCGGCATATTCGCCATTCAGGATACGCAGTGCCTCTGACAGCAGCGACGCTATCATTGAATATACAATAGCAAGCACGGGCGAATATTCCTTCGACGTTTTGAATATGGCTCCCGATGCACAACTTTACTGCTATCGCTATCCCAATGAAGCGGGAAATAAGTATCTTGGATTTTCCCACTCTGTAAAAAAATCTCAGGGCACGGACAAAAGCGGAAGCAACGAGATATTCAAAACGTACTTTGTGCTTGAAAGTGAGAAATACTCGCAGTTTACCGTATACGGCGGAGCTGTATATCCCCTTGCTTTGCGTAACTTCCCCGGTTGCCCTGACGAGATCGAAACTTACACCGTTAAAATAACACGATACGTAAACGCCCATAACGGAGAGACCGTTGATAAGGAGATTCCCTACAAAAGCATTTCCGTAAGATATACTCAAAGCGGTTTGACGGGAAGGTCCGGAGGAACGACACCCGGCATTTTCGCGCGTATCACCTCCCCTCATTTCAGCCCCAACTATATAAACCTTCCGCTTACGAATTACGAGCTTGATTCAACGGTTTTCTACACCGAAAAAGGCGTTGGTAGCTTGAGTATTGATACTATCCGTTCCCTTGCCGTATCGTTACTTGACGGCGCAGAGGAGTTTACGGAAACTCCCGCAAGCACAAGCAACAAGTACAGCAGCATCTCCTTTAAGCAAACGGTAACAGCGATGTTCGGCGTTCGGTATACCGCAATCACCACAATCTCTCTTATTCCGCTGGATCCCAACCATTTCGCTTTGGAGGTTAAGTATTCATATAGCGACGTAGCAATAGATGTAGCGGGAATAGGATGTAGCGTTTCCGAATGGAGCATTATATCCCGCAATTACGAGAAATGACTAATTTTTCTGTTTCGAGGTGCATTATGAAAAACTCATTGCGTTTTGTTTCTACCGTCCTTGCCGCCATCCTTTGCGGTGCGGCTTTTTCGTCATGCGCAAATGAAGTAAAGCCCCCTGTAACCGATGTTACGACGGATATAACCACGGACGCACCCGCTACCATTGCGCCCGTAACCGACGTTACAACGGACGCATACACCACAGATGCGCCCGTAACCACCGAATCACCGGAAACAACCGATGCGCCAATAACCGAAACTTCCGATATTTTCACAACCACCGATGCCATCACAACCGAAGGAGCGGAAACCTCCGACACGCCTGCAACCTCTCCATCCACGACTGCCGCTCCCGCAACGGATGCTCCGAGCGTTACCACCGAAGCACCCGTCACGGTTGATCCCGTTACTACCGAAGTATCAGTTACTACAGAAGTCCCTGCGTCAACCCAAGTGGTCGTTACCACGGACGCGCTTGTTACAACAGAGGCTCCCGAAACCACGGCACCAGAGACGGAAGATTTAATTGATACCTATGGCAAACCGCTTTCTGATGTGTTATATGTAACACCAAAAGGAAGCGTGATGATAAAAGGCTCGGACACATTTTTCCTGCCGGAAGGCGGCTCATATAACGCGGATAACGATTTTGTTGTTAGAATATCTCCTAAGCTGACTGATCTTTCGCTTTATATTAAATTTGACAAATCAAGCTATACCCAAGAGATTCCATCTGTTTTCATCGACAGCGCAGGCAACCCTGTAACAGAGAAATATTACCAGCGAACCATTTATACCGAAGCCGGCATGGTGGTGGTTTACGTTATAAGTAAGGAAGCCGCAAATTACACAGACTACATATTCACCGTGTTTCCTGATGGCACCTATAACGCATACACCGCATGCGCGGAAGTACGAGCGGTGGCTTATTGCGACGAAAAAACAGGTCTTGCGGTTATTGCGAACGCGGATAATGGCGACGTATTCGATCTGTATTGCACATATGACGGAGGCAAGACTTTTACTTTTCACTCCACGGTGAGCAATTTGGGCGGTGAGTTCAGCGGAGTTCAGGTGGCTGCATCCCGTTACGGCTATTTTTTTCTTGCGATAACCGGAGGCCGGTATTATAGAGGCGTTTACAGCAATCAACTGGTACTTAAGGTGAACAACGGACAGATCTCTGAGCCCGCAAACGTATCTGACATCCGTGTGTTCGCCTCCAGCACAAGAACATCCAGGTTGCATATAGATGGAAACCTTGGCGTCTGGTCCATAATCCAAAGCGAATACGACGGTAGAATCAATAATGACGGAGAGCACTGCGTTCATTACTTTGTTACCACAGACGGCGGTGCATCATGGCAGCGTTACGATCCCGCTTTGATCACCGCAGAAAACGACAACACCCAAATTTCTTCTCTTAAGTAAATCACCCGTTTTTGAATCCCACCTTAATGGTCACGCGCCAAAAAGGTTTTGAACTTTATGGTGATGTGAAGGCGGTCTTGTGCGGATCAAAGAAAGCATTATTCTTCCCTTGTCGGCCTCAAGTTGTTAATATGGTCTCGTAACAGCGATAACGCCTGTGAAGCCAAAGTGTGTATTGCGAAGACTGATGAAAAGCATCATTTTTACAAATAAAAAGCGAAGGCACGTTAATACACAGATCGACGAATTTAACTACAATAATTTGGATGTTAGTAACAGATCACATATCTGTGGGACTATTCATTCTCTGTATCATTCGTTGTAAATGTCCAATCTCCGATTGATTTACTGTACGTTATGTTGGGGTCTACTGTAAAAAAGCTTGCATAACGCCCCGCGCTCGTCACTTGATTCATTTGCTTGATATCGAACAAGCGATTATTGTTGTAGTAACTGCTCTTTGTTCTCAACGATCATTCTCCCAAGCTTTTTCGTTTCATCATTCTTGGCTTTCTGTGTACGAAAGCTGATAGGTCTTACCAAAAATGTATCCAAGCGAGCTTAATGCCACAGGAGTAATGCTTATGAAAAACTCAACACGTTTTGTTTCCGCCGTCCTTGCCGCCATCCTCTGCGGTGCGGCTTTTTCGGCTTGCGCTAATGTCTTGAACGCGATACACGGGAGATCGTTATGAAGACGATCAATAAATCAACAAAGCTAAAGTGTGTCAGGATCATTGGATATGTTTTTTTCGGAATAACCGTACTCGCTTGCGCGGCTTGGATAATGTATCAATTCTATCTGATAAAAGGGTGGCAAAAAATATTCATCTTGACCAACCCACGATATGAGTATATAATGTCCAATCACATACCTTTATCAGTAATTCCTGTATCGCTTGTAGGTGGAGCGGTTGCGAGCAACAAAGATGATCGGTTCTTAGCTCTCTCAATATGTTACTTTTATTTACTGCTGGTAGTACTGATACTTCCGATGTGTTGGCATATTGAGCTCTACTCTCTAAAGATAATCATTGACATAACAATACGTTATTGTTCTTGGTACTCAAGTTTTATCATCCCCTCTTTTAGTGTATCTTGTATTTTAACTCTGGGTGTAAAAAAACTGATAGGTCTTACCAAAAAAGTATTCAAGCGAGCTTAATGCCACAGGAGCAATGCTTATGAAAAACTCAACACGTTTTGTTTCCGCCGTCCTTGCCGCCATCCTTTGCGGTGCGGCTTTTTCGGCATGCGCAAATGAAATAAAGCCGCCCGTGTCGGAGGTTACGACGGATATAACCACGGACGCGCCCGCTACCATTGCGCCCGTAACCGACGTTACAACGGATGCGCCTATCACGGACGCACCCGAAACAACTGTTACCTTCGATGCGCCAATAACCGAAACCACCGATATTTTCACCACCACCGATACCACAACCGAAGGAGCGGAAACCTCCGACACGCCTGCGACCTCTCCATCCACGACTGCCGCTCCCGCAACGGATGCTCCGAGCGTTACTACCGAAGCAACCGTTACAACAACAGAAAACGTTGCAGACCCTTCCGAGCCCACGGAAACGTTGGCAAAAACCATTGCCGAGGTTTTGTATTTGGGTGATGACGGAAACGTACACGTCAAAGGCTGCGATAGCTTCTATTTGCCGACGAAAGGATATTACATAGGCTACAAAGGGCACGCCGATCGCGTATTTGTCGTTCAAAACACGCCAAAAGGGAATCTCCCCGAGTTTTACACAAAATACGTTACGCGATTGGAAGAAAAGTACAACTCTGTTTCGCTCCGCCCTGCATACCATACCGATGTCAACGGAAATAGAATTTCTTTGAATTACGTAAAGCACAGATACTCAACCAACGGAGTTTCGGTAAGCATTGCCACATCCGATGAAACCGACAAACAGTATGTCGTTACAGTTTTTCCCAACGGCAACCATAATATTTGCGAGAGCTCAATTGATTTTAATATTGCTGAATTTTACGGAGATTTTGGAGTGATCGCAAGCGTCTCCGGAGAGATGCGCGAAGAAAGCAAAATTTGGATAACTCGCGATGGCGGAAAAACTTTTGAATTTTTTGCAAACAGACCGATTCGCGATTTGCATATTATGCCGTGCGGATATCTGTATTTGTTTGAGACGGATACAAAAACAGCCTTTTACCCCGGCCAAGAATCTACCGTATACCATATGTACAAAATCGAAGATAATGCTCTCATCGAAGAGACCCCCAAAATCGCAGACAAGGACTTGGAGTATAACACTCGCGGTTCATACAGCTTTTTCTCTCCGATTTTTGATGGAAATATAGGTGTTTGGCCTGTTAATATAGCGTATTACGATATGGATAGGCAAATCGACCCCGGGACACATTATCTCTATTTTTATCTGTCTACCGATTATGGAGAAACCTGGGAACGGTACGATCCTGCGGTTGTGGGAATTGAAGGCAACACGATAATTTACAGGGATTGTTACGCACTGATCACCGATGCCACAACCGAAGCACCCGTTACGGGTGAGCCCGTTACTACCGAAGTATCAGTTGCTACAGAAGTCCCTGTATCAACCCAAGTAGCCGTTACCACGGATGCGCTTGTTACAACAGAGGTTCCCGTTACTACGGAACCCGAGCAGGAAGAGATAATTGATACGTACGGCAAGTCCCTTGCGGAAATTCTCTATAAAACCGATAGCGGAGAGGTAAAAATAAGGGGGAATTCTTCTTTTAGTTTGCCTTGCGCCGGTATGTATTTGGTGGATAGGACACGGCCTGATGCCCCGCCTACGTTTGTAGTAAAAGACTCTCCTAAATTAGATCGCGGGCCTCGCGTTTATACATCAAGCAACACGAAACTATATCCTGAATTTCGCCCCGACCGTTATGTTGACAAAGACGGAAATACAATCGATTTGACATATAAAAATGACGAGGGAACGCTTGCGGGAATGAAGTGTCATTCCGCGATCAGCGGTGATAATTATTATATCGTTACCGTATTTTCGGATAACACATACAATGTAAGCGAGACTCCCGGGGAATTTATAACGATCGATTACTATAATAAAGACATTGGTTTTCTCATATGCAAGAGCAACGATGCGATCTTTAATGCCTACTGCACCTATGACGGAGGTAAAACTTTCGAGTTTTTATCTAAACTTTGCAAAGAGAATAGAGATTACCGCAATCCTCAATTATATGTAACAAATACCGGCATGTTTTATGTAACAATTAACCCGCGGCTTATGGGAAACAGTGGCTCATGGGAAATCGTTTTCGAGCTGGAACAGGGAAAAATAGTCAAAAGCGACAATGTGGATTTGAATAGTGTTTATTTGCGAAATGGCATAGAACAGAATGTGTATTTACTCTTTGATAACAATATAGGTATTTGGGCGAGGTATCAGAGCCACTACAGCTCAGACCGCGATCCCGTTCCTGAACTCCATTATATATATTATTACATTTCTACAGACGGCGGAAAAACATGGCAAATATACGATCCTGCAATAGTTGGGATAACCATTGAAGAAACGGTATATCATTGAAATAACCACTCAGTGTTCAGTTTCGTACCACTCTCCTACGTAACCGTTATACGAAACATTGGGATCTGCTTTATTGAGTATACATAAGCCTCCGGAGGTCATTGTGAATACGATTAATAGATCAACAAAGCTAAACTATGTCAGGGTAATCGGATATGTATTATTCGCAGTAACCGTGCTTGCATGTACCGGATGGATGATATATAGATTCTACACAATAAACGGATGGGAAACGTGGGACATGGAATTTACAAGCGAACGTTACAGCTTGATAGCGCGCGAAGAATTTCCCTTCACGTTAATGATCGTTTCCTTGTTTGCCGGATCAATTCCCGAGGGGAAAAAAGGCAGGATCATAAGCCTTGCGATCTGTTATATCTACGTATTGACCGTGCTGTGGATAACTCCGCTGATATGGGGCTTGGCAACACGTGATTACGCTTTGGTGAATGTCCTCACGGATATGATCTCATTTTGCTCTTTGTTCTCAGCGATCATTCTCCCATGCTTTTTCGTTTCATCATTCTTGGCTTTCTGTGTACGAAAGCTGATAGGTCTTACCAAAAAAGTATTCAAGCGAGCTTAATGCCACAGGAGTAATGCTTATGAAAAACTCATTGCGTTTTGTTTCCACCGTCCTTGCCGCCATCCTCTGCGGTGCGGCTTTTTCGGCTTGCGCTAATGCCTTGAACGCGATACACGGGAGATCGTTATGAATACGATCAATAAATCAACAAAGCTAAACTACGTCAGGGTAATTGGATATGTATTTTTAGCAGTAACCGCGATCGCCTGTGCCGCTTGGATTATGTATCACTACTATCTGATAAGCGGGTGGGAGCCTATGCACATTTTCAACAGCCATCCCTTTTGGAAAGTTATATATAATCAAATTCCGACGTCCCTTGTTATCGTATCACTTGTAGGAGGAGCAATTGCAAACAGCAAAAAAGAAAGGATCTTGTCGCTCGTAATATGTTATGCTTATTTACTGCTCGTAGTGGTGATAATGCCATTTTGTTGGGAGGCTAAAGACTATACGTTAATGCTGATAATTGAAGACATAATATTCTACTGCTCGTGGTATTCACCAATCATCATACCTGTTTTTGGTGTATCTTGTTTTTTTGCTTGGTGCACAAAAAAACTGATAAAATTTTTGAAATGAAACTGTACGTTCGAACCGGTAGTTTTCGCTGTATAACGCTCGCATCCTCCGCGCCGTGTTGCAGACGTTAGGATATTACCGTTTGGAGTGGATGAGGTGCGTCTTCGTTGCTTATTTGCTCTGTAATTAAAGATTTTTTTGCCGGCGGACTGCTTTGCAAAACTATCGCGGAAAAAATCCGTCAGATTTGATGATAAAAAGTTTAGATTTTGGTAAAAATATCTTAAAAAAGTATGGAAATTCCAAGAAACCCGTGTTATAATAAAGATTGCGTGAAAAACAATGAAGTTATATATTATTTGGAGGTTTAAAAATGGCTAAAAAGTATTGTTACCTCTTTACAGAGGGTAACGCCAACATGCGTGAGATCCTTGGCGGTAAGGGCGCAAACCTTGCAGAGATGACCAACATCGGTCTTCCCGTTCCCCAGGGCTTCACCATTTCCACCGAGGCCTGCACCCAGTACTATGAGGACGGCCGTCAGATCAATGATGAGATCATGGCAGAGATCATGGACTACATCGTTAAGATGGAGGAGGTTACCGGCAAGAATTTCGGCGTTCTCGAGAATGCTCTGCTCGTTTCCGTTCGTTCCGGCGCACGTGCTTCCA
>JAFSCG010000086.1 GCA_017436885.1 Clostridia bacterium | reverse complement strand
GGACATAACCTCAATCAGAATTTTGTGGAATCCATTTACACCGCACAGGCGGCGGACTTTGTTGAGAAGATGGAAGGTAGCTATGACGGTGCCATTGCTCAGGGAGGTACAAACCTTTCGGGTGGGCAAAAGCAGCGCCTTTCCATTGCGCGCGCCCTTGCAAAGCCCGCGTCCATACTTATTGCCGACGAGCCAACGGGAAATCTGGATTCCGAAAACAGCAAAAATATTATTTCCCTGCTTGCTGATGCGGCAAAAACAAGACTTGTTATAATCATTACCCACGATTACGCGGAGGTGGAGGCATACTGCACCCGCAGGATAGTTATAAAGGACGGAAAGATCGAAAGCGATACTTCCCTGCGCCCCGCAAACAAAGCGGAAGCAACCACCGCCGAAACTGTCGCAAGAAAGCCCCGCCTTGGAAAATACATAGCCGCAAAACAAATGAAGATGCACCCCGTTTGGTGCGCGATAATGCTGACGTTCCTCGCCGTTACCGCTTTTTCCGTATTTGCTTTTCTCGGTACGTTTATCAGTGCTGTGGATGACACCAATACCCGCATTTACAGCGACAGTGCCTTCCGTAACGGAACAAAAGAAAGGATCGTTATACAACGCACAGATCACACGGATCTTACGGATGATGATATAAATAAACTGCTCAGTATCCCGCATGCCGTAAGGGTCGAGCGATTTGGCTACGCCGCAGACGTATACTGCCACTACCGAAAGGACGTAGATCATTCGATAGGTTACGAGCTTATGCCCGTCCATATTGACGGTTCAATAGAGCCTGAATACGTTTCAGTTCCTAAAACGGTGCTTTCCGAGACCGCGCCGTTTCTCCAAATAATACCTGCGCTTCCGAATGGAACGGGTTTTCTGTCCGACGGACGGTTGCCCGAAAATTACTTTGAGGCCGTTATAAACGAGAGCGAGGGTAGTATAGGGGACGTTATTCCCGTCTATATACGTGATGAAAAGAATTGGGCAATAGACTCATATCTCGCGATAAACGTTACCATTGTTGGCACCACCGCAATGGAGGGCATTTATCTTTCGGACGAGGTGGGCAGAATGTTGAACACGAAGATGCAAACGGACTACAATTACGTCTACCTGCCGCGAGACCCCGCATCCTACAAAGACATTGCGGAGAACGAATATCCCGACGATGTTTTCCGTGCCACCAGTAGGTGCTTCAACAACCTAAAGCAACTCTATAAAATGACGGATAATTTCGACGGTGAGTATTACACTTTTTATTTTCTTTCCGCAAATGATAAGTTTGTCCCTCTCAGATACTACGGAGTTACCACTGTTCCGAACGTATACGAAAGAAACGAGGAAGGAAAGCTCGTTGTAAAGGAGGATAACTCCTTTGAACCCTTTGCGGGTAATAATTTCATAGAAGTGAAGCACTCTACCTTTATCAAGCTTATCGACGAGGGATATGGCGATCAGGTATCCATGTACATAACCGACTACGCATACGCGGACAGAGTGATAGACGAGCTGAACAACGCGGGATATATTGCAATTTCTCCGTATAAGCTCGGCTCAACGAAGCAGGACCCCGAGCTTGCGGATAAGCGCATATCCACCCTTGCCATATGCGGCGTTGCGACTCTGGTTATACTGATACTCGAAATGCTTCTTCTCAGAGTTCTCTTTTCTATGCAAACGGGCAGCTATAAGCTCCTTGCTGATCTTGGCCTCACAAGAAAAAGCGCCTCTCGCTCGGTGCTTATTCAGCTTGTACTACTGACTGTGACGGGGCAAATAATTGCTACAGTAGCCGTATTTGCAGTCGAATCTCACGCGACAATGATACACGATCTGACAAAATACCTGTTACCCAAAAACGTAGCCCTGCTATTTTTTGTGCATCTCATTGCCGCGCTTATCGGAGCTCTCTGGGTGATCGCATCCTTAAAAAAACAGGTATTTCCGTTCACGGAAAGATACTCCGATATCGCATTTGAGGAGGACGAACGATGATAAAGATAAACGACCTCAACAAAACCTATGACAAGCACACGAAAAGCTCAAACAAGGTTCTGCACGGTATATCTTTCACCCTGCCGGAGACAGGATTCGTTTGCATCCTCGGTCCCTCCGGTTGCGGAAAAACCAGCCTGCTTAACACCATTGGCGGCCTTGACTGCTTCGACTCGGGAAAGATAATATGCGACGGACGTGATCTTAAGCGCTGCGGAAGCCGTGAAATGGAGCGAGAACGCAATGCAAGCTTCGGATACATATTTCAGAACTATCACCTGCTTCCCGACCACAGCGTTATGTATAACGTTTATATCGGTATGCATTCTCTCGATCTTACTCACAGGGAGAAGATAGCCAGAGCGAGAGAGGTGCTGAAGACAGTTGGTATGGAGCTTTACGAGCGCAGGATCGTAAGCGAGCTATCGGGCGGTCAGCAGCAGCGCGTTGCTATTGCGCGAGCCATTGCACGTCGTCCCCGCGTTATTTTCGCAGATGAGCCCACGGGCAATCTTGATGAGGAAAACACCGTTAATATTTGCAAGCACCTTCGCTCCATTTCAAAAACAAGCCTCGTTATTATGGTTACCCACGAGGAGCGTATCGCGCGCTTTTTTGCAGACAGGATAATCGAGCTGTGCGACGGAAAGATCGTAAACGACGGTAATGTAGACATCCGCGGAGGCTTGAGCTACGACAGCTCCCATACCATTTACAGCGGCGAGCTTACGGAGGAGACCATAAATACGGAAAAGCTTTCCATCCGTCTGCTTTATGACAGCGAAGCTACTCCCGAGGATCTGACGGTAGTACTGAAGGGCGAGCGTATAATTATCAAGCACAACGGCAACAAGAAAATGACGTGTACAGAGCGCGAAGCCGATCCCGTAATCCGCGAAGGTATGCCTCCGAACGTTTCATTCAGCGAGATCGATGAGGGTGGTACGGAGCTAACGGTTCAAAACGTACCTATGACCCGCGCAGGACGCGGAATAAGCTTTGGAATGCTTATAAACGAAGCGCGGCATATTCTTACACGAGCAGGTACAAAAAGTCTTGCTTTGCGTATATTCCTCATCCTTCTTTCAGCACTGACTGTCTTCACAGTCGGAGATATGCTTACCGTTTCTCATCTCGATCCGCACAACTTCGTTACCTGCGATTCCCGTTTGCTTCTTGTTTCCGTGGACAGAGGAGCCGGACTTGACAGCACGGAGCTTAATGCGGTCCTTGAAGTATCAAAGGAGCTACGCAAACACCTTACCTCGCTTAATATGGATATAGAGTTTCTACCATTCATATCACAGGCACCCGTATACAAAGAAACGGTATTCACACAGCTCAACAGTACCTCGGTGCTTTTGAACAATCTCAGTTACCTCCCCCTCTCAAAGCTTGACGAGGGTAAGATAATTATGGGCAGAGCGCCCGAGGCTTCGCACGAGATAGTTGTTGACCGTTGGGTGCTTGAAAACCTGTTAAAAAAGGACGGCGTACTGCAGAACGGCATATCCGACGTCAGCCACTTTATGAATAAAAGCTTATCGTTCTCCTCCTCCGGTTTTACTCCCGAAATAGTGGGTATCTGTGATACCGGAGAGCCGACAATATATATGTCCTTGTTCGGTCTTTGCGCCGCCGATACAAGAGGTGAAAATATGATCCCCTTATCCGAGCTCAGGGAGATACTCCCCGATGAGTTTGGCAGCACAGTCATTGATAATGACCAGTGCATCATCATTGAAACAAACGCAGGAGCAATATGGGGCAAGCGAATCGGAAGAGAATATAACGCTTCTTCGGAATCTGCGTTCACGATCGTCGGTTCATATCCCTACAGCACACCGATCACGGCATGCATTGCAATAAACGACGGAATGGAGCAGGAGGTGCTCAACTCTATCCTTGATCGCAAATTTTACATTTGCACAGAAAACAAGGAAGCTATGAAAAACGTTCTTTCCGATCTTCCCTCGGACCTCGCATCAAAGATACGGCTTACGGTGGAGGACCGTTCGGGCGATCAGTGGGCAGAGCAAAGGACTCTTGTGAGGGAACGGGTAAGTTCACGAATGATAGTTACCGTCACGGTTATGGTCGTGTGTGCCGTAATGCTGTGGCTTCTCCAGAGATCAAGGACCCGCGCACGCACGGGAATGATAGCGGTATACCGACTGCTGTGCATACCGGGTCGCAAGCTTATATCCGTTTTTATCGCAGAGGTGATCATTCTTTCCGTTTCCTCCGCCCTTCCGGCTGCCGCTTTGACATTCATTGGTATGCGCGGAGCGAGTATGATACCCGAACTTGGATACTCGGCGTATCTTCCCATAGAGATAGCTGTCTTGGCATATGCGGGAATTCTGCTGTTCCACCTTCTTGCCGCAGTACTCCCCGTTGCAAGCATGTTGAGAGTTCCACCTGCGCGTCTTGCGGCAAAATATGATTTCTGACGCGCTTCACCTTGACAAAGCAGACAAGAGATGGTAAAATACCCTTTATTAAAGGATAATTATCAAAGAGGTCGTTATGATACAGAAAATGAGAGGCACTCTGGACATTATGCCGGAGGAAAGCCCTATATTCAACTACATCGAAAGCGTTGCACGCAAGGTATGCGAGCGCTACGGCTACAAGGAGATCCGCACCCCTACGTTTGAGGCAACGGAGCTTTTTGCCCGCGGCGTTGGCTCCACCTCCGACGTGGTGCAGAAGGAAATGTACACCTTTGAGGACAGAGAGGGTCGCTCCCTTACTCTGCGCCCCGAGGGCACCGCAGGCGTTGCCCGTGCCATGATCGAGCACGGAAGATGCGGCGGCGTGCTTCCCGAGAAGCTGTTCTACTTCATTAACTGCTTCCGCTACGAGGCACCCCAGGCAGGCAGAAGCCGCGAGTTTTTCCAGTTCGGAACCGAGATGTTCGGTGCCGCAGGACCTCACGCGGACGCCACCGTTATCGCCCTTGCACACGACGTTCTGAAGGAGCTTGGCATTCCCGCAGAGCTGCACATCAACTCCATAGGCTGCCCCAACTGCCGTCCCGCGCACAGAGAGGCGCTGAAGGGATATTTTGCAAATTACGAGGCAAAGCTTTGCGACACCTGCAGAGGCCGTCTGAAGACCAACCCCATGCGCGTGCTTGACTGCAAGAGTCCCATCTGCGGCGAGATCGCCGACGGT
>JAFSCG010000085.1 GCA_017436885.1 Clostridia bacterium | reverse complement strand
GAATCGAACCCGCACGGCCAGCTTGGAAGGCTGGAATTCTACCATTGAACTACACCCGCGTATTTTTCAGCCTCATTATGATACCACATACTTTCAAAAAAGTCAATACTTTTTATAAAACTCGGCAGGCCCATTTTGAGCCTGCCGAGTTTTATTCTTAATTTACTACGTTAACGGGTCTTCCCGCAAGATATGCCTCCAGGCAGGAGAAAACGATATCAAGCACGCGCTTTCTTGTTTCCAGCGGTGCCCAGGCAACGTGAGGGGTGAAAAGAATATTCTTTGCACCAAAGAGGGGGCAATCGGCGCTCATGGGCTCGGTGCAGAGCACGTCCACGGCCGCAAAAGCAATAACGCCTTCGTCGAGTGCGCGGCGCAGATCCGCTTCCACCACTATGCCTCCGCGACCGGTGTTGATGAACATGGCTGTGGGCTTCATCTTTTTAAAGGCGGCGTAGTTGAACATATTTGCGCTTGCGGCATTAAGGGGGCAGTGTACGGAAACGAAATCCGACTCCGACAGCAGCGTATCCATATCCACAAAGGAAACGCGGCTGTCCTCCTTGGGGGTACGGGTGCAGACCAGCACCTTCATGCCGAAGGCGAGTGCCGCGTTTGCCACGGCACGACCAATGGCACCGTAGCCGACGATTCCGAGGGTCTTGCCCGAGATCTCGAAGGAGGGATAAACGAAGGCAGAGAAGGTGGCGCTGTTCATCCAGCCGCCGTCCTTTACGAAGCCGTCGAAATCACGCACTCTTGCGGCGCGGTCCAGAATATAGGCAAACACCTGCTGGCAGACCGCATCGGTGGAATAGGAGCCCGCGTTGCACACGGTAACGCCCCGCTCCCTTGCGTACTCGGTGTCGATATTGTTATAGCCGGTGGCAAAAAGTCCGATGTACTTCAAATTGGGTGCCGCATCAAGCTGCGCTCTGCCCATTACCGTTTTGTTGCACAGCAGCACGTCGCAATCCTCAAGCAAAGGTATCAGCTCCTCGGGAGTAGTGCGCTGACGCAGGGTAAGCTCGCCGAGTTTTGCAAGCACCGAAAGATCTATATCGCCGCTTGTGACCGTTGCGGCATCCGTTACAAGGATCTTCATTGTTTTTCTCCTTTCAAATCGTTAAGGCTGTCAAAGCATCTTCAAGTTTTTTGCAAATGTCGGGTATGTCCTCGGTTACGGTTTGATACACTATATCAAGCTCCACTTCGCCGTAATCGTGAACTATTCTGTTCCGCAGACCCTTTATCGCTTGCCAAGGTATATCCATATTTCGTGCTTTAAACTCGGAGGTAAGCTTTATGGAATTCTCCGATATCTGTATCAGCCGAAACATTATCGAATCGCAAAGAAGCTCGTTACCCTTAAGAACATCAAGGTCCTTTCCGGACGTGTTTTCGATAATAAATCCAATATCCTTCAACATTCTTTTAACGTAATAAACGTCGTCCTTCAAATTATCCATATATCTTTATGCCGTCCTTCAGTATCTCGTTGACAAGGGCAAAATTATTTACTATCTGTTTTTGATCCAGAACATCTACCTTCTTTTTAAGTTTTTCGCGAAGCTCCTCCACCAGCCCGAAAAAGCTTATGCCCGAGAGCTCGGTATAAACCAACAAGTCCACGTCGCTTGTTTCGGACGCAGTTCCCTTTGCATAGGAGCCGAAAAGATAGCAATATTCAACTCCGTATTGAGGAAAAATGCTGCTGCAAACTTCGGTTATCATTTCAAGAGAAAGAATTCCGGTTTCCTCGTCTATATAGCCGTAGGAATTCAGCTTTTCAAGCATATATCGGTATTTTATGGTATTCTGCTTTTTCGGATCGTTTTCGTAATTGGAATACGTACGCAACGGCACACCTAAAAAAGCTGCTGCCGCTTTCTGTGTAATACCCTTGCTTTTCCTCGTTTCACGCAACGTCATAATATCACCTCGCAGTTATTCTAACATATCATTTCCCTTTTTGCAACAGAAAATGCAATTATTGCATATTTTTATTCAAAGTTTTATGCAATTATTGCATTTTTAATTTGAGCAGAAACACGCAATAACAGAGTTTAAATCGGATTTCCTATCCTATTTGCGTCGGCAACCAACATTTTTTGGTGTTTACAATAATTTTACAATATAATGTGGACTTTGTTAATAATCTTTGCTATAATTATGAACGTTGCAAAAAACGGTATAAAGAAAATGACAGAAGGAAGCAATCAAATTGGAAGAACAGAGCAAAAAAGCAAAAATAGCAAAAAGGGTCGCCTTGATACTCGGCATTATAGTTGCCGTGGTAGCAGTTGTGGGCGTTGCGGGATACAGTACCGTGCACCATTACCTTGACAAGATACAGAAAATAGAAGACGACCAGATCGAGACCGTGCCGCCCGGAGAGGAGTTTTTTGAGACCGACGAGCCCGTAACAGAGGCGCCTGCTGACAGTACCGAGCCCGTTGGAGCGGATACCGAGCCCTCGCAGAGCGACAAAGTTACGGAGGCGTCGACAACCACAGCCCCCGCCACCGCACCAACCACTACCGCACCCGTTACCGAGCCTGTGGTGGTTCTGCCCGAGATAAATGACAAGGATCTGATAAACATACTGCTTATCGGACAGGATGCCCGCGAGGGACAGGGCAGACAGCGAAGCGACAGCATGATACTTTGCAGTATCAACACCAAAACAAAGGAGATATCCCTTGTTTCCTTCCTGCGCGATACGTACGTTACGATACCCGGCGGCTATTCCGACAACCGCATCAACGCATCATATGCCTTTGGCGGAATGCCCCTTCTTACGAAAACCATTTATACCAACTTCGGCGTAACGATCGACGGATGCTTCGAGGTGGACTTCTCTCAATTTGAAAAGATCATCGACACCATCGGCGGCGTGGAAATAACGGTCAATGCCGCAGAAGCAGAGGCCCTTAAGACCTTTGGCATTACAGAAGGCAAGAATCTGATGAACGGAAGAAAAGCATTGGAATACTCACGCCTTCGCTCCATCGACAGCGACTTCCAGCGCACTAATCGCCAGCGCACCGTAATACTTGCGGCGTTCAATAAATGCAAGAACCTGAGCCTTAACGAGCTGCTTGACCTTGTAAACGTGGTGCTTCCCTCTATGACCACGAACATGACCAACAACAAGATAATATCCATTATCACAAGCTGCTTTCCTATGCTCAGCTCTGCAAAAATAAGCACCCATTTTATCCCCGATTACGATTGCTTCTATGCCGCCACCATCCAAGGCATGCAGGTCCTTGTGCCCGATCTTTACAAGATCAGATTGCGGCTTATAAATGAGTATCTGCCGCTGAATTAATTACATATTTTAAGCAGCTGTCTCAAATTTGCGGTTGAGACAGTTGCTTTTTATTTGTTATTTCGTAACGAAGTCCGCAGAAAAATTCTTGTAACCTAAGAAAGTCCGATAAATAACTCCTTCAGTCACGGCAAGCCATGCCAGCTCCCTCGAAGAGGGGGCCTTAGAAGGCCGAAGTCGACCCATGCATACGTTTCTGACCTAATAAAAATCGCCGTAGACGAGGCGCGATGACGCAAGCAAAGCGAAGGCTTACTTTCGCAAGTCAAGCTGCTTGCGAGGAAGCAACGACGTATGCGACTTTTTTTATAATACTCTGACCTAATAAAAATCGTCGTAGACGAAGATGCAAACTGGGGTCGGCTGACGGCGTACTTTCGTACGCCGAAGTCGACCCTTGCATACGGTTCTGACCTAATAAAGATCGCCGTAGACGAGGCGCGACGACGCAAGCAAAGCGAAGGCTTACTTTCGCAAGTCAAGCTGCTTGCGAGGAAGCAACGACGGATGCGACTATGTTTATAATACTCTGACCTAATAAAAATCGTCGTAGACGAAGATGCAAAATGGGGTCGGCTGACGGCGTACTTACGTACGCCGAAGTCGACCCCGTTGCAGCATCTGAAGTATACGGCGATTTTTATAGGTCAGAGGGTGGCAGCCATGACTGCTTTGATGGTATGCATACGGTTTTCGGCTTCGTCAAAGACTATAGAAGCCTCGGACTCGAATACCTCGTCGGTAACCTCCATGCAGGTGATGCCGAACTTGTCGTATATCTCCTTGCCGACGGTGGTGTTGAGATCGTGGAAGGCGGGGAGGCAGTGCATAAAGCGGCACTGTGCGCCTGCGTTTTCCATTATTTCCGACGTTACGCGATAGTGGGAGAGATCCTCGATGCGCTCCTGCCAAACGCTTGCGGGCTCGCCCATGGATACCCACACGTCGGTATAGATAACGTGTGCGCCCTTGGTGGCGGAGATGGGATCGTCGTTAAACTCGAGAATTGCGCCTGTTTCGGCGGCTATCTTCTCGCAGGTGGCTATCAGCTCCTTATCGGGGAAGTACTTTTTGGGTGCGCAAGCAACGAAGTGCATACCCATTTTTGCACAGCCGACCATGAGGGAATTGCCCATATTGAAGCGGGCATCGCCCATATAAACGAGCTTGGTACCCTTAAGGGAGCCGAAATACTCCCTGATCGTGAGAAAATCCGCAAGGATCTGGGTGGGGTGGAACTCGTTGGTAAGACCGTTCCACACGGGAACGCCCGCGTGGCGTGCAAGCTCCTCCACTATCTCCTGACCGAAGCCGCGGTACTCGATACCGTCGAACATTCTGCCGAGAACGCGAGCGGTATCGGCAATGCTCTCCTTTTTGCCTATCTGGGAGCCCTGGGGATCCAGATAAACGGGGTGCATACCAAGGTCCGCCGCCGCAACCTCGAAGGCACAGCGGGTACGGGTGCTGGTCTTTTCAAACACGAGGGCAATATTCTTTCCCTCGAAGATGCGGTGAGCTATGCCGTTTTTCTTTTGCGCCTTCATATCGGCGGCAAGGTCGAGCAGGTAGCTTATCTGCTCGGTGGTGAAATCCAGAAGCTTAAGAAAGCTTTTTCCCTTAAGATCGCTTTTTATCAACATATCAGACCTCTTTCGCGCACGCGCATTTAATTATTTCTATTGCCTTGTCAAGAAGCTCGTCGGGGATATTGAGAGGAGGCAGAAGCCTTACCTTGGTTTTTGCGGTGAGGCAGAGCACTCCGTTTTCCATACATTCACGAACCACGTCTGCGGCGGGGCGAGTGGTGGTGATGCCTATCATAAGTCCCATACCGCTGACCGCCTCCACGCCCTTTGCGCCCTCAAGGGCGGCAAAAATGCGGCTTCCCTTCTCCTTTACGGAAGCAAGGAGCTTTTGGTCCATTCTTTTCAGTACGCTGAGTGCCCCCGCACAGCACACGGGGTTTCCGCCGAAGGTGGAGCCGTGCTGACCGTAGGTAAGCACGCCCTCGGTCTTTTCGCCGAACATGCAGGCACCGATGGGAAGTCCGCCGCCAAGACCCTTGGCGGTGCTGACGATATCGGGCACTATGCCGTAATTCATATATGCGTACAGCTCGCCCGTTCTGCCGTTACCCGTTTGCACCTCGTCGGCAATGAGAAGCACGTCCTTTTCTGCGGCATAGGCGGCAAGGGCGCGGAGATAATCCCTCTCCAGAGGCATAACGCCGCCCTCGCCCTGCACGCATTCGAACATAACGGCGGCAGTATTGTTTTCGTCGATGGCTTTCTTTACAGCCTCTATATCGTTTGCGGCAACGTACACGAAGCCCTCGGTGAGGGGAGTGAACAGCGTGTGGAAATGGTCCTGCCCCGTAGCCGCAAGGGTGGTAACCGTCCTGCCGTGGAAGCTGTTTACAAGAGTTATTACGGTGTAATACTCCTCGCCCTTTTTATCCTGAGCGTACTTACGGGCGGTCTTGATAGCGCATTCGTTTGCCTCGGCACCTGAATTGCAGAAGAAGACCTTTTTCATGCCCGTTCTCTCGCACAAAAGCTCCGCAAGCTCTGCGCAGGGAGAGGTATAGTACAGATTTGAGGTGTGCTGGAGCGTGGCTGCCTGCTTTGCTACCGCAGCGGCCCACTCCTTATCCGCGGCACCGAAGCAGTTTACGCCGATGCCGGAGCCCATGTCGATATATTCCTTGCCGTCGGCACCGTAAAACAGCGCGCCGCTGCCGGAAACTATCTCCACGGGAAATCTCTTATAGGTATTTGCAACGTATTTATTATCTTTTTCCGTGATAAGACCCATTTTAATCTCCCTTTACCATGGTACCTGCGCCCTCGTCGGTAAGCAGCTCCATAAGAATGGAGTGGGGGATGCGTCCGTCGAGAATGGTAACGTTTTTAACTCCCTCGCGAAGTGCCTCAATGCAGCACTCCACCTTGGGTATCATGCCGCCGGAGATAACTCCCTCCCGGCGAAGCTGTGCCGCCTCGCTTACCGTAAGCTCGGGGATAAGGGAGGCGGGGTCGTCCTTATCGCGGAGGATGCCCGCAATGTCCGTCATCATCAGCAGTCTTTCGGCACCCAATGCGCCCGCAACGTATGCGGCGGCGGTATCGCCGTTTATGTTGTACACGTTGCCCTGCCTGTCGCTTGCAACGGTGGAGATAACGGGAATGTAATTCTTCTCCAGAAGTGCCTCCACGGGCTGGGGACGTATCTTGGTTATCTTACCGACGTAGCCAAGGCGCTCGTCCTTTATTTCCGCCTCGATAAGACCGCCGTCCATACCCGAAAGGCCGATGGCGTGTCCGCCCTTCATCTGAAGCAGGGTAACGAGGGATTTGTTTACCTTGCCCGCAAGGACCATCTGAACGATATCCACCGTTTCCTTATCCGTAACGCGAAGTCCGTCCACAAACTCGGGCTTTTTGCCAAGCTTGCCCATCATATCGTTTATCTCGGGACCGCCGCCGTGGATAAGCACCACCTTGACGCCGATGAGCCACAGGAGGGCGATATCCTCCATTACCTGCTCCTTCAGCTGCTCGTTTATCATGGCGTTGCCGCCGTATTTGATAACGATTATCTTGCCATTGAACTTTTTAATGTAAGGAAGTGCTTGGGTAAGCACCTCTGCCCTTTCGGCATTGGAAAAAACGTCGTGCATTTTACTACCTCTTAAGTGCGATAATCGCCGTTTATCTTTACGTAATCGTAGGTAAGGTCGCAGCCCCATGCAACGGAGCTTGCGTTGCCGTCGCCGAGGGTGATATTGATATTTATCTCCTTTTCAAGGAGTATCTCCTTTGCCTTTTCCTCGGAGAAATCAACTCCGCAGCCGTTTTCGCAGACCTTTATCTCGCCCTTTGCGCTCTCAAAGGAAACGCCGACCTTGGTAACGTCTACGTCGGCTCCGCTGTAGCCGATAGCGCAAAGCACGCGACCCCAGTTTGCATCCGCACCGAACATTGCGGCCTTGAGAAGGCTGGAGCAAACGATGCTCTTTGCAACGGTCTTTGCGGCGGCATCGTCCTTTGCACCGCACACGCGGCATTCAAGGAGCTTGGTTGCGCCCTCGCCGTCCCCTGCTATCATACGGCAAAGGGCAACGGTTACGGTGTTAAGCGCGCGGGCAAACTCGCAAAAGTCCTCGCCCTCGCAGTCGATCACCGCATTTCCCGCCATGCCGTTTGCAAGCACGGCGACCATGTCGTTTGTGGAGGTATCTCCGTCCACGCTTACCATATTGAAGGTGTTCTTTATATCGGAGGAAAGAGCCTTGCCGAGCATTGCGGGGCTTATGGCCGCGTCCGTGGTGATAAACACCAGCATGGTTGCCATAT
>JAFSCG010000084.1 GCA_017436885.1 Clostridia bacterium | reverse complement strand
TGCCCGCCTTCAATGCGTGTATCTTTACCGTAAGGGTAGCGTTATTATTTCCGCCCGTCCACCACATCTGGGCGTTCCCGCTCCACGAGGAGCCAAAGCCCTTCATGGACTGGACGGAGGTTTTTCCCACGGAAACGGAGGCTATCACCTTTAATGCCTCGCCCTCCACAGTAAAGTCTGCCGCCTCTGCGGGCTTGGCGTTTTTGCGGTACAGACCGTATTCGGACAGGTCGATGCCCTCAAGCCCCGCATAGCTCTCCACGGGAATAAGAAGCAGGAAGTCAACGCCGAAAAAGGTGTTGCTTGCCTTTTGATCTTTACCGCTTACGGTAAAGGTTACGGTATTTTCGTAGCCCTTTTTAAGGCTGACGCGACCAAGCTCAGTAAGCTCGTCGGCAATGACCGCAGGTCCGTAGGTATTCACCTCCGCGCCCACGGGAATACCGTTAACGCTGACCTTCACCTTGCCGTAATCGGGTGCCTTGGTAAAGGAGGCAACGAGCATATACTCGCCGTCTGCCTTAGCGGGGAGCGAGGCGGTAACGCCCCTACCGGCGCCAAGCCCCGTGCAGAACAGCTGTGTATCGCCCGACCACCACTGACCGAAGGAGGCAACTCGCTGGGAAGCAGTCTTTCCCCCCGCATCCACGCTTTGAACGAACAGATCCTCGCCCTCGATAAAGCCGCCCGTTACCGCACTTGAATCAAGGCTGATATTTGACAGTATCTCTCCTGCGGCAACGTGCTCTCTGTCCGTGCCGGCATCGGGGGCAAGATACATATACGCGGTATATCCGTAGCGGACGTACTCGTCGCTGTAATACTTTTCAAGGTACGCGTCAAGGCTCTCGTTAAAGGGAATGCTGTCCGCCATCAGCAGACGGGTAACGCATCTGTTGCCCTTAAGCACCGAGCGACCCGTGCAATAGGATTGGCAATGGAACGCCTTATTAAAGGGCGTTGGGTCGCACCATGCATAACCGAAAAAGTCCTCGGTGCCCGTTCCGAACCACGATGGGAAGCTCTCCCCGTCCACGAAGAACTTTTCGTCGCCCTCGCCCCACCAAGGACTGCCGGGGGCACTTTCGGGGTCGGGACCGTCCTTCCACATGCTGACGTGCAACGTAAGCCCCGCAAGGCGACCTGCGCCATCTGCCTTAAGTATCAGATGGTCGGGCCAACGGGATTTATCTTTGGTGTATTCGCCAAGGGAAAAAACAGAGGAAAAGCGCAGAGCAGCGTACTTTGGAACGGTATTCTCCGCCACGGTTACGGCAACGGACACGTCCGCACAAAGGTCGCCTTCGGAGCTTATCTCCATTTTTGCGCCCTTAAAGTAGGGCATGTAGTAGTAATTATACAGGGTGCGGTCATCACGCACGCCGAGAAGGAGAGTGCGCGCATCGGTAAGACCGTAGGCACTGGCAAAAAAGTCGCCGAGGGGAACGTCCACGGAGGGCTTTTCCTCCCCGTCCCACCAAATTTTCAGACGCAGGGTCTTTAATAGGGTGATAACGTTCTCGGAATTGGGATGCTCGCAGGCGGGAACGGAATCAAGGCGCAGGAGAATACCGCTGAACGCCCCCTTGCCGTCAAAGCTCAAAACGGCAGGCGTGCTTGGGCTGACGGAAAACTCTCTGAATTCGCCGTCGGCAAGACCCGATGGATGCGTGCCCACGCTTTTGGCAAAAAATGAGTTCACCCTTGCAAGGGCGGCACGCTGCTCCTCTGTAAGGTCTGCGTCCGTAAGGCTCTCCACCGTGTCCTTGGGATTCAGCGTTGTGTAATTGATATGGTAATACTTGCCCCAATCGCCGTAGGCAACTATCCTGCAGGACTTGTTGTAGGTAATGGGCACGTAGCTGTTTTTGCCCTGCGCCGCATCGTTATACACCAGAGAGCCGTATCGGAAGGGGTATGTCGTGCCGTTGAAGAACTTCTCAAAGGGGAGGTCGATAACGGGCTCCTCCACGCCGTCGATATATATCTTAACGTGTCCCGTGCCCGCTGTGGCGGACCAGATACGGGATATATAACCCGGCCCCTCCATTTCCGCAATAAGGAAGCCTCCGTCATCGGTCTTTGAAATATACTGTCCGCCGTCGCCGTTTGCGGACCAATTAACGAAGGACGAGCCCACGCGCTTGGATGCTCGGTCGTAGGAGGTAAATTCCGCCGACCGCTCGCCGTTGCCCCAAGAGGCAAGGTAGCTTGTGTCCAGCATACGGTCAACTATATCCGCATAGGTGTAATGCGTGCCCGCATACTCCGGTGCGACCTCCTGCTCGGGCTCGGCGGTGGTAACGTACGCGGTGGTAACGCTGTCCGTGGTCTTTTCCGTGGTTACCTGCGGTGCCACGGGCACGTTATTGCATGCGGTAAAGAACGCAGACGCCGTAAGCATCAGGGGAATAAGAGATAATCTTGGTCTTTTCATGGCTTTCTCCCGTTTCGCATTTATTGTACTGAAACAATGATATCACGCACAAAAGCATATTTCAATGTTAATTCTTGACGATGGGATTTAACAATTATTTGCACGCTTCAAGATTGAGATAACAAAAAGCGTCCCGACGTTTATCACATCGGGACGCTCTGTATTATTAAATCCTGTATTTTTCTGCCTGCATCTCAAACATCTCTGCGTACTTGCCGCCCTTCGCCATCAGCTCCTCGTGGCTGCCGAACTCCTCAAGGGTGCCGTTTGCGAACATATATATCCTGTCTGCCATTCTTGTGGTGGAAAGGCGGTGGGAGATAAATATGACCGTTTTATCGGCGGCATAATCCGCTATGGCACGGTTAAGCTCGTACTCCGCAATAGGGTCAAGGGCGCTGGAGGGCTCGTCCATGATGATAAGATCGTAGGGACGTGCAAACACGCGTGCAATGGCAACCTTCTGGGCTTCACCGCCCGAAAGATTGGTGCCCTTATCGTCAAACTCACGGGTCAGAGTGGTGGATATGCCGTTTTCAAGGGCAGAGAGCTTTTCGCCGAAGCCCGATGCTTCAAGCGCCTTTTCCACGGTTATGCGGTCGGCATCCGTGTAGCGTCCGTTCATAACGTTTTCCGCAAGGGACGCCGCATAGATCTTGAAGTCCTGAAAAACGCTGCCTATCCTTCCGCGGTATTCCTCAAGCTTAAAGTCCTTCACGTCCACACCGTTCATCAGCACCTCGCCCTCCGTGGGATCGTAAAGGCGCAGAATAAGCTTGATAAGCGTGGTCTTTCCCGCGCCGTTATATCCGACTATTGCGATCTTTTCGCCCTTGTTCAGCTTCATGCTTACGTTTTTGAGTGCATAGGTGCCCTCGGACTCGTTTTTCTTTTCCGTGTGGTCCGCCGCGTGGTATTCATATCTGGGATTTGCGGAAAAATCGTATTTGAAGCTGACGTTTTTCAGCTCCAGCGTTTCAAATGCGGGCGCGGATTCGCTTCCCGACACGGTGCGCGACTCAAAATTCAAAAAGCCGTAATACTTTTCAAGGAACAGCGAATGCTTCGGGAATTTGGTTATGCGCTCCACAAAATCGGAAAGCAGCCAGCGCACCTGCCAGATCATGCCCGTGCTTGCGGTAAAGGCACCCACAAGCACCGCCCCGTCAACAAGACGGGTGAACATGTATATCATAACGCCGAAGTATATAACGTTGCCGAGAACGCTGTTGAATATACCGTACAGCAGGAAATACTTCTTGCCGTATTTGCGGGCGCAAGCGACCATCTTATCGGTATTATCGTCCATTTCGTCCATCAGCAGATCGTGTGCGTGGCTGATGCGAAGCTCCTTTGCGTGGTCCTGCAGATGGTAGATGCGGTTGATGTAATTGCGCTTGCGGTATAAGGGCTTCATTTCCTTTTCCTGCTCGAAGCTTATCTTATTTGCAAACTGATTGATAAAGATGTACAGCACCGCATTGACGATAAGCACCACGGACACCTTGTAGTCTATGGTAAAGATAAGCGCAAACAGAGTGCTTCCCGCAACTATGCGGTTGATAAGCTTGCCGATATCGCCGATTATCTCTGCGGCACGGGTGGCACTTTCGTCCATTGCCCAAACGAAATCGTTGTAAAACTCCGGGTCGTCGTAGCAGGCAACGTCGAGACCGTGCGCCTTTTCGAAGAGCTCGCGGTGCAGGCGCAGGTGCAGCTTTTGCTTTACAAGGGGGTTATAATAATGCCAATACCAAGCGTCCACCCCGTATGCAAAGAGGTAGAATGCCGCCATACAGCCGATAATTACCGCGCACTCGGAAAAGGGCTTGCCCATATCCAGCGCGTCGAACAGCTTTACGGTAAACACGGAGTACGCCGCGTTGATAAAGCCCCAGACTATGCCCTCGAATATCATGGAAATAAAATAATCGGGGGTAAGCCGCGCAACCTTGAATACCATGCGCAGATTGTTTTTCAGAATTCGGAAGGGGGACTGACGGAGCTTCTTTTTATTTGAGTTCTTCATTATACTGCCGCCTCCCTTCCAACGTAGTTCTCTGCCTGAAGGCGGAACATCTCCGCGTATTTTCCGTTTGCCGCCATCAGCTCTGCGTGGGTGCCGCTTTCGGTTATCCTGCCGCCGTCCATTAGATATATTCTGTCTGCATCCACGGCGGAGGAAAGACGGTGGGAGATAAATATAACGCTTCTGCCAACCGCCGCGCGCCTCATATTCTCGAACATCTTGTGCTCCGCAATGGGGTCGAGGGCGCTGGAGGGCTCGTCAAGCACCGCAAAGGGCGTATCCTCCGCAAAAACGCGGGCAAGGCTTACCTTTTGCTGTTCGCCGATGGAAAGATTTGCACCCTCCTCGTCAAATTCGCGGGTTAGAGTGGTTGCAATTCCCTTCTCAAGGGTGGATATCTTTTCGTAAGCGCCGCTTTCCCGCAGGGCGTTTTCCGCAAGGGCGGTATCGCCCTCTCGGCTCCTGCGCAGCAGTACGTTCTGCTCCACAGACATGGAAAATATCTTGAAATCCTGAAAAACGCAGCTGAAGCTGTCCCTATAGGAGGCAAGGTCGATATTTTTTATATCCTCGCCGTTCAGGCACACCCTTCCGCCCGTGGGGTCGTACAGACGCAAAAGCAGCTTTACGAGGGTGGTCTTGCCCGAGCCGTTCTGCCCCACGAGAGCGATATGCTCGCCCTGCCGCAGGGTAAAGCTGACGTCCTTCAGCACGTCCTGCTCCGCTCCCTCGTAGCGGAAGCTGACGTTCTCGAAGCTGATGTCCCCGCGCTCTGCAGGCGGCGCATTCTCTGGGCTTTTTATCTTTACCTCGTGGTCAAGGAAGCTGCGCACGTCCTCGATAAACAGCGAGTGCTCGCCGAAATCCGCAAAGGTCTGCACCATGTTGTTAAGGCAATAGGAAATGGTGCCGATGGAGTTGAGGATAACTATGCAGTCGCCGATGGTCATGGTGCCCTGTGCGGTGGTACGCCACACGGCGTAAAACATTGCGCCCATAACGCACACGACCTCCAGACCGATGGACTGTATATACTTTGCCACGGCACGCTTGATGCCGTGCTTGTGCATCATTGCCTTGAAATCGCGGTAGGTCGCCTCCAGCTCGTCAAGCATGCGCAGGTACATATTGCCCATGCGCATCTCCTTGGAGTATTCCCCAAGGTAAAAGGTACGGCGCACGTATTTGATACGGCGGTCAATGGGCTTTTTATCCACGGCAATGCTGTGATTGAGCTTGTTATACCAGCGGCGCACAAATCCGA
This sequence comes from Clostridia bacterium, assembly GCA_017436885.1. GTDB lineage: Bacteria > Bacillota > Clostridia > Oscillospirales > CAG-272 > RUG12395. The sequence continues at coordinate 1,449 of JAFSCG010000084.1, read as the reverse complement.
GGAGCAATGGGAAAAGCCCGAATACTATCAGCCACGGGTCGATAACGAACAGCAGCATGGAATTGCACGCAAGGGAGATTATGCGCCATATAAGATTGTCGATGGTCTGCATTACCTTGTGAACACGCTCGTGCGCCTCGTCCATTGCCTTAACGTATTTATCGTAAAACGCAGGCGTTTCGTAGCAGGCAAGCTCCACCTCCGCTGCCTTATTGAACAGCTTTTTTCTGACGATGGTGCCTATCCTGTGATACTGACCGGGGGAGATAACATTCCAGAACATATTGTTCAGTATATTCGCCGCTATCTGCACCGCTCCGATAACGAGCATATAGGTGATTATCGTCTCGGGCGGTGAATCCCTCTCCACGCTGTTTACTATCATGCGGAGCAAATACGACCCCGTCAAAAAATCCAGCGGTGCCCAAATGAAGGTGCAAAGATAATAAACGATGAAGTAAGAGGGGGAAGCCTCCCATATCTGCCGCAGAGCAAACGCAAGATTTGATACCTTGCGGCGCAGGGAGAGCTTGTTTTTCTTTTCTTTTTTCTCTTTTTTTGTCTTTTTCTCGTTGTTTTGAGTCAAGGTACGTCCTTTCTTTGCTTACGCTACGGATGTTCCCATAACCGCCGCGTCATCCTTGAGCGCAGCTTCTGCGGTTATTGGGGGCTATGCTAAAATTTTATCATAGGCACTATATAGGGTCAAGTGAAAGATGGTTGATTTCAGTAACCTTGTGGTTGAGTTGCGTCGCGCATTGAATGAGATGCAAAAAAGAGCAAACGTGCAAGCCGAAATATCTTGCATATCTGCTCTTTTTACGTTTGTTTTATTCGGCTCACGGTTATTTTTTCTGCAGCGTTTTTGACGACTTGAAAAACTGATACAGTCTGCAGGGGATCATACCGTTATAGAGCTTTCTGACCTTATCGGCGCGCTTGCCGTAATGCCGCTCGAACTGCTCGTCGGAGGTAAGGATGTATATCTGCCACGGGTCGAGGGCGGCAAAGGTGCGACCGATATCTCCGTAAAGCTTTTCCACCTCGGCGTAGCTCATAAGTCGCTCGCCGTACGGGGGATTGGTTACCACGGTTCCCCTCTCGCCGTTGTTTTTCAGCTGACGGGCGTCCATTTCAAAGGCGTTGATAAGCTCGGAAACGCCTGCGCGCCTTGCGTTTGCAAGGGTAAGGCTGATTGCCGCAGGGTCGATATCCGTGGCGTTTGCACGGAAATCGGTGGCAACTATACTGTCGCGCGCCTCCTCCCTTGCCCTATCCCAGATATCCGCGGATATCTGCGGAAAATCCTCGGCGGCAAAGGAGCGGTTCATACCCGGAGCACGCTTTTGCATCATCATTGCCGCCTCGATGGCAATGGTTCCGCTGCCGCAGAAGGGATCCCACAAAAGCACGTTCTCACGCGGGCGGCTGAGTGCGGCAATGGCGGCG
>JAFSCG010000083.1 GCA_017436885.1 Clostridia bacterium | reverse complement strand
GGCAAGGGCGTTATTTCCGTGCTTTCCAATCTTATCCCCGCCGAGACCTCCGAGATATGCAAGAGCTACCTGCGCGGCGACGTGAAAAAGAGCCGCGATATGCAGCTTGAATACCTTGAGCTTATCAACACTCTGTTCTGCGAGGTCAACCCCATTCCCGTTAAGGCGGCAATGGCGGCAATGGGCTATTGCGAGAACTACCTCCGTCTGCCCCTTACACCCATGGAGGCGGCAAACGAGGAAAAGCTGATTGGCCTTATGAAGCAGCACAAGATTATTTAATAGTAAACCCGCGGGCGGATGATATCCGCCCCTACGGCGAAATACCGCAACCCTTGTAGGTGCGGTTATCAACCGCCCGTAGATAAGAGATAATAGAGAATAGATAAAAGATAAGAGAAAAGGAAGAAAACCGCCTTGCGGTTTCCAATTCATTGAAAACGGCGGGAGCAAGCCTATTCGCGCGCCGCAAGGCCGCGCTTTGCCCCGCCATATAAAAGAAATGGAAGAATCATGAGAGTTATAGTATGCGGAGCAGGCGGCAAGATGGGCGAGAAGCTCATTGCCTCCATTGAAAGCGGATATTGCGGCGCAAGCGTTGCCGCCGCCATTGACATAAACATGCCCACGGGCAATTACCCTTGCCACACGGATATTTTTGACGTTGCGGTGGATGCCGACGTTATTATCGACTTTTCCCATCACACTGCCATAGGAAGGCTGACGGAATACGCCGTGGAAAAGAAGATCCCCCTCGTTATTGCCACCACGGGACACACGGAGGAGGAAAAGGCGCTTGCCGTTGCGGCATCGGAAAAGATACCCGTTTTCATGTCCGGCAATATGTCTATCGGCATTGCATTGCTGATGGAACTGGTGCGCCGCACCGTGGAGGTATTCCCCGATGCAAACGTAGAGATCGTTGAGGTGCATCACAATCAAAAGATAGACGTGCCCAGCGGCACCGCGCTGATGCTTGCAAACGCCGTAAAGGAAGTGCGCGGAGGCGAATTCAATATCGGCCGCCACGAAAACGGCAAGCGGACACAGAGCGAGATAGGCATACATTCCCTGCGCACGGGCAGAGTTATCGGTGAGCATGAGGTGCGCATCGACACGGGCAGCCAGACCATTACGTTGAAGCACGAGAGCCACGGCAGAGAGCTGTTTGCGGAGGGGGCGCTTTGCGCCGCAGCGTATATCTCCGTGCTTGAAAAGGGACTTTACTCTGTCAGCGACATGATAGGAAGAGATTGCAAATGATCTGTAAGAACATCGGAATTAACGAAAAGGGGCATCTGACCTTTGCGGGCCGCGACACCGTGGACCTTGCAAAGACCTACGGCACCCCCCTCTACCTTATGGACGAGGAAAGAATACGCGAAAACTGCCGCATATACAAAAACGCCCTCAAGCGTGAGCTTGGGGACGGTGCTCTTCCCCTTTACGCGGGCAAGGCGCTGTGCGTGAAGGACGTTTACCGCATTATGCGCGAGGAGAGGATGGGCATCGACGTTGTGTCCTGCGGTGAGGTATTTACCGCCTATTCCGCGGGCTTTCCCATGGAGAACGCCTACTTCCACGGCAACAACAAGACCGACGATGACGTGCGCTTTGCAATGGACCACGGCGTTGGCTGCTTTGTTTGCGATAATGCGGAGGAGCTTTGCGCCATCGAGGCAGAGGCAGAGGCAAGAAGCAGGGTGCAGAAGGTAATTATACGCATTGCCCCCGGCATCGACCCCCATACCCACAAGGCTATCTCCACGGGCAGCATCGACTCCAAGTTCGGCACCGCCATTGAAACGGGACAGGCAAAGGAGCTTATTGCCCTTGCGCTGACAAAGAAGCACGTTGACCTTGCGGGACTGCATTGCCACATCGGCTCCCAGATATTTGAGACCGAGCCCTTCTGCGACGCGGCGGACATTATGCTTGCCTTTATGGCAGAGGTAAGCGAGGAATTCGGAATTACGCTGCGGGAGCTGAACCTTGGCGGCGGTATTGGCGTAAGATACCTTGAAAGCCACCCCAATATCGACGTGGACGGCTATATTACCGAGGTTGCCGCACATATCAGGAACGCCTGCAAGAAGCTTTCCATGGATATCCCCCATATCCGCCTTGAGCCGGGCAGAAGCATTGTTGCCGACGCGGGCATGACCCTTTACACCGCAGGCGCGGTGAAATCCATACCGAAATTCAAAAATTATCTTTCCGTTGACGGCGGCATGGCAGATAACCCCAGATATGCCCTCTATCAGTCGCCCTACACCGTTGAGATAGCAAACAAAATGAACGAGGAAAAGAATTTTGTTTGCACCGTTGCGGGCCGTTGCTGTGAAAGCGGAGATATGATACAGGAAAACGTTCCCCTGCCCACACCCGCAAGGGGAGATATTGTGGCGGTGCTGACCACGGGCGCGTATAACTACGCCATGGCATCCAATTATAACCGCCTTCCCCGCCCCGCCATGATAATGCTCACAAAAAACGGCGAGCATATCGCGGTAAAGAGAGAGACCTTTGAGGATCTGATAAGAAATGAGCTGTGCGATTAAGCACAGCTCATTTTTCGTTTGCATTTAAAATGACGTTCCCCCAACAAAGATAAATCTGATGGGAGGGGAAACCCCTCACCTACGACAAAGAACCGTAACCCTTGTAGGGGAGGCGTTCCGCCTCCCGCGAATATCGAAACGATTTGATGGGAGGGGAGACCCCTCCCCTACATGTATTTATTCTTCAGAGTACAATTCGTCGTAGTACCAACGCTTTGGATTTTCGTATATGTATTTTTGAATTCCGTAATAATCATCATAATTACGGATAATATGATCAAAAAAAGATCTCTGAAAAACTCTTGAGCCCGCCTTATCGCGAATTGCGTTTATCTCTTTTGTGGCTTGATATTTAAGCCACCCCATCGCCGCATCCACCGTAGGGGAGGGGTCTCCCCACCCGTTATCTTTATCAACCGATAAAAGAAGATGAATATGGTTCGGCATTATTACGTAACGATCAACAGATATTTCCGGATATTTGTTCGGCAATTTTTGAATCCAATCTTCTACGATCTTACCGAAAGGCGATAATTGCGGGAGGGGAGACCCCTCCCCTACGACGTAGATCGAAGAAAGGATATTTTTCCTGTTTTCCGTACAGATCGTTATGAAATATACGCCGTTTTTGCTGTAATCGAAATTTTTTAACCTTGTTGGCTTTCTTTGGGGCAACTTTTTTTCGTTATCCATATTGCATCAAAAGCAAGATCAATTCTGCTTCTGCACCATTTTATATTCGTCGTAGAATTTGTAAT
>JAFSCG010000082.1 GCA_017436885.1 Clostridia bacterium | reverse complement strand
GTCTGATAGCGGTGTTCGATACAAGCAAGCTTGCCTACCAAGGTTATCTTGCGGATCTGCAAGAGGTACCTTACGTGGATCTGGAAAAATCGTGGTGGGATAAGAATGCTACCGAGGATATCACGATTTACGGCAAGACGTTCTACACATCCGGTGATATTTCCTTCTTGGACAGAGAGTATACTTTCGCAACGTTTTTTAACAAGGATATAGCGGAAGAAAAAAACGTGGGCGACCTCTACGCTCTTGTGCGTGACGGCAAGTGGACCGTTGATGCAATGAGCGAGATGTCCAAAATGGTATCTGAGGATCTCAACGGAGACGATCAGCTTGATTCCAGAGATAAGTACGGACTTATTATGTGGAACGACACCCTCGTTACTATGATAAATGCTGCAGGACAGTCTCTGGCCACCTTGCAGGATGATACTCTTACGCTTACCGCAAATTCGCCTATCGCCTCCGATATGGTGGATAAGTATATGACGCTTTGTAACGATAAAAGCGTTATAAACTTCCAGAATACCACCGGTGGAGTGGGTTGGGTGGAAATGTACACCAACGGACAGGCGCTTTTCCTTATCGAATATCTTAAGGCGCTTACCACCTTCCGCGATACCGAGCTTCAGTATGGCATATTGCCAATGCCCAAGCTCAATGAGGAGCAGGATAGATATTACTGCGGTCTTGCCGGATATCAGGCAGGTATGTATTGTATCCCTGCCGACGTATATGACGAAGAGCTCAGCGGTATCATTACCGAGGCAATGGCGTATCACTCACAAAAGATCGTAACGCCTGCGTATTACGACAGGACTCTTATCGGACGAAGCGTTCAAGATCTCGAGAGCGAGGAGACGCTGAAAATCATATTTGACAGCAGGATATATGACCTTGGACTTTTCTACAGGGTTGGCTCGCTTAACGTAAAACTCAATTCTATGATGCAGTCCAAAAACAATCAGTATGCTTCCACGATTGAGACGTTGAAGAAGCTTATAGACAAGAGTCTTAGTGATATAAACGGATTCTTCTCATCCTTTGCGGAATAATTGAAAATTAATAACGCGGCTGTGCTTTGTCCCAAAGGACACAAAAGCACAGCCGCGTTTTTTGTTTTATCTGAAATGAGTGGGGGAATAATTGTAGCAACGCTTGAAGCTCTGGGAAAAATGCTTGATGGATTTGAAGCCCACCTCGCGGGAGATCTCCGTAACGGAAAGGTCCGTTGTTTGCAGAAGCTCAAGCGCCTTCAGTACTCTTGCATTCACAACGTATTGGTGCAGGGACTGCCCCGTGTTTGCAAGCATACAGCGGTTTATGTAGTTGGGATGATAGTTGAAATGCTGTCCAATTGCGGCATTGGAAAGGTCCCCGGCATAATTCTTGTGTATGTATTCTATAACACTGAGAATAAGCGAGGTGCTGCCGATGCTTGCGCGGGTACCCGATTGCCTTGCCGTCGTAAGCAGGATCTTCTGCATTATCGCGCTTAACATGGAAACGTAATTCCTTTGGGGACTTACAAACTCGTTTTCAAGACAGTGAAAATCGAATTCAGAGTTATGCATATCGCGGATGAAGAGCGGGGAATTGAATTCCGGCATATCGGAGATGGTGATATTTTCGGGGCGCAGTGCTTCGTCAAAGTTGTCTTTGGATGCAGGTGGAACGCAAAGGGAAATGTGGCGTGCGGAGAAGGTGTAATCGAAATTTACCACCATCACCGTAAAGCCATCGTGACTTTCGGCAGACAGGGAGTATACCGAGTCGGGAGTCCACATAAAGCACTGCCCGCGTTCCGGATAATAGGTGACCGAGTCGATGACCAGCTTTGCATTTCCCGTGAAGAAGTAAAGAAGACGGTTGTCGTAAGCTCGCATATCCTGAGTGCTGTAGTCGCCGTTCATATGCAGGATCTTTGCGTATCTTACGTAAGGCTTGATGTCGTCAAGTTTGATCGAATTGGACAAGATGTCACCTCCTTAGCGTTATTTTATCACAACGCTTCCGAAAAATCAACATTTATTCCAAAAAAACTAAACTTTTGATACAATTACCAATAAATAATGGCAAATATGCAAGCTGCGGCAACCGCCACTGAGCCGATAACGGCGATAATTGCAAAGATGCCGTTCTTTTGTTGGGAGGAGGAGGGCGGGAGAAGACGCGACGCACGGAGTACCCTGACGCAGGGCTTGTAGATTATCATGGAAAGGGCGGCGTTAAGGATCGCCTTGAGCAGGTTGAAGGGCAAAAATACCGTGGGAAGCATAGCTGCGATCTCCTCGCGGCTTATGGTTTTCATATAAAGAGGGGTGATAAGATAATTCCAGAGCATCATGGTAACGCATACGGAAGCGGCACCCGTTAAAAGACCGATGATGGCACCGTTCAGATTGCGGCGCTTGTTGTAGATTATGGCGGCGGGAACCGCAAAGGCGGCGCTGGAAAGGAAGTTCATTATGCACCCGATAATGCCGGTAGTGCTGAAGGTTACCATCTCCAGTATGGAAACGATAAGGGCAATTACAGCCGCGGTGATAGGTCCGTAAATAAAGCCGCCGATGGTAATGATAACGTCCTTGGGGTCGTACTTTAAGAACAGCACAACGGGCGGAAAATTCGTGGAAATGGCAACGAGCAGGTAGGAAAGTGCCGCAAGCATAGCGGTAACCGTTATTTTCTTTACGGTACCTTGGGATCTTGTTTTATAAGTTTTCAAAATAAAAAACCTCCGTTTACCTCGGGGCAAACGGAGGAAAATACGGCAAAAACCGCAGGTTCCTCCTATCCGGACTATACCGTCGGTCAGGGAATCTCACCCTGTCGGGCGCTTGCGCGCTTTGCGGACTGTACCGCCGGTGGGGAATCGCACCCCGCCCCGAAACCTATGTCCAAATTGTACTATATTTTTTTTCGATTGTCAATAGTGTATTATTATCGTCCCGTTTCCTCCGATGATGAGCTTGTGCGTCAAAAAAATACAAAAAACCGCCCTTTACCTTCGACAGTTTTTTTCTTTCTCCTTTGGTACAATAGGAGGTGCACTATCCATTATGTGGAGGACGGTATGAGTAAGGAAAAGGAATTGCCGCGCGACGCACAGGTTTTTGTGCGCGGTGCCGGCAAAAATAACAAAAAATCAGAAAACAGGACCGAATATCGCAGGATGCACGGCATCAGCGGCGGAAAAACGTCACCGTCGAGCGGTAACGGTACCGGAGGTCTTGGGCGTGCACCCAAGGCTCCCGGATTTGTGCGCAATACGCTTTCGGGTATTGCGCGGACGGCGGATGGGGTATTTTCCCCTTCCGTCGTGGGTAAGGGTGCAACTATGCTTGGCACCTTTGGGCTCGGAGTTGTGTTTGCAAGGGCATCGGCGCTGTTTTCTGTATATCCCCTTGGCATCGCTTTGCTTTGCGCATCAACAAAGAACGTTCCTTGGGTACTTGCGGGAGCGTTTTCGGGCGCTATGTCGCTTGGTGGTGATGGTTACGTTTATGCGGCTGTGATGCTTGTTGCGGTGGCCGCACGGCTTATTATCTCGCTGTACGGTGGCAGGGAACAAAACGTTCACGCCTTTGCAAACAGCGTGGGCATTCGGGTGTATATTGCGGCAATGGCAGCCTTTTTGTGCGGCATATGCAATATGATACGTTACGGATACAGGTATTATGACTTGTTCGGCAGTTTTTTGCTTATTGCCGTATGCCCGTTTATTACCTGGATGCTTTCTCTTTGGGAAAGCAAGGAGGCCGCCGAGGATCAAAGGATAAGGCTTGCTGTTTGCGCCGTGTTCTTTTCCTGTCTTGTGTATTCGCTGCGCGACTTTAACGTTGCCGGTATTTATTTTTCGGAGCTTGCGGTGCTATTTGTTACTTGCCTGACGGCTAAGCGCAGGGGGGTGCTGTACGGGACTGCGGCAGGCGCGGTCCTGGGACTTGCGGGGGCACCGTCTTTTATGCACGTTTACTGTATTGCGGGCTTTGCAATGGGCGCTGTGAGACGCTTGCCTGCATTCTTTTCATCCGTTATCGTACCCATTGCGGCAGGAGCTGCGGCCTATACGGCAGGTGGTGCCGCAGGACTTTTTGCGGTATTGCCGGAGCTCGCCATCGGTGCATCACTTTGGGCTGTGGGCGAGCGTACGGGAGTGACGGATGCGGCGGACAGGCTACTTTGCTCTCAAAGGGCGGAGCCGGAGAAAGAGGAAGGAGTCCCCTCCTGCGAGGAGCGGTTCGCGGCTCTTTCGGAAAGCTTCCGCTCCCTTTCCGAGGTCTGTTATGCTTTATCGGACAGGTATCGCCGTCCGGACGAAGCGGAGCTGAGGGGACTGTGTAATGATGTGTGCGACAAATACTGCAAGCGCTGTCGCACTTCTCCCCTTTGCTGGAACAGGGAGTATTCCTCTACTGCCGACGTTATGGGAAAGGTGATAAACTCTCTTTCGGAGGGGAAAAGAGTTACGAGAGGAAATCTGCCAAGGTATTTTTCCGTCAGATGTCCGAGCATAGACGGGATAATCAATGAGATAAACACCGGCTGTGCCGCACTGACGGAGCGACGACTTCGCGGTGACCGCGCAGAGGTGCTTGCTATGGATTACGAGGCCATTGCCGCGCTTATCAACCGCGCTCTTGAGCTTAATGCCCGTGAGCACGGCGTGAATAAACGGCTCACCGCGGCACTTACAGCAGAGCTTGCGCCCCTGCTTGGTTCAACGGGAAGGATCACCGCTTGCGGTAAGCGTCACTTGCGCATCAATGCAAGCGGAATTAAAGGCCACGGCGATGAGATAGCCTCGGCAAAATTCTTGAGGAGGCTGGAAAAAATCTGCAGGTGCAAGCTTTCCCCGCCGTTGTGCTCCGAGGAGGGCGGAGAGCTGAGGCTTACCTGCTCATCCGTAAGGCGGTTTAGCGTTGGAATGGCGTATCTTTCGCGGCCTAAGCTTGCGGGAGTTGAGTGCGGAGATAACGTATCGGCCTTTGAAAACCGAGAGGATTATTTCTACTCGATGGTATCCGACGGTATGGGAAGCGGAAGCGAGGCCGCGATCACAAGCGGAGTGTGCTCTGTGTTTCTTAAAAAAATGCTGTCTGCGGGAAACGCAAAGGACACATCCATAGAGATGCTGAACGATCTTGTTCGCAACTCGCGGGAGGAATGCAGTGCCACGGTGGATCTCTTTGAGCTGGACCTGATAACGGGCAAGGCTTCATTTATAAAAAGCGGAGCGGCCCCGTCCTTTTTAAAGCGTGGCGGCAGACTGTTTCGCATTCAATCGAAAACTTTGCCCATCGGTATAATGCGAGCCGCAGAGGCAGAGCAGGTCAGCTTTGATGCAGAGGTGGGTGATATTGTGGTAATGATAAGCGACGGAGTTGCCCAGAGCTACGAGGACTGCCCCTGGCTTCTTAATCTGCTTTCCCGCAGCTTTACGGAGGATCTGCCCCTGATGTGCTCGCGCATACTTGACGCGGCGGAGGAGAATAACGGGGAGACGGACGACCGAAGCGTGTGTATAATCAGAATACTGCCTGCGGGCAAAAAAGAAACGGGGCTGTAAATACTACAGCCCCGAAAAACGGTGTGCTTTACTTGGAGATCTCGCAGGCAACGGCGTAGAGCTTTTTCATCTTTGCACGCTTGCGGGTGAGAAGCATGTTCATGATATCAACGTCCTTTGCGGAAAGCCCGTCGAGCTCTCCTTCTTTGACCGTTCCCTTATATACTCTGTCTATGAGCATAGCAAGATGGATATCCATGGGAACGACGGTGTCGTCGCGCTCGCACATAACGATGTTGCTGTTGCCGTTCAGCATGTGCTCAACGGCCGCATGACCCATCTCGGCGCCGAGGAGACGGTCGCGAAGGGTAGGAGCTCCGCCGCGGACCACGTGACCAAGGCAGCAGAAGCGAGTTTCAACGCCCGTTACCTCCGGAATGACCTTTGCAAGATGCTCGCCGTAGCCGGGAAGACCTTCGCTTACCATAATGATAAAGTGGCGCTTGCCGTTCTTGCGGCATTCGATAATGTCTTCAAGCATCTGCTTCTCGTCGAAGGGGATCTCGGGAATGGCTATGGCGGTTGCGCCCGTGGCGATGCCTGTCTGGAGTGCGATCTGGCCTGCGTTGCGACCCATTACTTCAACAACGTTGCAGCGCGCGTGACTCTCGCAGGTGTCGCGGAGTCTGTCAACCATTTCGAGAATAGTGTTCATTGCGGTGTCGAAGCCGATGGTGTAGTCGGTGCAGGTAATATCGTTATCTATGGTTCCGGGAAGACCGATGCAGGGAACACCGTGGGCAGTAAGGTCAGCGGCACCTCTCCAGGTTCCGTCGCCTCCGATGCAGATGATGCCGTCTATCTCGTGCTCCTTGCAGGTGGCAACGGCCTTTGCCATTCCCTCGGGGGTGGCAAACTCCTTGCAGCGGTCACTGTAAAGAACGGTTCCGCCGTGGTTGATGATGTTGGAAACGTCTCTGGCGGTGAAATCCTTGATATCTCCCTCGATAAGTCCTCTGTATCCGCGGTAGATACCCGCAACCTTGACGCCGCGGTGTATTGCGGTACGGGCGGCAGCGCGTATCGCGGCGTTCATTCCGGGGGCATCTCCGCCGGAAGTAAGCAGACCTATCTTCTTAATGTTATGCATAGTATCCTCCTTGCGGCGCGTGCCGCAAATTCGTTAAAAAAATGTCTAACCTGTATTATATCACTATTGGTAAAAAATGCAAGAGTAATTCGTCGTTAATTTCAAATTTGACAAAGCTCGCCCTGCTTCACCGAGGATCAGGAGAACAAGGGATACTTTTCACAGAGCTTGGTCACCTCAGCACGGCAGTAGTCTGCGCTGTTCTCAAAATCGAAGGCTGCAAGACGGATAAGGCGAGCTATCGTCTTCATATCCTCGGTATTAAGTCCTCTGGTGGTTACTGCGGGAGTTCCGATGCGGATGCCGCTGGTAACGAAGGGTGAGCGGGGATCACCGGGAACGGCGTTCTTGTTGACGGTAATATATACCTCGTCAAGGCGGTGCTCAAGCTCCTTGCCCGTAACCTCTGTGTCGCGCAGGTCAACGAGCATAAGGTGGTTATCCGTGCCTCCAGAAACGAGCTTGAAGCCCTCGGCTACGAGTGCGTTCGCAAGGGCGCTTGCGTTGCTTACCACGTTTTGCTGATAGGTACGGAACTCGGGCTTAAGTGCCTCCCCGAAGCATACTGCCTTAGCGGCGATAACGTGCTCCAGAGGACCGCCCTGCGTGCCGGGGAAAATCCCCTTGTCTATAGCCTTTGCCAACTCCTCGCGGCAAAGGATCATACCTCCGCGGGGACCGCGCAGAGTTTTGTGCGTGGTAGTGGTAACGATATCGGCGTAGGGAACGGGAGAGGGATGCAGGCCTGCTGCAACAAGTCCCGCAATGTGCGCCATATCGACCATAAAGTAAGCGCCGACGGAGCGAGCTATCTCGGCAATGCGTGGAAAATCAATTATGCGGGGATATGCGGAAGCGCCCGCAACGATAAGCTTGGGCTTGTGCTCCTTTGCAAGAGCCTCCATCTTGTCGTAATCTATTCTGTGAGTAACGGGATCAAGACCGTAGGAAACAAAATTATAGGTAAGACCCGAGAAGTTTACGGGGCTTCCGTGGGTAAGGTGTCCGCCCTCTGCAAGGCTCATTCCCATTACAGTATCGCCCGGCTTGAGCAGTGCAACGTATACGGCGCTGTTTGCCTGAGCGCCGCTGTGGGGCTGAACGTTTGCGTGTTCTGCGCCGAAAAGCTTGCATGCTCTGTCGCGGGCAATGTTCTCAACAACGTCAACGCATTCGCAGCCACCGTAATATCTGTGAGCGGGATATCCCTCTGCGTACTTGTTTGTGAGAATGGATCCGTTCGCAAGAAGCACGGCTTCGCTTGTTACGTTCTCGGAGGCTATAAGCTCAAGACCTCGGCGTGCGCGGTTGTATTCTGCCTCTATCGCGGCACCGATCTCGGGATCAAATTCACTCAAAGCTCTAATGTTATCAAGGATCATCGATTTCTCCTTTCGCATAAAAGATGCAAAAAATACTTAAATTACAATCATTGTACATCATATTTTGCCGTTTTACAACAAAAAATGCAAGGAAATTGAAAAACTTGGAACATTGAGGCAAAAAATAAATATTTCTTTTGAATTTATTGACATATCATACAAAAATGTGCTATAATCAAATAGGATTTTTTTGATGAGCGCAATGGGAGGAACAATGGAACAGTATCAACGCATCCTCGTAACGTCCTGCAAGGGCGGCGTAGGCAAGTCTACGGTGTCTGCAAATTTAGCCAACGCGCTGATCAAAAGAGGAAAAAGGGTGTTGCTCGTGGATATGGACCTTGGTAACCGGAGCCTGGATATAATGCTTGGCTTCGAGGACAGTGCCTTGTTCGACGTTTGCGACGTGGCCGCAGGCCGTGCATCGGCCGAGCGTGCGCTTCTGTGCTCCGAGGGGAGAGAGGGAATGTTTTTCTGTCCCGCTCCGTACCTTTTCGACGGAGATCTCACAGCCGAGGGGCTAAACAGTGCGTTGCTTGCCATGGAGGCGTACTGCGCACCCGATTACACCATCCTTGATACGTCGGGCGGCGCGGATTGCTCCGTTCAGCTGTCTGCCGAATGTGCTAAGCGCGCAATTATCGTTACCACTCCCGCGCCCACCGCGGTCCGCGCTGCGGAAAAATCGGGAGACCTTCTCGTCGGACACGGCGTGGAGGATCTTATGCTCGTTGTCAGCGGAATGGAAACTGATCCCCGTAACGCAGGCGAGCACTACGGAGTTAACGAGATGATAGACCGCACGTCCGTGCGTATTGTCGGCATCGTGCCGCGTGATGCCAAGCTTGCCCTCCTTGGTGAGAGAGGTCTGCTTTGCGGTGAGAACAAAAGGATCAAAGCCATATCCGAACGGGCCTTTGATAACATCGCCGCAAGATTGGATGGGGAGCAGGTACCGCTCCTTTATAAGGTGCGCGGTATCAGAAACAGAAAAAAGCTGCTTATGTCGGGTCGCGGGTCCCGATAACTTATACGTGAAAATAATTGAAAGGACGCTCGCAAGACGGTAGGTTTTTTGGATGGAAATAGCAATTATAGCCAGTGACACAAAAAAAGAACTGATGACCCAGTTTTGTATTGCGTATTGCGGAATACTCAGCAAGCATAATTTGTGTGCTACGCAGATAACCGGCAACTGCATTGAGGAAGCAACGGGTCTTAAGATAGAAAAACTGCTCTCCGGCCCTCACGGCGGCGAGCAGCAGATAGCTTCCAGGATCTCTTATAACGAGATCGATATTTTGCTGTACTTCAGAAGCACTACCCCCAAGGAGGAGTTCGACGAGGCAGAGCACCAGCTTCTGCGCCTTTGCGACGTGCATAACATTCCCGTTGCCACAAATATTGCAACGGCAGAGGTGCTTATCTGTGCGCTTCAGCGCGGCGACCTTGATTGGCGTGAGATAGTAAATCCACGCTCTGAGTACAACATACGCCGCAGAGCCGCAATAGACTGATTTTTACCGCAAAAGGGCGGAAATATCCGCCCTTTTGCGTAATTATTACTCTTGACAACGGAGTTTTTTCGTTGTATAATCTGTAAAAAGATCGCGGAACACGTCGTATCGGACACCGCCGTGCAGAGAGAAAGCGCAAGGGCTGCAACGCTTTCCGGCAAGGACTGACGCGGTACCATCCGCCTTCCCGGGGAAGCTCCGGCTAATCTTATATCTGTTTGAGTTAAACTATCGGGTGGAACCGTGCGGATAATTCCACACCCCGAAGGCATTGTGCCTTCGGCTTTTTTGTTTTTAGGAGCTTATATGGAAAAAAGCAAGGTAGTACTTTGCAGATGCGAAAGCTACGAAAATGCCGACGTGGCGGTGCGTCGTATGCTCGACGAGCTTGACGTGCAGCTACCCACGGAAAAAACAATACTTTTAAAGCCCAATCTCCTTACCAAGGCCCTTCCGGAAAAGGCGGTAACCACTCACCCCGCGGTATTTGCGGCTGTGGGCGGATATCTCCGCGATAAGGGGTGCGATAAGCTCAGCTACGGAGATTCCCCCGGAACTCATTTTATGGGCACTCTGTCTATCAGCAAGGTCTGTGGCATACACGACGAGGCTGAAAAGCTGGGGATCGCGCTTGCGGATTTTGAGGAAGGCGCAGAGGTCCCCTATCCCGAGGGAAAAAGCGCCAAGAGCTTTATTATATGCAACGGCGTTCGTGAGGCAGACTGCATCGTTAACGTCTGCAAAATGAAGACCCACATGCTCGAGCGCATGACGGGCGCACAGAAAAATCTGTTTGGCATCGTTTACGGCTTCAATAAGGGTGCCACACACGTTAAATATCCCAATTCCGTTGCCTTCGCAAAGGCTCTTGCGGATCTGAACAATATGTATCCGCCCATCCTCCACGTTATGGACGGTATTGACGCAATGGAGGGTAACGGTCCCTCCGGCGGCACAGTAAAGCACATGGGCTGGCTGCTTGCCTCCGTAGATCCCGTTGCGTTGGATACCGTTGCCTGCCTGCTTATGGATCTTGACCCCGAGCTCGTTCCCACCAACACTTACGGCGCTGCCTACGGCGTTGGAAATACGGCGTTCGATAAAATATCGGTTACCGTGCTTGAGGGTGAGAGCAGAGAGGAGATTGATTGCGGTGAGGTAAGAGCCCGATACGCCGTTAAGGACTTTGACGTTTACCGCGGTGCGGCAGACAAGGGAAAAATCAAGCATCTTGCCCCGTTTGAGCCGTTACTGCGCAAAAAGCCCGTGATAGACGGGGATAAATGCGTTGGCTGCGGCATTTGCGTGGAAAGCTGTCCCGCCGAAAAGAAAGCTGTCGGCTTTAAAAAGGGTGAGAAGATACCAAGCTATGATTACAAGCTTTGCATACGCTGCTTCTGCTGTCAGGAGATGTGTCCCAAGCACGCCATATCCGCAAAGGTATCTCCCCTTGCGCGGTTTATAGACCGCAACTGGAAAATATGATATAAAACATTCACATAAAGAAAGGAAATAATTATGATCAACGTAAGATTTGGCGACGTTACCGCCATCGTTGCGGAAAATACCACGGTATACGATGCCGCGGCTGCCGCAGGCGTAATTTCAAGAGAGGTGCTCTGCGCGGGCATCAACGGAAAGGTAGTAGACCTTACCACTCCCCTTGCAGGCGACTGCGAGGTGGCACTTTATACCTTCGAGAACGCAGAGGGTAAGAAGACCTTCTGGCATACCGCAAGCCACGTTCTTGCACAGGCGGTAAAAAGACTTTACCCGGACGTAAAGCTTACCATCGGCCCTGCCGTTGACAACGGCTTCTATTACGATTTCGATTCCGAAACTGCTTTTTCCCAGGATATTCTCGCCGCCATTGAAGGCGAAATGAAGAAGATCGTTAAGGAAAATCTCCGTCTTGAGCGTTTCACTCTGCCCCGCGCCGAGGCACTTGAGTTTATGAAGGACGAGCCCTACAAGGTTGAGCTTATAAACGAGCTTCCCGAGGGCGAGGAGATATCCTTCTACCGCATGGGCGATTTTACCGACCTTTGCGCAGGACCTCACCTTTTCTCCACCGGTGCCATCAAGGCGTTCAAGCTGACAAGCTGCACGGGCGCGTATTGGCGCGGCAATTCCGATAATAAGATGCTTCAGCGTATCTACGGTACCGCATATCCCACGAAGGACGCGCTTAAGGCGTATCTTGAGCAGGTAGAGGAGGCAAGAAAGCGCGACCATAACAAGATCGGCCGCGAGCTTGAGCTCTT
>JAFSCG010000081.1 GCA_017436885.1 Clostridia bacterium | reverse complement strand
CGCTTCGCCGCACAGGAGGAGCAGTTTGCCGCAGGCGACGAGGAGGCAAACCACACCGACGAGGACTTCCTCAACGCCCTCGAGATCGGTATGCCCCCCACGGGCGGCATCGGCTACGGTATCGACCGTATGACCATGCTCTTCACCGATTCCGCCGCCATCCGCGACGTGCTTCTGTTCCCCACAATGAAGACCATTGACTAAACGAATACAAAAAGGAAAATGCTATGAAAAAATTACTTGCGGTATTTTTGATCAGCATACTCGCATTCGCTGTGCTTTGCTCGTGCGGTGAAGATAATGGGGTGAATGATTCCCAAAGCAATAACGATGGCACGGTGGATTCCGGCGATCCGGTAGAAGATATTAAGCTCCCTGATGTCGATATAAAAACGGGTAAGATCAATATTGACGAGCCTATCGTGCCCGTTGAGCTTCACACCAACTCCTACCTTTATACGGTTCTCACATACAATGAAGACGGAGATGTTATTGGAGAAACTACTTATAACACTCGTTTTGACACAGAATTTAAAACTACTTACGAGTACGTGAAGAACGCTGACGGCACGATGCTGGTTTACTCATATTCGGATAACTCAGGCAATATTTACGAATATGACGCAAACGGATTTTGCATCAAGAGCACGTATTACAGCATTAGAACCGAAAAGCAAAAGACCAAGGACGAGATCTTTGCTGAAGATAACAGAGGCTCTTCTGTAACATATCAGTACGACAGCATCGGCAGAGTTACATCTCGCACAGCTTATACCGATAAAGGCGAAGCAGAGCTTACTACCTCTTACACCTATAATGACGAAAACCTCGTTCTTACCAAAATAACCACTTATCCTAACGGAGATGCTTATGAGACCCTGGAATTTTCATTGAACGATAACGGTGATTATTCACAGCTGCATATGATAAGTGTTTTCTGGAAAAGTGATACGGTAACACCTTTTGAGTGGTCTTACGCCACAAACGACGATCTTCTTTACAAAAAAACAATGCTCGACGAACGCACAAAGAAGATCGTGTTCGAATATGAATATGACGACAACGGCTCTCTTGAAAGAATTAAGTATTATCACGGCTACGAAATCGTGCCTGTTCAATATTTTCTCGGAGAGGGTGCTTTGATGGACAGCACCGATCTTGCGGCCGACGTTGTATTTATGCCGCTTTCTAAGGCTTTGGCTAAGCAAAGTCAGAATTAGTTTAATTATCCAAAGCATCCTATTATGGACTTTGCGGCAATATTGAGCTGACGTCCATTGATCTGATCTTTTAAAAACTTGATACTACAAGCCTTTACTACTTCTGTGGTAAAGGCTTGTTTCTTTTTTACAGCTATTGAAACGGCGTTATCGCCGTGATATAATCATGAAAAGAAGTGCGCGGCGCAGAGTTCATTTGATAAGGAGACTATTATGTACGATCTTATAATTAAAAACGGAACGATTATCGACGGTGTGCTTACGCATCCGTACGTTGCCGACGTTGCAGTAAAGAACGGTAAAATAGCGAAGATCGCTGTGGGGCTTTGCGGCGCTGAACGGGAGATAGACGCCACGGGGCTTACCGTAACTCCCGGATTTTTTGATTCTCACAGCCATGCGGATGCAAATATACTCACCTATCCCGGGCAGAAGGAGAAGGTAGAGCAGGGAATTACCACAGTTATCGGCGGTATGTGCGGCGGCAGTGTGGCTCCCAAGCCTTATCTGGATGCCGCAAAGGCGAAACCTGTTGGCGATCACGGTCTGAACACGGACATTTACCGCAGCGTTGAAAGCTTCATGCGCGTTGCAAAGCACGTTCCGCAGGGGGCGAATATTGCATTTTTCGTTGGGCACGGCAATATCCGCAAAGCCGTTGTCGGTAGCGCGGACAGGCAAGCCACGGACGAGGAGCTTGGGCGCATGAAAGATCTCCTGCGCGAGAGCCTTCGTGCGGGTGCTATCGGTCTTTCCTTTGGACTTATCTACACTCCCGGCTGTTACGCGGATACAAACGAGCTGATCGAGCTTGCAAAGGTCGCCGCGGAGATGGGTGCGCTCGTTTCCGCACACATAAGAGACGAGGGCGACGGACTTATAGAAACCGTGGAGGAATTTCTTACGGTTATCCGTGCGTCGGGCGCAAGGGGCGTTCTTTCCCATCACAAGGCCACGGGTAAGGTAAACCACGGCAAGGTACGGGAGACCCTGCGCATGATAGACGAGGCAAATGCCGAAGGCTTTGACGTGTACTGCGATGCGTACCCCTATATTGCCAGCTGTACGGGTCTTGCGGCGCGATTTGTGCCAAAGGAATATCAGGCGGGCGGCATGGTAAGAAAGAATCTTGAATCCCAAGAGCTTCGCGAGCAGATGAAGGCTATCGACAGGATAGTTGACGCGGGCCGCGGAAGCGATCTTTCGTGGGTTATGGTAAGCAAGTGCAGCGCATACCCGCAGTATATCGGTCTTACCGTAAAGGAAGCTTCGATCATCCACGGCAAGGACGTTTACGACACTGTTTTCGATATGATACAGCACAGCAACGGTACCGAGGGCGTGTACTTTATGATGTGCGAGGAGGACGTGGAAACGGTGCTCTCACATCCCCGCGCAATGGTATGCACCGACTCGGGCGTTGCCGGTAAGGCGGGCGTATCCCACCCAAGGCTTGTGGGCTCATTTCCCCGCGCGCTTGGCAGATACGTGCGCGAAAGAAAGGTAACCACCCTCCCCGAGATGATCCGCAAGATCACCTCGCTTCCCGCACACGTCTACGGCTTTGAAAGCAAGGGAATTATAAAAGAAGGGTACGATGCCGATATTTGTGTTTTTGATGCGGAGAAGATAATCGACAAGGCCGATTATCGCAACACCACCGCCCGCGCCGAGGGACTGAACTACGTTATCGTCGGCGGCAAGGTTGCCGCAGAAAACAGCGTGTATAACGGCGAAAGAAACGGAATCGTTGCAACGCCGCATGGTGTAACGGAAATATCGCCGTGATCAGCTTGTGCAATCAGATATAAATTCAAGCTACTGAAAATTTGTGGCATATATGCAATGTTTTTTCAATAGCTGTTTATATCAATTTTCGAAGATACCCCGTTAGATATTGCAATGGCAATAAGAATTTTGCGAGATATGAATAAAAAACAAGACCTTCTCCATAGAGCGGTACTCTTAAGGACAGTTTTTCAGAATACGGCATATCTCGAAAGAGGTTTGCCGTATTTTTGCATTTGTGGACACAAAAGCAGTGCTTGTCAGGAAAATTGACAAGTTATAGGTGAACACAAAAAAGGCTCCCTTGTGTAAAGGGAGCCTTTTGCCAAGCCCGGCTTTTATCAATAAATTGCAGTTTGCCTAACTGTTAATATTCAAAAACCAAGGGCGCAGCTTGTGCAATAAAAGAATTATTTCTTGGCTTTATCGTT
>JAFSCG010000080.1 GCA_017436885.1 Clostridia bacterium | reverse complement strand
TTTTTTCAAATTACCTACCCAAATCGCAATTTGGGGTAGGGACAAAACCGAAAAAATCCGTATAATGATAGACATAAGGTGGCCGGGCAAATCAAAATTTTCGCCCCGAAGCGCCGAAAAAAGTTAAAGGGATATCCCTTTATGTTGGTACTGTGTACCAACATAAACCCCTCTGTCAGCCGAAGCCGGAACGGAGGTATCCCGATATGCTAATACTTATTATATCACAGATGGGATAATATTTCAATAGTCTGTGACCAAAAAGAAAAACGAAATTTATGTGACGAAGGGAGGACAGCCAATGGCAAAAAACAATCAAGTTACTGCCAAGTACAAGATCATTGCCGATTCGGGAGGCAACCGCTACCGCTTTTTCTGCGATGTCTCCGGCATGGCAGTTTGTACGACCAAGCCTATCCGTGCGGAAACGCAGGAGGCCGAGCTGAAGCTGGCGTGGAATACCGAAGGCAAAGGACACTTTAACGTGTGTAGCAAGTGCGGCAGGCACGTCAGCGATGCGATGTATATCCGGACGGAAGTTAAGTAGCAGAAACAGAGGTGTCGGTTTATCTGAACGTGGGATAAATAAGTGTATGGGAAAAGAATAAGGACCGCGTTCAGTTTCAAAAGATATAGATATCAGTTCCAATACAGCATGCCCGCTGCAGCACGTTTCGATCCGTTTGAGAATGGTGCCGTCTACTTTTGGAGGAGCATCAGGAGAGGTGCCATATACTTCTCTGCTTAGAATTTCAAGGAGTTCTTTTTGTCGAGCAGCCCACTGATCGGATGTAGTAATAGGTTCGCCGTTTGCAAAACGCAGAAGTTCAGGTTCAAATTTCATAGTTGCTTCCTCACCAATTTTGAAGTATAAACTATTTTGATCGATTACAATGTGCGTTATGGTGCAGTCCGCCCGGACGCATCATCCCTTTTTCAGCATATTCTTTCGAAAATGCAAGTAATTTAATACCTTTATCAATAGTACAACGATATATGGTTTCCATATCATTTAAATGCGGTTGAGACATATTGATACCTGTTAAATTTGGAATTGAGCATAGGGATTCAATATAATGATCTCCGCGTCCGCAAAAATGCACGGCACCTCCATTGAAATGTGAGAGCAGGGCCGTTTCATACGGTACAGAAAATTCTTGGTATAATTGGGGTGAAAGATTCATGGCACTGTCATTGCGCAGTAAAATATGACCACGGTGCCGCAAAGAAGACCAATGACAGTGCACCTCGCCTTTTGAAGGAAACATTTCAAACCATCTTTCGAGAAATGCAATATAAGTATCTTGGATCAATTTTAATAGATTATGGACCAGTTCGGGCTCGTCATACATGGCGAAAAACATTTCCCCGCCCCATAGAAGCTCGGCAATGTCTAATGGACCTTGTGTGTCGGGATGATAGACTTCTACATATTTTTTAACTAAAGGATAAGGTTCAAATGCTTCGGCGCAAAATTCACCAAACTCAAATACATTTTTGCCAAGACCGTTTGTCAACGACGGGATGCCTTTTTCTGTCAACGAACGAATTGTTTCGGTGTCATTAAAGGATCTGGTAGTAGGCAGAGTGTTTGTTTCACGGGGCATGATAAAGATTTCAGCTCCGAATAGGGAGGAAAGGATTCCCGTTCCGTAATTTGCACGAATGCAAAGATTTTGCGTGCGTGTGGAAAGTGCCTTTATAACGCCTGACAGCTGTGCCTGCAGCATCAAATCAATATCCGAAATGGCATCATTGATACGGATATCCGGGAGCTTTATATCAACAGGAGTAACTTTTTTTGCGATAGGGGGTAAATATTACACCGTTAAAACGGTCAAAAAGAAAATCATCCCATTGAGCGCTAAAATCGTCTTCAACAGCGGGATCCAATCGGGATTCGATATATTCTAACAGTGAAATACTTTCCTTACTTGGTTTCACTATGGAAGCCTCCTTTTTGAAATGATGTTTACGAATAGTATAAACCTTTTGTGTGGTCAAAGGTAGATGATTGTTGGTGAAAAATTTAAATATATTGACTTTTATAAAACGTAGAATTATAATAAAAATAACCTCATAGAAAGAGAGTGTTGGTATCTGAGGAGGAAACCGAGAGGCTTTAATCTTGGCAAGATCATTATGAAAATGAAAAAAGTATATAATACCGGGAATATACAATGCTCAAGAATGATATCGGAGGGATATGATGTGGAAACAATGCATATCCACGATGTGTATGAGATCTATATGACACAAAGCAGTGGCATTAAGTTTGCGGTGAATAACAGAACATACGAACTGGATCGCGGTGATGTGATGCTTTTTACAGATGCGGATTTGCACAAAGCGATCGTTCCGAAAAACAGTAAATACGAACGCTATGTTATAACGTTTTTGCCGTATTTGTTGCAGGAAGAGGATCGGGCAGTTTTATTAGAGTGCTTTGGTGATTCTGATAGGGAATGTAGCCATAAGCTGCAATTGACTCCGGAAGAGCAAAGAATGTTTATTACTTTGGTAGAGGAATTGAAATGTGAACAAAAACAACAGTGGCAAAGTGAAAAGGGTCAATTATTATCACTGTGTAAGTTGCTTTTGTTTTTGAACCGAATCTTTCGAGAGAAGCAGCAAGTGTCTCCGGTTTCAATACATAGTTTTGATCCGCGGATACGAACCGTTCTGGAATATATTGATGATAATTATATTCATCAGCCTTCGTTGGATGAGCTTGCAAAAATGTGTTATTTAAACAAGTATTATTTGTGTCGGTTATTTCGTAAAGAAACCGGATTTTCTATTAGCGATTATATAACATATCGGCGAATGTCTATTGCAATGAAACTATTGCGAAAAGGTGAAAGCATTTCTAACGTGGCAAGATTATCCGGATTTAAGAGTGATACTTATTTTATTACTTCATTTAAAAAGAACTTCGGAACAACTCCTTATCGGTATATGCATAGAAGTATTCAATAGCAAGAGCAATGAAAAACAGGAAAAATAACTCAGATCACCAAAACACATAACCTCAAATAACTAAAACAAATTATATCAAATTACTAAAACGGTGTTTACAAAAACGTTTTTTTGCGGTACAATAAACGCAGAAAGCCTTGCGGAGCAAGTCTTTGGGCTCCGCCCTTTGTGCGCTTCAGCGCACTTGCGTCGCGAGGTGAAACAAAACCAAATATATCAACTGCTACCGAGAAGTAGAATGTGCAAAGCATTCATTGGCATATCGTTAGGTCTTAGAAGATATGCCTATGGATGCTTTCGTTTTTAGGAGTGGATATGAAGAATTATTTTTCGAAAACGGAGATAGCTCTGTGGCTTTCTTCCGTGGGGCTGATATTATTGTCGTTTTTTATCTTTGACCGCGAGAATTATCTTACGGTGGTTGCGTCGCTTATCGGCGTTACCTCGCTGATCTTCAACGCCAAGGGCAACCCCTTCGGGCAGCTGCTGATGGTGATATTCAGCCTGCTGTACGGCATAATTTCCTTCAGCTTTGCCTATTACGGCGAGATGATAACGTACCTTGGAATGACGATGCCGATGGCGGTATTTGCCCTGGTTTCGTGGCTGCGAAATCCTTATAAAAACAACAGGGCAGAGGTAAAGGTCAATTTGATAGGCAGAACGGAGCTTGCCTGCATGTGGGTGGGGGCTTTGCTTGTAACCGCGGGGTTCTATTTTATACTGGAGCATTTCAATACCGCTAATATAATTCCAAGCACGCTGGCGGTTACCACGAGCTTTGTGGCGGTATATCTGACCTTCAGGAGAAGCCCGTACTTTGCATTGGCTTACGCTTCAAACGATATCGTTTTGATAGTTTTGTGGATAATGGCAAGCGTGCACGATCTGCGCTACGTTTCCGTGGTGGTGTGCTTTGTGGTATTTCTGGCAAACGACATCTACGGCTATATCGGCTGGCAAAGGATGAAAGAACGGCAAATGAACGGCATATAGGCAACTCCTGCCGGCTGTAAGCTAATAAACGCCACGGAAAAACTTTACTTTTGGATCTCTGTGTGCTACAATATTGTTTACTGATAGAGAACGATATGTTTTTTTGCAATTAAGGAATCTACAATGGCGTTTTTAAAAAAGCTTTTTAAGGATATAAAGGCATTTTCCTGCCTCGTTATAGTGCTTGGCAGTGCTTTTCTTGCCTTTGGACTTTACAACGTTCACGCCCTTTCGGGGGTAACCGAGGGCGGAGCCCTCGGACTAAATTTGTTGCTTGAATACTGGTTCGGAATATCTCCGTCGCTTACCAACTTCGTTTTCAGCGCGGTGTGCTATTTTGCCGGGTGGAGGATGTTCGGCAGGACCTTTATAATGCGTTCCGCCATTGCGGCAGGCAGCTTTTCGGCGGCTTACGGAATTTTTGAGCAATTTGACCCACTTTGGCCACAGCTGTACGAAATGCCGCTGCTTGCGGCGCTTCTCGGCGCGGTGTTCGTTGGCGTGGGTACGGGCGTGTGCGTGCGTTGCGGTGGTGCCCCCTGCGGCGACGATGCCCTTGCCATGTGCATATCCCGCGGGCTGAAGATAAAGGTTGAGTGGGCTTATTTTATAACGGACATCACCGTCCTTGCCCTCTCTTTGACCTATATCCCCCTTGGAAGGATAGTTTACTCGCTTCTTACGGTAGTACTTTCGGGGCAGATAATTGGTCTTGTACAGCGCATAGGCGCGAAAAAGAAATAAACTTTTCTGAAAGGAACGGTCTGATAGATTATGGAAAAGAACGGCTTTAGCAAGTTGGCATTGGCTCTGCTTATTACGGGTATACTGCTGTGCGTCGGCGTTGTGCTGTTCGTGGGAATAAAGGGGCTTGGCGCAAAATATCTTGTAACCGAGTATACGCAGGATATTGACGAAAGCTTTGAGAACCTTTCTCTTGAAAGTGATATAAGCGACCTGCGCGTGATGCTTGCCACGGACGGCAAATGCAGGGTGGTCTGCAAGCGCCTTGAAAAGTTCGGCTGTACTGCCGTCGTGGAGAACAGCACCCTTGTACTGCGGGAAACGGACGAGCGCAAATGGTACGAAAGGATAAGCTTCTTCGGCGGCAATACGGAGGCTGTTATCTACCTTCCCGAAGGGAAGTACGGCACTCTTGGCGCGGATAGCGACGTTGGTGAAGTGTATCTGGAGTCGGGCTTTTCGTTTGCCGATATAGATCTGCACACGGATACGGGTCATATTACCGTTAAGGGTGCAGATGCGGAAACCGTTAACGTGGACACCGCAACGGGTGTTATCACTCTCGTTAACGTGAACTGCACTTCCGCTACCGTTGATAGCGACACGGGTATCATAAAGCTGATACGCATGATCGCCACGGGCGAAATGAACGTGGAAAGCGACACGGGCTCCGTGGTGCTCGATTCTGTCGACGCACCCTCCATTTCTGTGGAAACGGATACGGGCAACGTGCGCGGCACTCTTCTCAGCGCCAAGGTGTTTACGGCAGAAAGCGACACAGGCAGAGTAAACGTTCCAAATGACGGTCAGGGCGGAAAATGCAGAATAATTACCGATACCGGAAACATTGATATAAAAATCGTGGAGGGTTGATATGAAAAAGTTAATTGCCAGATTGGCGGACAGACCCGAGGATCTTGATGCTCTCGGCCTTATGCCCGACGTTGTTCTCAAAAAAGAGGACGGCATTCACACAAGCGGAAAATTCGGCGAATATGAGTGGTGGTACTTCGACGCCAA